>JANWYQ010000226.1 GCA_025055015.1 Caldilineales bacterium
GCCCACCGCCCGCCACCCACACCTGCACCCCCTGTCCCGCCTCGCAGCGCTCCCGCTCTGCCATCCCTACACCCCACCCCTCCCCTCTCCTCCCCTCCACGGACTCGAGGCTTCAGCCGGAGTACGCCTGCCAAGCGACCTGGACCAGATCGCGCCACAGGTACCGCTCCTGTACCCGCTGCACCGCGCCTGCCGCCAGCCGGCTGCGCAGCGTTGCATCGGCCAGGAGCTGCACCGCCCCGTCGGCCAGGGCTGCGTCGTCGCCGGCCGGCGCCAGCCAGCCGCTGCAACCGTGCTCCACGTACTCGGCGTACTCGCCCACCCCTTGGGTCACCACGCACACGCCGGCCGCCAACAGGTCTACCAGACGCATGGGAGACTTGGCGCGCACCAGAGGGGTATCGGCCACCGGCAACAGAGCCAAGTCCGCCGCAGCCAGCACCCCCCACCGGCTGATGGCCGGCAGCCAGCCCAGCATACGCACGGTGTGGGCCAGGCCATCCGCCTCGGCTATGCGCAAGAGAGTTGCCTCCTCCCTGTGCAGCCCACGGCCGGCCACCCACAGCCGCGCGTCGGGCCGCGCCGCTGCCACTCGACGCCAGACGGCCCAGACTTTCTCCGGCGAGTGCTCCACGAAGCGGGTGTACAGCAGGACGCGGCCGCCCGCTGCCCTTGTGGGAGGGGGCGGAGGCAGGGTCGTCTCCGCGCCGTTGGGCAGGTAGAAGACCGTCGCCTTGTCGCCCCGCAGCGCGGCCCACCGGCGCTGCAGCCAGCGGCTGGCCACCGTGACCGCCTTCGCCCGCCGCAGCACCCACCGCTCCTGCCAGGCTGTCAGCCACCGCAGGGGGGCCGGCAGGCCCTGCGCCGCTGCCCAGCCCGCCTCCCAGTCGTCTGCGTCCACAACCATCGGCGGGCCGCCGGGCCGGGCCAGCAGAAGGGCTGCGGCCAGGCCCGACGCGGCCACCGGTTTGAACGCGTGCACCAGGTCGGGGCGGAAGGCCAGGGCGGCCTGCGCCATGCGGCCGGCAGCTTGGGCCAGATGAGGCAGGCCGGCGCCGGCCAGAGGGACGTGGAGCACCTCCACCTCTCCCTCGCGCCAGCGCCGGCCTGCGTGCTCCGGCCGGTCGTACGGCGGCGCGACTACTATCACGCAATGGCCGGCGGCCGCCAGCGCCCGCGCCAGGGGCAGGGTGCGCCAGCGCGCCGTGCCCTTGGGGCCGTACACGGCGAAGGGCGCCAGCAGGGCGATGCGCACGCCGCGCTACTCCACCGTGACGCTCTTGGCCAGGTTGCGGGGCTGGTCCACGTCCGCACCCCGCCAGACCGCAATCTCGTAGGCCAGCCGCTGCAGGGGCAGCACGTTGATCACCGGCGACAGCAAGGGGGGTGCCTTGGGCACGGCGATCACGTGGTCGGCCTTGGTGCCGATGAAGCTGTCGCCCTCGTTGGCCAGCGCAATGACGATGCCGTTGCGCGCCTTCACCTGCTCGATCTGGCTGATCATCTTGTCGTAGACGTCGTCCTGGACCGCAATGGTCACCACGGGCATGTTGCGGTCAATCAGGGCGATGGGGCCGTGCTTCATCTCGCCGGCGGGGTAGCCCTCGGCGTGGATGTAGCTGATCTCCTTGAGCTTGAGCGCGCCCTCCAGCGCCACGGGGTAGTTGATGCCGCGTCCCAGGTAGAGGAAGTTGTGGTAGGCGTGGAAGCGCTCGGCCAGCTCCACGTAGGGTCCGCCCTCCTCTAGCACCCGGCCCACCAGGTCGGGCAGCCGGGCCAGGTCGTCCAGCAGCCGGCGGCGCTGCTCCGGGCTCAGGGTGCCCCGCTGCTGGGCTAGGTAGATGGCCAGCAGGTACTGGTCCACCAGGGAGGCGGTGAAGGCCTTGGTGCTGGCCACGCCGATCTCCGGGCCGCAGCGCATGTAGATCACGCCGTCGCTGACCCGCGCCGCCTGACTGCCGATGACGTTGACGATGCTGGCCAGGTAGGCGCCCCGGCGCCGCCCCTCCTCCATCGCGGCCAGGGTATCCACCGTCTCGCCCGACTGGGTGATGGCCAGCAACAGGGTGCGGTCGTCCACCACCGGGTTGCGGTAGCGGAACTCCGAGGCGTAGTCCACCTCCACCGGCAGGCGGGCGATGTTCTCGAACCAGAACTTGCCCACCAGGCCGGCGTAGGCCGAGGTGCCGCAGGCCACGATGACGATGCGGTTGAAGCGGGCCGCCTGCTCCGGCGTCAGGATCAGGTCCTCCAGCACCACCTCGCCGGCGTCGAAGTCCACCCGGCCGCGGATGGTGTCGGTGATGGAGCGGGCCTGCTCGAAGATCTCCTTCTGCATGAAGTGGCGGTACTCCCCCTTGGCTGCGGAGACGGGGTCCCAGGGGATGTGGTGCACCTGGGGCTGCACCGGCCGGCCGTCCAGGGTGAAGACTTGCGCGCCCTCGCGGGTGACCGCGGCGTACTGACGGTCCTCCAGGAAGACCATGCGCCGGGTGTGCTCCAGGATGGCCGGGATGTCGGAGGCGATGAAGGTTTCACCGTCGCCCAGGCCGATGGCCACGCCGCCGGCGTTGCCCAGCCGCGCGGCCACCAGCCGATCGGGCTCGCGGCTGGTCATGGCCACGATAGCGCTGGGACCCTTGAGGTAGCCCAGGGCGCGTCGCACCGCCTCGGCCAGCCCGCCGGCCGCGCTGTAGTGGAGGGAGATGAGGTGGACGATGACCTCGGTGTCGGTCTCGGAGCGAAACTCGATCCCCTCCGCCTGCAGGCTCTCCCGCAGCTCGCGGTAGTTCTCCACGATGCCGTTCTGCACCACCACGATCTCGCCGGTGGCGTCGCTGTGGGGGTGGGCGTTTTGCTGGCTTGGCTTGCCGTGGGTGGCCCAGCGGGTGTGGCCCACGGCCAGGTGGCCGTTGGTGGGGTGTTGGTTGAGCAGGTTGATCAGGTTGGACAGCTTGCCGACGTCGCGGCGTACCTCGATGCGGCCGTTCTGCAGCACGGCGATGCCGGCCGAGTCGTAGCCGCGGTACTCCAGTCGCTGCAGCCCGCCGACGACGATGGGGGTCGCCGGCCGCGGGCCAACGTATCCTACAATGCCGCACATGGTAGGTTCTCCTCCGGGTATTGAGATCGCTGTCGGCCACCGGCGCGCCGTTGTCCCCGACTGTCGCCAACCGGCTTTGTTGCGCGCCGCAGGTGAGGAGAAGCAAGGGCCGTGGCCGGGCCCTGGAGGCATCCGCCGATCTCTCGATTTTCCCGCCCAAGGGCAGTTAGCCTCGACCTGCGTCGAGGAACCTCCACCTCGTCAGCTGCGCAGCTTTCACCGCACAGCCCAGGCGCTATGCTTCTCCGGCAAAAGGCGATAAGCGTTTTGCTGGGTTAGCTTTCTGTGGCGCGTGTCACCTCCTTCTGGAACGGAGTGCGCATCTGGGGATGCGCACTCCCCCAACAGCAGCCAGCCGCTGATGCGGCTCTCGATGCTTCTGCTGCGGAGTGCGCATCTGGGGATGCGCACTCCCCCAACAGCGGCTAGCCGTTGATGCGGCGCTCGATCCTTCTGCTGCGGAGTGCGCATCTGGGGATGCGCACTCCGCAGCACACTTCGTGTGAGGTAGCACAGCTTTCCGAAAGTTGTGCTACCTCTCGCCTCGCCCAGCGCGGCCCTGGAGCAGGGGCCTACGGGCTACTCGTAGGTGCGGTATTGCACCTCTAAGTAGCCCGCCTTGCCGGCGTCCCAGTACTGCCGCGTGGCCAGGCCATAGCGGGTCTGGACCAGGCCGAAGGGATCGGCCTGCAGCGTCACCAGGTGCTCGCTGGTCAGCAGAAAGCCGTAGTTGGGCGCCTCGCCCGCCACCATGGCTGCCACAGCATTGGTGACGTCGAAGCGCATCCACTTGCCTACGCTGTTCTGGTCCGCGCGGATGGTCTGCAGGGCCGGGCCGAAGTCGCCGCCCGCGGTGGTCCAGGGCACCAGCCACGTGGCAGTGCTTTCGGCCCACGGCGTGGACACCGTGTGCACCGACACGTCCAGGGTGGACTCGGCGTAGTTAGTGAAGCCGCGGCCCTCGGTCACGTAGACCCACAGATACGCGCGGTCCACCGCCGCATCGCCAGGGATGGCGCTCAGGTCAGCCCGCATCACCGGCCGCAGCCAGCCGCGGTGGCCGAACCACATGGTGCCGGCGCTGCCGAAGTTCAGCGTCTGGCGGGTGCCGTTGATGAAGGTGTCCTGCACCATGGGGAAGCGGCCGGTGTTGGGCACCGTGGGCGGCGTCGGCAGCACGAACACGGCGGTGGTGCGGGCCGGCACTCGGAAGGTGCCCGTAGCCGGGTTGAAGGTGGCCGTCTTCACCACCGGATCTGCGCCGTTCCGCTGCACCGGGTGCAGCACCAGGTTCATGCCCACGGTGGCCGGCTCGGTGAAGGTCTGCGGCTCGTCGTTGGCGTTGAAGAGCACCACGATGAACTCGACGCGGCGATCCAGGTCCGGCTCCACCAGGTCCGACAGACTCATGACGATGAGGCCGGGGATCTGGTTCGGGCCGGTGTTGTGGAAGGCCAGCCGCGCCTGGATGTCCGCCGCTGTGGGCAGGCTGAACAGCGGCGAGCTGCTGCGGATGGCCAACCACTCGCGGAAGAGCTGGGTGCTGAGCTGCAGATGAGCCGGCTGCGGCTTGAGGGCCGGGTTAGCCAGCAGCGGCTGCATGATGGGCCAGTTGTCCTGGTTGACCCGGGCTACGGGCAGGCCGCTGCCCCAGGCGTTGTCCTGATAGGTGAAGTCCACACGGTTGAACCAGTCGCCGGAGTCGTAGCTATCGCGGTCCAGGGACTTGGAGCGCAACAGGTCGTCGCCGGCGTGGAAGAAGTGGACGCCCTGGCCCAGAGCCACGATGCTGAAGCCCACCTGCTGGATGCGCACCCGGTCGGCCATGCTGGTGCCCACCGGCGCCTTGTACGCGTTGATGTCGTACAGGGTCTGGTTGTCGTGCTTGGAGATGTAGATGATGTTCTCCTGCGGGTCCTGGGTGTAACCGGCCGGCTGGCCGTTGTAGTCCACGTCGCGGCCGCGCACCAGGTTGCCGTTGCGGTCAATGAACTGGTAGTCGGCCAGGTTGCCCGCCAGGCCGACCCGGATCTGGTCGGCCAGCAGCAGCAAGGTGGCCTTCTCGGCCGGCGAGCCGCTGTTCAGCGCGTTGGGGTCGTAGAAGAGGCCGTTGGCGAAGCCCTGGCGGCGCACCAAGTCCTGGCCGCCGTCGAAGGGCCCGCCGCCGCGCACGGCGTCCCGCAGCCGGTCGCTGAAGGTGCCGATGCCGGTGCCGGCCATGTTGAGCTGGGTGGCGTTCTCCCCGCGGGCGTTGTTGGCCACCTCGCCGAAGTTCCAGCCCTCGCCGTAGACGTAGATGGAGCGGCCGTCCACTCCGTCGCGCTCCAGGGTCAGGCTGTCCAGCGCCTGGCGCAGCTTGAGCATGTTGCGCTTCATGTGGTGGCCCATCAGGTCGAAGCGGAACGCGTCCACCTTGTACTGCTTGGCCCACGTCAGCACCGAGTCGATCATGAGCTTCTCCATCATGTTGTGCTCGGTGGCCGTGTTCGGACAGCAGGTGCTGGTCTCCACCTGCCCGCGGTCGTTCAGGCGGTGGTAGTAGCCGGGCACGATGCGGTCCAGCACCGACTTGGGGCTCTGGCCAGCCGCGTTGGTGTGGTTGTACACCACGTCCATCACCACCCGCAGCCCCATGCCGTTGAGGGCCTGTACCATCTCGCGGAACTCCACGATGCGCGTGGGCCCGTCGGGGTTGGTGGCGTAGCTGCCCTCGGGCACGGTGTAGTGCCACGGGTCGTAGCCCCAGTTGAACGGGTCCACGTCGCGGGTGGCCTCGACGCGCGCCTGCTGCTCCGTGGAGTCGGGCGGGAAGGCCGCCAGCTCGGCGAAGCTGGGCGATTGCCAGGTGCTCTTGTCCTCGTTGATGGTGGCGATGTCGAACACCGGCAGCAGGTGCAGGTGGGTCAGGCCGGCCCGGGCCAGGGCGCGCAGGTGGCGCACACCGTTGCTCACCGTGGGCGGCAGGGTGAAGGCCTTGTAGGTGCCCTTGAGCGCGTCCGGCACGCCGGGGTCGTAGACGCTGAAGTCGCGCACGTGGATTTCGTAGATGCTGATCTGCTCCGGCGCGACGGGCTTAGGCTTGGCCAGGGTGTCCCAGCCGGCCGGCTTGAGCGCCCGATCGTTCAGGTCCACGATCTGGCTGCGGGCGCTGTTCATGGCCAGGCTGAAGCTGTAGGGATCGGTGACGAGGTTGCGCTCCACGCGGCCGGTGGAGGGGACGAAGACCTCCACCTCGTACAGGTAGTAGCGCCCCTTCCAGCTCGGCTGGCCGGTGATGCTCCACACGCCGGTGTCCGCGTCCCAGGTCATGGGAAAGGTGGTGCTGGCGGTGGCCGGGTTCGAGTCAGCGAAGAGGTGGAAAGTCACGCTCTGGGCCGTCGGCGCCCAGAGGCGGATGGTCGGAACGCCGGCCGCGTCGAAGGTGACGCCCAGGTCGCCCTCATAGGTGTATAGGTCGTCCAGCACGCCAGGGATCTGCAGGCCGGTGGCGCCCTGCGAGACGCCCTCGGCGTTGAGCGCGGACACGGCGAACTGCCCCTTGAGGATCTCCGGCACCAGGTCCAGGTCGTCGGGCGAGATCTTTAGCGCCGGCAGGTTGGCCAGGTGCGGGAACTTCTGCCGCACGGGCGCCGGCAGGCCTGCCGAATCGCGGGTCAGGGAGATGCAGTCACCGCCCACGATGCCCTCCAGGGTGGCCTCCAGGCCGCCCTCGGCCGCGTAGCACAGCCAGTAGCTGTAGGCGGAGCTGTCGGCCAGGGACCAGGCGATGGTGTCCGCCGTCACCCAGTAAGCGCGCTGCTCGCGGATGTTGCCCGCGCTGCCGCGGCCCGCCCGCGGGACCGGAAGGATGTAGGGATCCTCGGGGTCGGCGCCCTGGAGCTGCCACACCTCGTAGCCCTTGTCCGCAAAGACCAAGAACTGGTCGGGGCCGGGGTCCTTCTCGTTGCCGCGGTGGAAGATGTAGCCGATCTGCGTGGCCCCCTCGAACAACGGCACGTCGAACACCAGGCCGAAGAGGTCCCGCCGCGTCGGCCGCCGCGGGGTGGTCCAGCCGGGATCCACCGCGCCGCCCCAGGTGTGCAGGCCCCAGAAGTCGTTGAAGTCGGGGCTGTTGGGGTCGCCGTAGTCGCCGGCCGGCCGGTGATAGTGCAGCGTCGCCACGTTCAGCGCGGCCCCACGCTGGTTATACACCTTCACGTCGTCCTGCAACAGCCAGATGCTGGCGGTCTCCGTCGGGTTGAAGGAGCGGTCGGGGCTGTTCGGCGGGTCCTTGACGTCCCCGCGGTGCACGATGAAGTTCACCGGCTGGTTGACGTCCTGCAGGCGGATCTTGAAGTAGACACCGTAGTCGTCCTGGCCGTCGGGCTTGCGCGGGTTGGTCCAGCTGGTGGCCTCCGAGGGGTCAATGGCGTCGCCCCACAGGTGCAGGCCCCAGAAGTCGTTGTAGTCGTCGCTAGAGTAGTCGCCGTAGTCGCCGTTGGGCCGGCGGTAGTGGATGGTGACGTAGCCCTGGGCTGCGGCCTGGGACGTGTAGGTGGTGGCGTCGCCGCCCACCAGCCAGATCTCCGGCGTCTGCGAGGGGTCGAAGAAGCGGTCGGCGTTGGTGCCGTCCTTGATGTCCCCGCGGTGGACGATGAAGCCCACGTTGGTGGCGCCGGGGGCCAGCTTCACCCAGGCGAAGCGGCCGTAGTCGGTCTCGCCTAGGAAGGGCTTAGGGCTGGTCCACTCGATGGTCTCCTCGATGTCGCCCCACAGGTGCAGGCCCCAGAAGTCGTTGTAGTTGCCGGTAGTGTGGTCGCCGTAGTCGCCGTCCGCGCGCACGTAGTGGATGATGGCGTACTTGGGCCCGGCGGGCGGCGCAGGCGCAGCCACCACGGCGGACACCGACGCGCCCTTCAGGTGGCCGTTGAGGTCGTTGGCAATGGCGCGGAAGGTGAGAGAAGTGCCGGCCGGCAGGCCCGACACGTCGTAGAAGACGCGGTACGGCGGGTTGGTGTCCACGCCGATCAGCTCCCAGCCACCGCCGGCCACCTTGACCAGGAAGGTGACCTCGGCCATCTGGTCCGTGCTCAGGTTGACCCGGATCTCGCTGCGGCCGCTGAGCCCTGCGCCGGGCGCGGGCGAGACGAAGGTCACGTCGGGCGCGGCGTCGCTGGCCGGGATCGGCCGATCCGCGCGGTAGATCACAACGCCCAGGGCCGGCACATCCACCGTGATCAGGCCGGTCGGCCCGGAGCGGAGCGCCGCCTTGCCGGCGGGGAAGACCGCGGTCCAGGTAGCGTTGGGGGTAAAGGTGTCGAAGGTGGCCTGCTGGGCCGTGGTGGCGTTGTTCAGCGCCACCACGTACTCCACCTTTTCCTCCCGGTGCACGCGGGAGAAGGCGAAGATCCCTGGGCCGTTGCGGCTGTAGCGCGTGATCTGCGCGCCGCGGCGCAGGGCCACGTGGTTGCGGTAGACGGACGCGTAGTCGGCGAGCTGCCGGTAGATCGGGTGGGTGAGGTCGAAGTTGTCGTCGGCCGGGGTGGCGTCGGTGCCGATCAGGTCGTTGTGCATGTAGTCCGGCACCTGGCTGGGCAGCATGTCCTCGCGCGCCAGCTTGTCGCTGCCGATGCCCACAAAGCCCTGCTCGTCGCCGTAGTAGATCACCGGGAAGCCGCGAGCGAAGAAGATCAGGCCGTAGGCCAGGTTCATGCGCGCCACCAGCTCGGCGTCAGAGGCGCCGGGATAGGCCTGGCGCAGCCGGCCGCCCAGCCGCTCGATGAAGCCGTCGTGGTTGCTGACGAAGTTGCCCAGGCCGTAGGCGTTGCTGTCGGCGTCGGTGTAGTAGTCGTCCTGGGCGAAGAAGTTAGCCAGGCTGTTGGTGGCCGCGGCGTTGACGGCGAAGTTCACCGACGCGCCGTGCAGCCCGAAGTCCAGCACGCTGGGCAGCTTGCCGGCGGTGGTATACAGGCTGAGGACGTTCACGTCGCCGTCGAAGACCTCGCCGAACAGGGCGAAGTCCTCCTTGCCCTGGCTGCGCGCGTACTCCAGCACCTCCGGCACCAGCTGCTGCCAGAGCTCGATGTTGACGTGCTTCACCGTGTCCAGGCGGAAGCCGTCAATGTCGAAGGTGTCAATCAGGTGTTTGAAGATGGCAATGTAGCCGTTCACCACGTCCGGGTGCTCGGTGAAGAGGTCGTCCAGGCCGAAGAAGTCGCCGTAGGTCGAGCTCTCGCCGGCGAAGGTGCTGTCGCCCCGGTTGTGGTAGTAGATGGGGTTGTTCAGCCAGGCCGGGTTCTTGGCCGTGGCGTCGCCCGGATTGGGGAAGATGGGCGTGTAGGGGAAGCTGATCTCGGGGTCCAGGGCCGGGAAGGTGTCACCGCCCACGTAGTCGCGGTCGTCGAAGACGTTGCCGTCCGCGTCGCGGTAGGGGTAGTCGGCCTTGTTGCGATAGGTGAACTGGCCCTCGGCGTAGCTGATGACGTCGGCCGTGTGGTTGACCACGATGTCGAAGAAGACCTTCATGCCGGCCTCGTGGGCCTCGTCAATGAAGGCCTGCAGCTCGGCGTTGGTGCCCAGGTGCGGGTCGGTGTTCTCGTAGTCCAGGATCCAGTAGCCGTGGTACGCGCCGCCGATGCCGAAGGGCGTGGTGCTGTCGGGCTGGGTGGGCTTGTTCTTGAACACCGGCGTGATCCACAGGGAGGTCACGCCCAGGCCGGCCAGGTAGTCCAGCTTGCCCCGCAGGCCGGCCAGGTCGCCGCCGTGGTAGAAGGACTTGTCGGTGGGCAGGAAGCCGGTCTGCGCCAGGGTGCCGCCGGGGAACGCGCCCTCGTCGTTGCTGGGGTCGCCGTTGGCGAAGCGGTCGGTGAGCAGGAAGTAGAAGACCTCGTCCTGCAAGGGCGACTGGGCCGGCTCGGCTACCAGGTCCTCGTCCGGCACCGCACTGGCCACCTCCTCCCACACTTCGTTGGTGGCGCTGTTGTAGTAGAAGGTGACGCTGGCGCCGCCGGCAGGCACGCTGAACGGCCGGTTGCTGGCCGGATAGGCTACCGACCAGCTCTCGTTCAACGCCACCTTGTACTCCCAGTTGCCCTCCGGCACCTCCGCCGTGTAGGTGTAGATGCCGTCCCCGTCCGGGTCCTTCATCCACGTCTTCAGGTGGTCCGGCGACCAGTCGCTGCCGCCGATC
>JANWYQ010000040.1 GCA_025055015.1 Caldilineales bacterium
GTCGGTGATCTGCACGCCGATCTGAGAGAGGAAGGAGCCCAACGGCCCCATGCTGAAGGGGATGACGTACATGGTGCGCCCGCGCATGGCGCCGTCGAACAGCCGGTCCAACGTCGCGTGCATCTCGTTCGGGTCAATCCAGTTGTTGGTGGGGCCGGCGTCGCTCTTGCTCACGCTGCAGATGAAGGTGCGGTCCTCCACGCGGGCCACGTCGCTGGGATGCGAAAAGGCGAGGTAAGAGTTGGGGCGCTTCTCCTCGTTGAGCTTGATGAAGGTGCCGTTCTTCACCAGGAGCGCGCACAGGTCGTCGTATTCTTTCTGCGAACCGTCGCACCAGTAGACGCGGTCAGGCTTGCAGAGCGCAGCCATCTTCTCGACCCACTTGCGCAGCTTCTGGTGCCTCAGGTTGGCGGGATGTTGTATCTCCATAGCCGTCACATCCTTTGTGAGTAGGGAAGGGAAGCGGTGGCTACAGCCGTCGTAGCCGCAGTGTATTGTTAGTGCATTTTAGTACAAAGTCACTAGGATGGCAAGCGGGGAAAAGGTGCAACGGCTAAGGTCGTTGGTCTTGGCCGGAGAGCTCCCCCAGCACACCCAGCACGGCCTCGACAGGGACGTCGTCGAAGATGTCTACGTCGCCGATGGCTCGCGGCAGCACGAAGCGCAGGCGGCCGCTGAGGCGCTTCTTGTCCGTGGCCATGGCTGCCAGCACCTGCTCCGGCGCGTAGCCGGCCGCGATGCGCGTGGGGAGGCCCAGCCGCTCCAGCAGGCGCTCCACCCGGTCCACCAGCTCTGCCTCGCACACGTGCAGGCGGGCGGCCAATCGAGTGGCCGCCGCCAAGCCCACAGCCACCGCCTCGCCGTGGCGCATCTGGTAGTTGGACAAGGCCTCCAGGGCGTGGCCAAAGGTGTGGCCCAGGTTGAGGACGGCGCGGCGACCCTGCTCCAGCGGGTCCTCCTCAACGACGGCCACCTTGACCCGCACTGCGGCCGCGATCATCTCCGTCAGCCCCCAGCGCAGCGGCTCAGCACCGTCTAGCTGCCGGCCCTCCATCCAGGCGAACATGGCAGGGTCGCCGATGATGGCGTGCTTGACCACCTCGGCCAGGCCGCTGCGGAACTCGTCGGACGGCAGGGTGCGCAGGGTTTCAGGGTCTATCACCACCAGCTCCGGCTGCTTGAACGCGCCGACCAGGTTCTTGCCCTGGGGCAGGTCCACGCCGGTCTTGCCGCCCACGCTGGCGTCCACCATGGCCAACAGGCTGGTGGGCGCCTGCACAAAGGGCACCCCACGCAGGAAGGTGGCCGCGGCGAAGCCGGCCACGTCGCCTACCACGCCGCCGCCCAGCGCAATCACCGGGCTGCGGCGGTCGAGACCGGCCGCCACAAACGCGTCGTAGAGCGTGGCCACGGTGGCCAGGGTCTTGTGGGCCTCGCCGGCGGGGAACTCGACCACGGCCGGCCGAAAGCCGACCTCCTCAAGCCCCTGGACCAGCCGCCCGGCGTGGGCCGCGGCGACGCCGGGATTGGTGACCACGGCGCATGGGCCGGGCCGCAGGCCGGCGTCCAGCATGGCCTGGCCCGTCTCCACCAGCAGGCCGGCAGCGATCAGGATGGGGTATTCGCCGTTCGGATGGCGAACGGGGATGCGCAGGGGACCCGGTCCGGCCCGTCGGGCGATGCGGATGACGGCCTCGGCCACCTCCTCGACCGTCTTGCCCGCGGTGTCCACGTGGTGCGGGATGGCGGCGTAGGCGGCGGCGCGCTGGGCCAGCAGCGCCTCGACGCGGGCGCGGCGGTCCTGCCCTGCCAGCAACGGCCGATCGTCCGCGCCTGCCAGGCGCTCCAGGATCACTTCCACCGGCGCGTCCAGGCAGATGAGCACGCCGCTGCGGCCCAGGGCCTCGCGGTTGGCCTCCGCCACCAGCGCGCCCCCGCCGGTGGCGATCACCAGGTTGCGCTCGCGAGCCAGCTCGTGGCACAGCTCCGCCTCCATCAGGCGGAATGCCATCTCCCCCTGCTCGGCGAAGATGGCGCGAATGGGCTTGCGGGCGCGCTGCTCGATCACTGCGTCCATGTCCACGAACCAGCGACCCAGGCGCTCGGCCACGGCCCGGCCCACGGCAGTTTTGCCGGTGCCCATGAAGCCGGTGAGGACGATGTTGCTGTCGGCAGGCAGAGGAGGAGGGGACATGGCAGAAGGCGCTCCGCTGCGGCCGGTGGCCGCAGCCCAGTCTAGAGCCAACGTTCAGGTCATGGCTCGTTGCGGGCCATTATATCCGACGCAGCCGATACGCCAAGCGGCTGGGGACTTGGCGATTTCGGGGGAGCAGAGTTAAATGGAGCCATGAAGCTCCTGGTGGACGGCCACAACTTGATCGGCGCCATGCCCGATATTGACCTCGCCGACCCAGACGACGAGTGGCAGCTGGTGCAGCGGCTGCGCAGCTATGCGGCGGCCAAACACGCGGCGGTGACCGTGGTGTTCGACAGCGGCCCTGGGCCGGCGCCGACGTGGCATCTGTCGGGCGGCGGCGTGGACGTGCGCTTTGCGCCGCCGGGCCTGTCGGCCGATGCGGTCATCGTGCAGCTGTTGCGCCGGGAGAAACACCCATCAGCGGTCACAGTGGTCACCAACGACCTGGCGCTGGCCGGCCAGGTGCGCTCGGCCGGGGGGCAGGTGCGCTCCGCTACCCAGTTCGCTGCCGAGCTGTCGCCGCCGCGGCCGCCGCCGAAGCCGAGACAGCCGCCGACCAAGCCACAGCCCACCCCGCGCGATCCCGCCTTTGCCGACCTTTACCGGACCTTCATCGAGGCGGACAAGGACCTGGAGCGCTTCGGCGAGGAGGTAAACCTGGACCCTTCGATCTGGGAGGAGCGGCTCTACGGGGACAACGACGAGCTGGCAGCCAAGGCGGCACGTTGGCTGGGGCGGTTTGGCGGCGCCGCCGCGCTAAACCCGCTGCTGGATGCCCTGGGGCATCGCGCAGCCATGGTGCGGGCCGCAGCGCTGTTGGCCTTGGGCGAGCTAGGAAACCGAGAAGCCGTCCCGGCCGTGGCCGAGCGGCTGGCCGAGGACGCGTCGTCCATGGTGCGGGAGGCGGCGGCGCAGGCCCTGGGCAGCCTGGGCGGGCTCGAGGCGGAGCAGGCGCTGCAGCGGGCGTTGGCCGACCCCAAGGCGAAGGTGCGCAAGGCGGCAGCGGCAAGCCTGGCGCAGCTCCAGGCGCGCAAGGCGTAGCAGGGCGCTAGAGCGCGGCGATGAACTCTCCCTTCAGCTTGCGGTGGCCGGTCTGGTCCACGGCCTCCACTTCGCAGCGCACGCGGCGCTCGCCGTCGGCCTCGAACTTCTCGACCACCTTGCCGCGCACGGTGATGGCGTCGCCGGGGCGGCTGATGCCGGTGAAGCGCACTCCGAACTTGCGCACCTGCTCCGGCCGCACCCAGTTGGTGATCATCTGGGCGGCAAAGCCCATGATCAGCATGCCGTGGGCGATAACGCCGTTGTTGCCGGCCTCGACGCCGGCCTGGTGCACGGTGTGGATGGGGTTGAAGTCGCCGCTGGCGCCGCTGTAGCGCACCAGCTGTACCTCGGTGATAGGGGGCTTGGTCAAGCTCGGCAGCTCGTCGCCGACCTGGATTGTGTCGTAGTTGGGAGTCATGCTGCTACCTCTGTTTCCGCGGCGAGGTGATCCGTAATCGGTTGTCATTCATCGGACTAGAGCGCCTGCTCCAACCGGTCACCGATCATCGTTTACCGATCACCGTTCGCCGTTCACCAGCGCACCACCATGGTCGCCCGCGCGATCACCACCACCTCTCCTGTCTGCTTGCGGTAGGTGGCGCGGGTCTTGACCATGTCCATGGGGCCGGCGCTGCCCTCCTTGCGCTCGATGCTGAGGATCTCCAGCTCGCCGGTGATCTGGTCGCCGGGGTGAAGCAGGCCGAAGTACTCGTACTCCTCCTCGCCGTGGAGGATGCGCAGCACGTTGGCGCCCATCTGCTGGAGGATGCCTCGGGTCTCGGCGCCGGCCGCCGTGCCGCCCCAGAAGCGGAAGAGGGTGGGAAAGGTGAGGGGCGCCACGATGTCGGGATAGCCGGCGGCCTGGGCTGCGGCCTTGTCGTGGAAGATGGGGTTGTCGTCGCCCAGGGCCAGCGCCAGCTCCCGGATCTTGCTGGCGTCAACTTGGTAGCGGATAGTGGGAAGCTTTTTGCCGATGTAGCTGTGGTCGAGCATGGCAACCTCGGGATACCGGGAGAGAAAGGAGAGGAAGGGAAGGAACGAAAGAGGAAGAACAGAGAGGAAACGGCCGGAAAGGAGGGGGAGGAAGGCGTGGATGCGAGCTGTGGAGAGCGTGGAAACAAGCGAAGACGGCAAGGACGACGGGTTGGCGCTTGTGCGTTGCGCCTCCGGCTCCCGCTCTTTCCGTCATCTCCCTGCCGTTGTTTTCCTCATTTCCCTTCCGTCGTTTCTCTCGTTTCCATCTTTTCCCTCACCAGCTCCGCCGCCCAGGTCGCGTCGTCCTCGTCCAGGGGAGGGACGGGGGGCTGGCGGTAGTCAACGCGTAGGTTGTAGACCGCCTGGTCGTAGAGACGGTGCAACAGGGTGTTGAGGTCCAGCAGGGGCTCCTGGTCCCCTCGCTCCAGGGGGATGGGGATGGCAGGGATAGGGTCCTGCAGGTTGAAGGGGTAGAGCAGCGCCTTGGGCCGCTCCCAGCCCCGCACCACCAGGATGCGGTAGTCGCTGTCGGGCACGTCGCCGTGGATGGGGGGCCGCTGTCCTCCGCGCAGCAGGTCAATCTCCACCAGGCTGGTGCGGGTGGAGAGCACGGCCTCGCGCTTGGCCTGATACTCGCGATAGCCCTCGCTGCCGGGACGCTTGTTGCTAGGCGACAACACCTCAATTACTGTAACCACGTGACCATGCTGGACGCTGCGCACCTCCAAGTAGCGCTCGGTGACCACGTCCGGCGCCGGGACGTAGACCGCCAGCGGCTCCCGCACCATGACACCGCCGTTGCCGCCTGCCGGTGCCGGGACTGGCCTTCGGTCGCCAGCCACCACCACGTCGGCCCGACCTACGAAGCTTTCGGGGTTAATGGCGGCGATGTAGGTCCGTTCCTCCACGGAAACGACGTAGCGCGGGCTCAAGCGTGGGGCCAAGTCCATCCATATGGCCGAAATCAACCCGAAATGGACGCTGGGCCATAGCTCTGGGTGCTCCAGATACGGATCCATTCCGGGGAAGGGCGTCGGCATGGTGGGTTGTTCTCCTTTCGCGCGTTGGCTAGGCCCGTTATACCACACCGCGCCCGGCAGAGTTGCCAGCGCTCCCGAGAGTGGCAACTGTTCTCGGCCGTCACACCTTTACGTACACTGCGCCGTCTCGCACCGTCGCCTAAATCACCGTCGGCGGCTGATACTCGCCCCACTCCTGGCGCAGCACGCCGCAGATCTCGCCCAAGGTAGCGTAGACGCGCACGGCGTCCAGGATGGGCGGCATCAGGTTGGTGTCGGGGCCGGCCGGCGCCTTGGCCACCTGCCGCAGTCGCTCCAAGGCCGCCTGCACGGCTGCGCTGTCCCGCTCCCGGCGCACCTTCTCCAGCCGCGCCTGCTGCGCGCGATAGGCCTCCGGGTCGGGGCGGAAGATGCCCACCGGCCGCTGTTCCTCCGGCGTCTGGTAGGCGTTGACGCCCACGATGATCTGCTCGCCCGACTCCACGGCCCGCTGGTAGCGCCAGGCCGAGTCGGCGATCTGCTGCTGCATCCAGCCGCTCTCGATGGCCTTGATGGAGCCGCCCATCTCCTCGATCTTGGCGATCAGCGCCTTGGCCTCAGCCTCCAGCCGATCGGTGAGCGCCTCGACGTAGTAGGAGCCGGCCAGGGGGTCAATCACCTCGGTGACGCCGATCTCGTGGGCGATGATCTGCTGGGTGCGCAGGGCTGTGGCCTGGGCCTCCTCGGTGGGCAGGGCCAGGGCCTCGTCGTAGCAGCTCAGGGCCATGCTCTGCACGCCGCCCAACACGCTGGCCAGGGCCTGGAACGCGGCGCGGGCGATGTTGTTCAGCGGCTGCTGGGCCGTGAGCGTGGCGCCGCCCGTCTGGATGTGGGTGCGCAGGTGCATGCTGGCCGGCTTCTTGGCCCCGTAGCGCTCTTTGAGCAAGGTGGCCCACAGCCGGCGCAGGGCGCGGTACTTGGCCACCTCCTCGAAGAAGTTGTTCTGGGTGTTGAAGATCCACGAGATGCGGCCGGCGAAGTCGTCAATGTCCACCCCGCGCGCCAGCACCGCCTCGATGTAGGTCATGGCGTTGGCGATGGCGAAAGCCATCTCCTGGGCCGCGGTGCTGCCCGCATCGCGGATGTGGTAGCCGCTGACGCTGATGGGGTTCCAGCGGGGCACGTGCCGCGCGCAGTAGGCGATGGTGTCGGCGGCCAGGCGCACGCTGGGCGCCGGCGGGAAGATGTAGGTGCCGCGGGCCACGTACTCCTTCAGGATGTCGTTCTGGATGGTGCCGGTGAGCTGGCTGGCCGGCACACCCCGCTTCTCGCCGGTGGCGATGACCATGGCCAGCAACACGCTGGCCGGCGCGTTGATGGTCATGCTGATGCTCACCTGGTCCAGCGGGATGCCGTCCAGCAGGGCCTCCATGTCGGCCAGGGAGTCGATGGCCACGCCCGCCTGGCCCACCTCGCCGACCGCGCGGGGGTCATCGCTGTCGTAGCCGATCTGGGTGGCCAGGTCGAAGGCCACGCTGAGGCCCGTCTGCCCTTGGCTCAGCAGGTACTTGAAGCGCTCGTTGGCCTCGGCCGCCGTGCCGTAGCCCGCGTACTGGCGCATGGTCCAGAAGCGGCTGCGGTACATGGTGGGCTGGATGCCGCGGGTGAAGGGGTACTGGCCGGGGAAGCCCAGCTTCTCCAGGTACCAGCGTTGATCCTCCACCGGCGGCGGCTGCGGGCCAGCGTCCAGCGGCGTGTACAGGCGTTGGAAGCCGCGGGTCTCCGGCCGCTCCGGCATGCGCTGGATCGAGCGGGCGACGTCGTTGGCCTCCCAGGCCTTCAAGGCGTCCAACAGCGGTTGTTGAGGTGTTGTCTCACTCATAGCCTGCTCCTGTGGTCTCTTCAGATCAGTACACTTGGCGAAAGCCATGCACGCGCCAGCGACCCGTCGCGCCCTCGCGGCGCAGGAACACGTGGAAACCGTCCATCGGGTCGTCGGCGCGCCATCGGTGGTAGAAGTCGAAAACCACGGTCAGGCGATCGGCCCGATCGCTCACCGGTCCGATAGTCGCCATGCGCACGTGAGGCTGGGGAACAGCGCCCCGCCGCTCGCGCCAGGCAGCGCGAGGGTCCTCTCCGGGGCGATGTTACTTTCTCACACCACTTTCTTCTGATACGCCCGGTTCTGCACGATCTTGATGAACGACCGGCTGCGCAGCTCCTCGATGGTGATGCCGGTGGCGGTGGCCTCGGCCTCGGTGATGGCGCCGCACGCAATGCCGCGCAGGAAGAAGTTCAGCAGGCCCTGGCCCGTGGCCGCGTCGTCGAACATGTTGCCGCTGAGGGTGGCCTGGGCCGCCGCGTCCACGAAGCGGTTCAGCCGCCGGCTGGCGTCCTCCAGGCTCTCCAGGAAGAAGGCGTAGACCGCGGCGTAGCGCACCGGGAGCTGGGCGGGGTTCAGGTCCCAGCCCTGGTAGTAGCCGTGGCGCAGGGAGTGGCGCACGTTGTCGTAGTGCAGCTTCCAGGCCGCGTGCACCACGGCCAGGTTCTCCGCCTCCTGCTGGGGCGTCAACGGCTTGTCCTTGGTGGCGCGGTGGGGGCCGATGGGCATCACCGTGGTAGCGCCGTCGCTGATGGTCACGCCGGTGCCGGCCAGGCTGACCTGCAGCACGTGCCGCGCGAAGTCTGCGGCGGGGTGGGTGTGGGTCTGGTAGTGGGCGGTGATGTTGCAGAGGGCGGTGTAGTCGTAGGTGCCGTAGGCGCAGTACTTGACGCGGCCGCGGCCGGCCCGCACCAGCAGGTTCACCGTGTTGGCGCCGGTGTGGTCAATGATGGCCTGGGGGGTCTCGATCATCAGGTCCAGGCCGATGGCGCCGGCCGGGATGCCGTGCTTGGCCTCCATCAGGTCAATCAGGTCGGCCAGGGCCGTCACCTGCTCCGGCATGGTCACCTTGGGCAGGGTGACCACGAAGTTGTCGGGCACGCGGCCGCCGCTGGCCTCGGCCAGCGCGGTCAGACAGAGGTCCAGGGTGCGCACGGCGCGGCGGTAGCTCTCCAGGGTGAAGGGCTTGATGCGCACGCCGATGAAGGGGGGTAGGGTGCCGGCCGCCATGCCGGCCGCCAGCTCCTTGCCCACCTTCACCGCATCGCCGTCCTCCTCGTCGTCCGGCCGGTTGCCGTAGCCGTCCTCGAAGTCGACGCGGTAGTCCTCCACCGGCTCGCGCTGTAGCTTCTCCCGCACCCGCTTGTAGACGGTGTAGGCCATCCAGGCCGGCTCGTGGGCGAAGCTGGCTGCCGAGGCGTCTTTCTCGATCACCTCGGCCAGGTGCTCGATGTTGGCCGTGTCGCTGGGCAGGGCGTCGGCGCCGGGCAGGCCTAGGGCCTTGGCGAAGACCACGAAGTTGGGCGCGTAGGCGTCCATGGTGCGCAGGGCCACGCCGCCCAGCTTGCCGGCGGTGTCCGCCTTGAACAGGTGGGCGCCGCCGTACACCGTGTGCACCGGCTGCCGGCCGGTGGGGTCGCCGGGATAGCGCTGCCGAAAGGCCTCGTTGGCCGCCTCGATGCGCTGAACGATGGGGGCGATGGCTTCGGGGGTGAAGGTCAGGTTCATAGGACGCTCCGTGAGGGCGGTGAACGGTAAACGGCGAACAGCCAACGGCAGTCGGACGGCCCTTCACCGTTCACCGATTACCGATCACCGTTTACTTCTTCTCCGGGATCAGCCGCTTGGCGATGACCTCGGCCTGGATCTCGCTGGTGCCCTCGAAGATCTTGAAGATGCGGCCGTCGCGCCAGAAGCGGTGCGCCGGGTACTCCGTGGCGTAGCCGTAGCCGCCGAAGATCTGCAGCGCCTCGCTGGTCACCCGCTCCACCATGTCGGCGGCGAAGAGCTTGGCCATGCCTGCCTCCAGGTCGCTGCGCTGGCCGGTGTCCTTCTTCTGGGCCGCGTAGTAGGTGAGCTGGCGGGCCGCCTCGATCTCGGTGGCCATGTGGGCCAGCTTGTGCTGGATCACCTGGAACTCGGCGATGGGCCGGCCGAACTGATAGCGCTCCTGCGCGTACTTGAGAGCTGCCTCGAACGCGCCCTGGGCCACGCCCACCGCCCGCGCTGCGGTCTGGATGCGCGCGGTCTCGTAGACACCCATGAGCTGGTAGAACCCGCGGCCCTCCACGCCGCCAATCAGGTTCTCCGCCGGCACCTCGAAGTCCTCGAAGTTCAGGCTGAAGGACTTCATGCCGTAGTAGCCGATGGTGGGAATGGGCGCGCCGGTGAGGTGGGGGGGCATGAACTCGTTGCCCGGCTTCTTCTCCACCACGAACATGGAGAGCCCCTTGTGGCGCTTGCTCATGTCGGGGTCGGTGCGGGCCAGCACCGTCATCAGGTTGGCGCGGTTGGCGAAGGTGATCCAGGTCTTGGCGCCGTTGAGGATGTACTTGTCCCCCTGGCGCACGGCGCGAAGCTGCATCCCAGCGGTGTCGGAGCCGGCGTTGGGCTCGGTGAACGCGGCCGCCGGCAGGATGTCGCCGCTGGCGATGCCGGGCAGCCAGCGCTCCTTCTGCTCCTCGGTGCCGCCGTTGAGGATCAGGCCGCCGGCGATCAACATGCGGGTCATCACCGACCCCACCGACAGCCATACCCGGCTCAGCTCCTCGGTGACCAGGGTGATGGTCAGGGTGTCCATGCCCAGGCCGCCGTACTGCTCCGGAATCGCCATGGCGAAGTAGCCCAGGTCGGCCATCTTCTTAATGATCTCCATGGGGATCTCGGCGCCCTCGTTGTACAGGTCGTGGGCGATGGGGGCGACCTCCTTTTCGGCGAACTTGCGCGCCTCGCGCTTGATAGCTTCGTGTTCGGCGGACAGAACGGTCATGTCAGCGCTTCCTTTCGTTTCGTGATGGAGCAGGGAAAAGCACACAGGGCGACAAAGCGTCGCCGGCTCTGTCGCCCTGTGGCGGGTTTAGCTCTCTCCGATCATCTGGCGGATCACGTCGGTCATGCTCAGCACGCCTACCGGCCGCGGCTTGCCCTGCTGCTCCTCCACCACCACCAGCCGATGCACCCGGTTGCGGGTCATCTGGGCGATGGCGTCGGACAGCTTGCAGTCTGGCGCACAGCCGATCACGCCGGGCGTCATCACGTCGCCGGCCGTCAACGCGGCCGCTTGCTCCGGTGTGCGCCCCTGGCGGGCCAGCACCAGGTCGGTCTGCGACACCACGCCGACCGCGTAGCCTTGGCTGTCCACCACCACCACGGCATGGATGCGGTTGGCCAGCATGGAGCGGGCCACCTCGGCCAACGGGGTGGTGCGCTGGCAGGTGATGACGCCGTGGTGCATCACGTCGCGCACCAGCGCGGTGTCCTCAACAGCGCCCAGCTCGGCCAGGGCCGGCTCCGGCGCCATGGGCTCGTAGATGTCGGCGCCCACGGCCGCCGCAGCGTACGGCGCAGCCTCGCCCGAGGCGCCGCCGCCCAGCTCGTAGGTGATGATGTCGGTCATGCTGATCACGCCGACGGGCCACAGCTTGCCGTCCCGCGTGTCCACCACCACCAGCCGGTGGATGCGGTTGCGGGTCATCAGCGTGATGGCCTCGGAGACCTTGGTGTCGGGCGAGCAGGTGATCAAGCGGGAGGTCATGATGTCCTTGGCGGTCAAGGTGCCCAGCTCCGCGGGCGAGTGGCTCTGGCGCGCCAGCACTAGGTCGGTCTGCGACACCACGCCGATGGCGTAGCCCGCCTCGTCGGTGACCACGACCGCGTGGACGTGGTAGCTGGTCATGCGGCGGGCGACCTCCTCCACGCTGGTGTTGGCGCTGCAGGAGATGACGCCGTAGTGCATGATCTCCCGCACCAGCCGCGTGTCCTCGGCGCCGGGAGGCACCGGCTTGGGCTCGTCCAAGGGGTACAGCGGCGCACGGTAGAAGTCCTTGCGCTCGCGCGGCTCGGCCACCGGCTCCACCACCAGCGCGCCGGCCGGCTCAGGGATGTTCTTGCCCAAGCCAAAGGTAGGCGCGCCGATCAGGATGGACATGTTGCCGTAGGGATGCTTGTTCTCGTACATGAGCTGGTGGGCCAGGGGCAGCTCATCCCACGTGAAGGCGCGGGACATGCACGGGTCCACCTTGCCGGCGATCACCAGGTCGTTGAACCCCTTGGCCTGCTCGTCGTTGGCGAAGTGGGAGCCCTGCAGCCGCTTCTGGCGCATCCAGAGGTAGCGCAGGTCCACCGTGGCGTTGTAGCCGGTGGTGCCGGCGCAGATCACCACCATGCCGCCGGTGTCGCAGACAAAGATCGAGGTGGGGATGGTGGTCTCGCCGGGGTGTTCGAACACGATGCGCGGGTTCTTGCGCTCGCCCAGGATGTCCCAGATGGCCTTGCCGAAGGCGCGGGCCCCTTTCAGCCACTCGTTGTAGCCGACGGTGTCCTTCCAGTGCGGCAGCATGCCCCAGTGGTTGAACTTCTTGCGGTTGATGCACCCCACGGCGCCCAGGTTCATGCAGTACTCGAACTTGTCGTCCTCGCTGACCACGGCGATGGCCTTGCCGCCGGCCGCCTTGACGATCTGGATGGCCATGGAGCCCAGGCCGCCGGCGCCACCCCAGATCAGCACTACGTCGCCCTCGCGCAGGGAGTGCTCCGCCCAGCCGTAGAGCATGCGGTACGCGGTAGCGCCCACCAGCATGTAGGCGGCAGCCTGCTCCCAGGTCAGGTGCTGCGGCCGCGGCAGGCACTGGTGCGCCTGCACCTTGGTGAACTGCGCGAAGCTGCCCCAGTTGCTCTCGTAGCCCCAGATGCGGAAGGTGGGGCTGTACATGGGGTCAATCCCCGCCTTGACCATGGGGCAGTTGCGGTCCCACATGCCGCAGTGGATGACCACCTCGTCGCCGACCTTGAGGTCGGTGACGTCCTTGCCCACCTTGTAGACAATGCCGCTGGCGTCGCTGCCGCCGATGTGGAAGCGCTCCGGCTCGCCCGCCTTGTTGCGAGCGGCGATCACGTCAATGGGAACCCCCAGCCCGGCCCACACGTTGTTGTAGTTCACGCCGGCCGCCATCACGTAGACGATCACCTCGTCGTCCGCCGGCTCCGGCACATCCACCACCTCTACCTGCCAAGCCTTCATCGGCTCGCCGAAGCGCTCCGGCCGCACCATCCAGGCGTACATCTTGGGAGGCACGTAGCCGATCGGCGGCTGCTCTCCCACCGGATACAGATCCTTGTACTCGGACGACGGGCCAATCCTGACCTCTTTGGCGGTTGCTTCGCTCATAGACCTTGCCTCCTTGCAACATGCATCTGATATATTTTGTTTGGACTGCCGAAAACGAGGGGAGAAGGCCGTGGCTTACAGAACCAGGAAGCAGGAGCGCCGGAGCGGGATCGGCAAAGAACGGTGGTCCAGCGCACACGAGGTGGACTTGCAGCCGCCCAAGAGAACGGCGCCGCCGCACCCGAGGCTGAGACTGCTTGGCCATCGTGGCTCATCCGGTCGTGCTCCTTCCCTGCAAAAAAACCAGCCGGCGCGGATTTGGTATGACGCATTGTGTCATAAAGCGGGGCTTTTGGCAAGTTTTCTGCAGCGACGTTTGGGCCGTGACCGGTTTTTGAGTACAATGCCCTCAAACCAATAAACTAGGCGGGCGGGCCGGGCGACCACTGGTGTCCGGCCCGCCCCTCCGTGTAAAGGACTGTGCATGACACACCCCAGCGAGTTTCCTACCTCTTCCTCGGCCCTCACCGGCCTCTTGCCGGCCTGCGCCACCCCCTTCACTTGGTCTATCCTCGGCCCGGCCGCCGAGCGAGCCCTGCGCCGCTTCTACGCCGAGCTAGGCCATCCCCTGCCGGCCGAGCCGTTGGCATGGCGTCTGACGGACGGCCGCCCCACGCTGGAGGGTGGGCTGGTGGACCGGGCGGATGAGGCGCTGCTGTCGGCCTGGGAGGAGGCCGCCGGATCCTTGAAAGGCCGCGTTCTCGGCAGCGCAGACCGCCGCTTGGCCGCGGTCGTTGATGGTCTGTTGGCCGACGTCCCCGAGCGCTGGGCGGCCGTGCGCCGCTGGCAGGAGCGGGTGCAGGCTATGCAGTGGCGCCAGGCCACAGTGCTCCAGATCATGGAGGAGATCGAGCCGAAGGCGGAAGCGACCCTGTGGGGCCAGACGGCCCTGTTGGCTGCCCTGGCCTTGGGCAGGCAGATCCGCTCGTGGCTTCCCCCGTCCGCCGACGAGCTGGCCGCCCGGCTGGCGGCCGGTTTGGCCGACGGCGTTGGCCAGGCGGCCTATCGGTGTGCCCTTTGGGAGCTGGAGCAAACGGCCCGGCAGGATGGGCTGGACTCAGAGCGCCTGGCCGCCGCGCAGGCTGAGTTCCTGGGGCGCTACGGCGGCTGGGCCGCAGAGCCCCTGGAGGCGACCAGCCCCCGGTGGCGCGAGGCGCCGCAGGCGCTGCGCGCCTACCTGGCCGGCCGACTGGCTCAGCCGCTCGGCCCGGCCCCGCTCGATCCCCAGGAGGCCGCCCGGCGGCGGGCCGCGGCGGCAAGCCAGGCCGAGGAACACGTGGGGATGTTGCGGCGCCGCGCGCTGGCTGCGGCCTTTGAGCGCCTGCAGAGGCTGACCGAGCTCACGGCAGCCGCCTACGAGGCGACCGTGGTGGTCATCGAGACCGCCCGGAACTGGGCCATCGGCGCAGCCCAGGAGGTAGTGGCCGACGGCCGGCTGGCCGCGGTGGAGGACGTGTTCCTGCTGGAGCTGGAGGAGCTGAAACAGGTGATGACTGGCGAGTGGAGCAGCCCGGAGCTGGTGCAGGGGGTGGTGGAAAAGCGCCGCGCGCGCTAGCCGCCCGCTCGCTGACCGCCCACCAGCGCCTTGGCCTGCTCGATCCAGCTGCGGTAGTCGGGTCGGCGCCAGTCGGGGGCCTGGACAACGGCGGCCACCTGCTCCGGCGTGCTGGCTGCCAGCGCCTCCAGGGAGGCGATGCCGCCGGCCGTCAGCCGCGCCGCAAAGGTCGGCCCGATGCCGCGAATGCGCAGCAGCGGCGAGTCCGTCGGCGCCGGCGGGATCGCCTCTGCGGCGTCGTGGCGGACCGCAGCCGCGCTCGGCTCGGCGGGGGCCGGCGCCGAAACCTCAGGCGGAGGGGCTGGCGGCGTTGCCTCGGGCTTCTCGTCCGCCGACGGCGCTTCCGGCGCCCCGCCCTCCTGTTGCGCTTGGAGCACCAGCTGATACATCTCGTCCACCACGTCGTGGAAGTGGGCGACAATGGTGTCTGGGTCGGGCACCAGGCCGCGGTCGGTGATGACCCCCAGCCACACCTGGTTGTTGTAGCTGAAGATGCTGACGCCCACCCCCATGCGGCCCGACTGCGGCACCCAGAACATCAGCTGCGACACCCTGGCGCCTGCCAAGTAGATGGGGTGGCGAGGCCCCGGCACGTTGGTCATCACCGCCGTGCCCTTGAGGCCGAAGATGTTCACCACCACGTTCTCGATCTCGGTGGGGGCCATGCCGATGGCGTTGAGGATGCTGAAGGCGACCACCGCCTCGGGCGAGTTCTTCAGGTCGTCCACGTGGCGCTTGAGCACGAACAGACGGTCCAGGTGGTCGGCGATGCCCACGGGCAGGGAGACGATCACCAGGCCGAACTTGTTGCCCAGCTCGATCTTGGGGGTGTCTTGGCGCAGGTTCACGGGCATGAAGGCGCGGATGCTGAGCCCGTGCACCGGCTGGCCGCGGCCCACCAGGTAGCGATGGAGCGCGCCAGCCACTGCCGAGAGCAGCACGTCGTTGACGGTGGCGCCGGTCGCCCGGCCGATGGCCTTGATGGTGGGCAAGGGAATGCTCTGGGACCAGGCGGCGCGCTTGGGCACGCCCAGGGGTCCCTTCAGGATGGTCTTAGGATCGGGCGGCAAGAGCAAGAGCCGGCCCAGGGCCATGGTGGTGTCGGTGCCCAGCCGCGCCCACTCCAGCGCGCGCGAGGGGTTGGTGAGCAGCTCGGCGCCGGTGCTGACCACGGCGCCGGTCACCCGGCGGGTGGCGCCGACGGCCGCGGCCGCCGGCGACAGGATGACCCGCAGGGGGTTGCGGCTGTGCTTCTCTCGCTCGTCCTCGGGCGGTCGCCACTGGGCGTCGGGCGCGTCGTCGGTGAGGGTGAGCAGGACCCGCATCAGGGCAATGCCGTCGGCGATGCAGTGGTGCAGGCGGCACACCAGCGCCGAGCCCTGGCCCACGCCGTCCACCAGGTGGTACTGCCACAGGGGCTTGCTGTAGTCCAGGGGCGTGCTGGCCAGGTCGCTCACCAGGTCCTGCAGGGCGGCCTGGTCGCCCGGCGGCGGCAGCGCAATGCGGTGCAGGTGGTTGGCGATGTCGAAGTGAGGGTCGAACTCCCAGCGCGGGGAGCCGAGGCCCAGCCGCGGCTCCACCACCCGCTGACGAAAGCGATCCAGCCGCACCAGCCGCTGGTTCAGGACCTGCTTGAGCCGCTCGAAGTCCACCGGCTGGTCGAAGATGAACAACCCGGTGATCATCATCAGGTTGTTCGGCTTCTCCATGTGCAGCCAGGCAGCGTCAACGTTGGACATCTCCTCCGACATAGCTACCTCCGCAGGGCCTGCGCCTGGGCGATCCAGTGGTCGAAGTCGGGACGGCGCCAGTCCGGCACGTCCACCGCAGCGGCCAACGCCTCCGGGCTGGCAGCGGCCAGGTCAGCAAAGGTCTTGATGCCCACGGCGTACAGCCGCTGGGCATAGGCTGGGCCGATGCCCTTGATCTGGGTCAGGTCCTGGGCGTCGGCGGGCACGGTCCATGCGGCGGGCTGGTCCACGGCCTCCTGCGTCGGGCCGGCGCCGTCGGCTGCGATGCCTTCAGCCGCCCTGGCCTCGGCCGTGGCCTCCACCAGCGGCGCCAGGTCTGGGCCGTAGGCCTCCGGCGCCAACGGGATGTTGAACTTGACCGCGATGTCCATCAGCCGCTGCCGCGCCTCGGCCTTGAGGGCCTCCAGCTCGTGGTGGAAGGCGGCCACGATGGTCTCCGGATCGGGCACCAGGCCGTAGTCGGAGGCGACGCCCACCAGCACCTCGTTGTTGTAGCTGAGGATGCTGATGCCCAGGCCCAGGCGGCCCGACTGGGGCACCCAGAACATCATGCGGTCAATGGCCGCGCCGGCGAAGTACAGCTGCTGCCGCGGACCGGGCACGTTGGTCATCACCAGGGTGCCCTTGGTGCCGAAGATGTCCACCACCACGTCCTGCAGCCGCTGGGGCATCATGCCGATGAGGGTCAGGATGCCGAAGGCCACCACCGGCATGGTGCTGTCCTTGAGGTCGTCCATGCGGCGTTTGAGCTCCCGCAGCCGGTCCACCGGGTCCTCGATGTCAATGGGCATGGAGAGGAAGACGAGCCCGAACTTGTTGCCCAGCTCTAGCCCCTTCTCGATGGGCCGCAGGTTGACCGGGATGACGGCGCGGAAGTTGAGGGTGTCCACCGGGGCCCCGCGGCCGATCAGGTAGCGGCGCATGGCGCCGGCCGCGGCTGCCATGAGCACGTCGTTGACGGTGCCGCCCACCGCGCGGCCTAGCAGCTTGATCTCATCCAGGGGGATGGGGGCAGACCAAGCGGCGCGCTTGGCCACGCCGAGCTTGCCCTTGTACGGCGTGCGCGGGTCGGGCGCCATGAGCAGCAGCCGGCCGGTGGTGAGGGCTATGTCGGTGCCGGTGCGGGCCAGGTCTACCAACTGTTCGGGGTCGCGGATCACTCGGACGGTGGTGCGCACGGAGCCCTCCACCGCCTGACGGGTGATCCGGGTCACTGAGCGCACCGGTCGAACGATGGGGGCCAGCGGGTTCCACCCTTGAGGCCGTCGAACCGGCTCCTCCGCCGTCGGCCAGGGCGCATCGGGGCTGGTGTCGGTCAGGGAGAGCAGCACCTGCACCAGGGCGATGCCGTCGGCCACGGCGTGGTGCAGGCGCACCAGCAGGGCCGAGCGCCCCTCGTAGCCCTCGATGAGGTGCATCTGCCAAGGCGCTTTGCTCAGGTCCAGGGGCATGCTCATGAAGTCGCTGACCAGGTCCTGAAGCGCGCTGTGGTCGCCGGGCGGCGGCAGGGCGATGCGGTGCAGGTGGGCGGAGAGATCGAAGTTGGGGTCGTCCTCCCAGTAGGCGCGGCCCAAGCGGCTGCGCCTGGGAACGATGCGTTGGCGAAAACGGGGGAAGCGCTGCAAGAAGCGCACCTCCAGGGTGGCGCGCAGGCGCTCGAAGTCCACCGGCCCGTCGAAGATGAAGATGCCGGTGATCATCATCAGGTTGGTGGGGTCCTCCATGCGGTACCAGGCCAGGTCAACGCTGGACAGGGAAACGCTGCGCCCGCGTCTAGTTGCCATCTCTACCTCCGTTCGACGAGGTGCTCGGCTGTGCGCCTGCTCTTCCATACTCTCCTGCCGACCACGGTCTACTTCGCGCGCGTTCGCACGCGCGGCTCGCCGCACGCCGTAGATTTGGGTTTTCGCAGGAGTGCGGCTATAGTTTACCACAACTGTGCGCCCTTGACCACATAAAATCTGGACGTTGTGGTTGCCTTGTGCGGAACCTAGCGGCCTGGAGGCCGTTCCCCCACCGCCCTCCCCTCGAGCCTGGTTAGAAAGGATCCGCAGATCATGTCCTGCCCAGCTGTTTCTCGGCGACGAGCGTTGCTCCTTGTGGCTGTCCCGATCCTCCTGATCGGCTTGGCGGCCACGCCGGCCGCTGCGCCCGACGCCGTCACCATCATCGGCAAGGGCAACGCCGCCGATGTCACCCCGACCCTCGTTGGCCCCTCCTTCTTCTTCCAGGGGGATGGGATGCCAAGCCTGGCGGCTTTTCAGGACCACATCAACCAGGTGGCTAGTGCGCCGCTGGACATCGTGGTGCTGGCCGCCTCCTCGCCCAGCAGCGGCAGCCCCACGCCGGAGTGCGACGCGCTGATGGGCCTGACCAACGTCAACTCCTGCACCACGGTCACCCTCACGCGCGCGTCCGACGCCAACAACGCCGCCGCGGTGGACGCGGTGAACAAGGCGGAGATCGTCTACTTCGCCGGCGGCAACCAGTGCGACTACGTCGGCTGGAAAGGCAGCAGCGTCTACAACGCGGCCAAGAACGTGGTGGCGCGCAAGGGCGGCATGGGCGGCGGCAGCGCCGGGCTGGCCATCCAGGGCGAGTAAGTGTACGACGCGTGCAAGGGCAGCGTGCTCTCCAGCGAGGCGCTCAACAACCCCTACCACCGGTACATCAGCTTCACCTACGACTTCTTCCGCTGGCCGAACTTCTCCCTGACCATCACCGACACCCACTTTCAGCAGCGGGATCGCATGGGCCGGCTGATGACCTTCGTGGCGCGGCAGATCCAGGACGGCAAGACCACCGCCGCCTACGGCGTGGGGGTCAACGAGGGCGCGACCCTGGTGATGGACAAGAACGGCCTAGCCAGGGCCTACGGCGGCAATGCCTACGTGGTGTTAGGCGACCATCCCCCAGAGCAGTGCGTGGCGCGGAAGCCGTTGACCTACTCCAACTTCAAGATCTGGAAGCTGACGCCGGGCGCCACCTTCGACTTCGCCAACCGCCCCACCACCGGCTTCTACCTGCGCAGCGTGACCAACGGCGTCATCAGCAGCAACCCGTATTGACGAACAGAAGCCTGGACCGATCTCTCTCAACACCAAGACTGGAGCGGTCTCTAAGACTGGTCCAGTCTCTGTCTACGGCAAGCCTGGACCGGTCTCACAGACCGGTCCAGGCTCTTTGCTCTTTACAGCGTCCGGATGTAGCGGAACTCCTTGTACCCTGGCGGGTCGGCGTTGAGCGCGGGGTCCACGGTCACGTGCAGCAGCGCGGGCTTGCCGGAGGCCACGGCCCGTTCCAGCGCGGGCAGCAGGTCCTCCAGGGCGTCCACCTTCTCGCCGTAGCAGCCCAGGGCTTGCGCGGCCAGGTCGTAGCGCACCTCGGCCGCGATGTCCACGCCCACGTGCTGCTCCGGCCCAAAGCCCTGGAACGCGTAGGCGGTGCGCTCCATGCCCCAGCCCGCGTCCACCAGGGCGACGACAACCACCGGCGCGGCGTAGCGCAGCGCGGTCTCCATCTCCATCAGGTTGAAGCCCAGCGCGCCGTCGCCGGTGATGCAGTAGACCGGCCGGTGCGGCGCGGCCAGCTTGGCGCCCACGGCGAAGGGCACGCCGGTGCCCAGGAAGCCCATCTTGACCGAGTAGAGGAACCCGCCGGGCCGCAGGATGGGGTTGAGGGCCACGCCCCACAGCACGGTGTTGCCGCCGTCCAGCACGGTGACGGCGTCCTCGGGGAAGAACTGCCGGGCCAGCATCACCACTTGACCGGGGTTGAGGCCGCCCGCGCCCGTGCGCTGCAGGTACTGCGCGCCCTGGGCCATGGTCTGCGCGGTGAGCTGGCGGTAGCGGGCCAGGTCGGGCATGGCGCTGCGGGGGGCCGTCCTGGCCCGCACCTCGGCCAGCAGCGCGGCCAGCGCGGCCTTGGCGTCGGCCACGATGCCCAGGTCCACGGGGCGGTTGAGGCCGATGGAGAGGGGGTCGCTGTCAATCTGGATGGTCCTCTGCCGGGCCGGCGAGCCCCAGGCCGGCGGCATGCCCCAGCCGTCGTACTCGCCCAGCCGCGAGCCAACGATCAGCACCACGTCGGCCTCGTTGCGGGCCAGGGCGGTGGCCTGCAGGTCGAACAGGTGGAAGTAGTGGGGGTGGTCCTCGGGCACGACCCCGCGCGCGCCCAGGCTGGCGCTCATGCCGGCGGCCAGGTAGTCGCCCAGGGCCAGGAACTCGGCGGCCGCGTCGGCCCACAGCACCCCTTTGCCCGCGTGCAGGAAGGGGCGCTGGGCCGCGGCCAGCCAGTCGGCGGCCTGCCGGATCCACGCCGGGTCGCCGGCGCCCATGTGGGTCACCCGGTAGCGCTCGGCGGGGTAGACGGCTGCTTTGGCGGGGTCCACGGGCTGAGGCAGCAGCTCGTCGGGGATGGCCAGGAAGGCGGGTCCGGGCCGTCCGGTAAGCATGGCGCGGAAGGCCGCGCGCACCATCTCCGGCAGCCGCTCCGGCTGGCGCACGGTGGCGCTGTACTTGGCGATAGGCCGCGCCATCTCGGCCAGGGGGGTGGCCTGCCAGGCGCCCCCGCGGTCGGGGTCGGCGGTGAGCCGGCGGCGGGTGGTGGCGATGGCCAGGATGGGGTGGCCCTCGGCGTGCGCGCTGGCCAGGCCGGCCAGCAGGTTGGCGCCGCCCGGCCCCGGGCTGCCGATGACCACGCTGGGCTGGCGGCTCAGCCGGCTGTAGCCCTCGGCCAGGTGCACCGCGCCCTCCTCGTGGTGGGCGTTGACGTGGCGGATGCCGTAGCGGGGGGTGTGGGCGACGAAGGGCACGTGGGAGCCGTCAATGATGCCGAACATCATCTCGACGCCCTCGGCCCGCAGGCACTGGAGCAACAGCTCGCCGACGGTGGGTTGGGACATGGCGTTCTCCTGGATCGGTGAACGGTGAACCGTAAACGGTGAACGGTGAACGGTGGGCGGTGATCGGTGATCGGTGACCAGTAATCAGTGATCGGTGATCGGTGATCAGTAATCAGTAATCAGTGATCAGTGAACGGTGGTCTGGTCGGCTAGCAGTCTCAGAGTGGGGGGACGCAGAGAACACGGATAAGCGCGGAATAGAAGCGGTTTTGGTGCACCTTGGCGAAAACAATCTGCGTTCATCCGCAGCTGTCGGCGTTATCTGACTTCGATTGAGCCCAGACGCCGCGTCTGCGTGCTGCGGCGACGTGTGCGAGCGCCACCAAGGGCGGAGCTCCTTGGCGATCTCTACTGCCTTCGTAGGGTTTTCACCCATGCACAATGGTCACATGCCGCCTCCTGGACAACCGGCAAACCGCAACCGATTACCGTTCACCGTTTACCGTTCACCGATTACCGTTCACCGATCGCCGCCCAGTAGGCCGCGATGCGGCGCAGGCCCTCGGCGTAGGTCACCAGGGGCTGGAAGCCGAGCTCGCTGCGGACGCGGTCGGTGCTGATGCGGTAGTCCGCAGAGAGCATGCGCAGGGTGTCGGGGGTGAGCAGGGGGCGGGAGCGGATGCGCAGCAGCCGCCACGTGGGCCCGACGACGCCAGCCAGCAGTCGAGCCGCTGCCATGGGCAGGGCGCGCGGGGGCGGCGCGCCGACGATGGCGGCCAGGTCGGTGAAGTACTGGCGCAGGGTGGCCGGCGTGCCGTCGTAGCCGTTGTAGAGCCGGCCGACGGCCTGGGGCAGCGCAGCGGCCCGCACCAGGATGTCCACCAGGTTGTCCACGTACACCAGCCCGGCGGTGACGTTGCCGTCGCCGATCAGCGCCGGCTTGCCGCTGAGCAGGGCCTTGGCCGCCTCGTGCACCCAGGGCCGGGAGCCGGGGCCGAAGACCTTGCTGGGTCGCACCACGGTGAGCGCCATGCCCTGCTCCCGGTGGTAGCGCCAAGCCAGGGCCTCTTGCCGTTGCTTGTAGTCGCTGTAGACGCCGATGGGCGGCGCCGGGGGCAGGTCCTCGTGCAACACGGTGCGGCCGATGTGGTCGCCGTAGGCGGCCATGGAGGAGAGCAGCACCACCCGGCAGCCCTGGGCCACGGCCTGGTCGAAGACGTGGCGGCTGCCCTGCAGGTTGACCCGCTGGTACTCGGCGGCCGGCGCCCAGTCGCTCACCACTGCGGCGGTGTGGAACACCGTGCCGACCCCCTGCATAGCTCGGCGCACGTCGTTGGCGTCCGCGATGTCGCCGGCGACTACCCGCACCCGGCCGGCCCAGTGGGCGGGGGTCTGGGCGCTAGGCAGGTCGAAGACGACCACCTGGTTGTCGTCGGCCAGCAGCCGGTCCACCAGGTGCCGGCCGATGAACCCGGCGCCGCCGGTGACGAGGATGGGCTGGGGGAGGAGGGGGCTTTCAGTCATTCCGACTCTCTTACAGACCGGACCTCGCAAGCGAGATGCGGTCTGAGTGTCGGCGAAGGTTGCCGATGTAACGAGCGGCCGGCTGGTGAAGTCGCCCAGCGGATGCGCGGCGCCGATGGGCCGTGGGTGCCGGCGGGCGGAGGCCGGGGGATGAAGTCCCCCGGCCAAAAGGCGGCGCCCGCTGAAGCGGGCTTGTGTCTGTAGCTGCCGAGCCCCGTTCACGGGGCGCCATGGTGTAGGCGGGCGACTTCATCGCCCGCCGGGCGGAGGCCCGGCGGATGCGCGGCGCCGATGGGCCGTGGGTGCCGGCGGGCGGAGGCCGGGGGATGAAGTCCCCCGGCCAAGAAACGGCGCCCGCTGAAGCAGGCTTGTGTCTGTAGCTGCCGAGCCCCGTTCACGGGGCGCCGCAGTGTGGGCGGGCGACTTCATCGCCCGCCGGGCCTTCATCGCTGCCCTAGTCTAGCACAGGATTGGGCCAGCACCAAGCGCCTGCTGCGAACGCTCAGTCCGCTGCGCTGGGCGGGTCTGACGGGCCTGAGAACTACTTGTCGAATACAACCGCTCCA
>JANWYQ010000148.1 GCA_025055015.1 Caldilineales bacterium
TGCCCCGCATCAACACCGGCATCGCCCACCGCCAGGCCGGCGTGGGCCAGATCGGCGCCGGCCTCGCCCTGCCCCCCATGGAGGCCTTCGAGAAGGCGCTGATGGCGTATGCGGAGGAGTATTTGAGCTGATTTTGCGTCAGATACTGGCCCAGTCTCGCAGACTGGGCCAGTCTTCCTGCCTCAGCCTCACAGACTGGCCCAGTCTCAAAGACTGGGCCAGTCTTCTTCTCTCAATCCCTCACGTACGGCTGGCCTAGCGCTTCGGGCCGCGCTGCGCCCCACTTGGCCCGGAACCAGGGGGTGGACATCAGCAGCAGCACGACCAGGGTGATGGCGAAGGGCACCGTGCGCCAGATGTAGCGGGACATCAGCCCCGGCAGCACCAGCTGCGGGTTGAGCGCCAACTGCCAGAAGACGCCGAACAGCAGCGAGCCACCCAGCAGGATCCACGGGTTCCACAGCGAGAAGAAGACCAGCGCCAGCGAGATGAACCCCCATCCCATCAGGAAGTTGTAGTTCCACACCGGGTTGTAGTTCAGCGCGTAGACCGCGCCGGCGAACCCCATCAACATGCCGCCCACAGTCACGCACAGGTAGCGGGTGCGGGCCACGCTGATGCCCGACACCTCCGCCACCACGGGGTTCTCGCCCACCGAGCGGATCTGCAAGCCCAGGCTGGTCTTGGAGAGCACGAACCACACCACCGGCACCAGGGCGATGCTCAGGAACACGAAGGGGGAGACGCCGAAGACGGTGGGGATGCGGGGCAGGCCCAAAGGACCGGCGTATGCGCTGCCGATGTAGGTGGTCAGCCCAAAGCCCAGGATCCAGATGCCCATGCCGCTGACCACCTGGTCGCCGTGCAAGGTGATGGTGAAGAAGCCGTGCAACAGGCCCAGCAGGGCGCCCACCAGGATCGCCACGGCGAAGCCGGCCGCGTAGCTGCCCGTGGTCTGCGCCACGATGAAGCCCAGGGTGGCGCCGAACAGCATCACCCCCTCGATGCCCACGTTCAACACCCCGGAGCGCTGGTTGATCAACTCGCCCAGCGCGGCGAAGGTGAAGATCATCGAGGCTTCCAGGCTTCTAGCGTAGAACTCGAACATCCGCGGGTTCCCTTTCTAGCCGCGTCACGACGATCTGGTAGCGGTAGAAGAACTGAAAGGCCACCAGCGTGATCATCAGCACCCCCAACAGCGCGTAGTCCAGGCCGAAGTTCATGTGGAGCTTGCCCTGGGCAAAGCGGCCGCCCACCGACAGGCCGCCGAACAACAGGGCCACCGGGATGGCCGGCAGGGGATGGCCCAGCGCGATCAAGCCGCAGATGATGCCGTAGAACGCCAGGTCGCCGAAGTAGCCGTAGTTGGTGGGGATCTTGTAGACGCCCGGCACCGCGGCGAAGTAGTGGTAGCCGGCTAGGCCGGCCAGCGCGCCCCCGATGAGGAAGACCAGCACCGGGATGCGCAGGCCGCTGATGCCCGCGTAGCGCGCCGCGGCCGGGCTCTTGCCGTAGGCCCGGATCTCGTAGCCGACCTTGGTCTTGGCGAACATGAAGGTCAGCAGGACGGCCAGAGCCAGCGCCAGAAAGGCCGTGAACGGCACCCCGGCCACCAGCGGCGCGTTGAGGGCCGCGGGCAGCTTGAAGCCCTCGCCCTCGCCGCTGCCCCCCATGAACGGCCCGCCCTCCTTGATGGTGTACGACACCAGCCAGAAGGCGATGAAGTTCATCAGCATGGTCACGACGATCTCGTTGACGTTGAACTTGCCCTTGAGGAAGCCGGCCACGCCGGCATAGGCAGCGCCCGCCGCCATGGCTGCCAGCATCAGCAGGGGGATGATCAGCCCGGCGGGATAGGCGGCGGAGGGGTTGGCCTTGCCGCCCAGGGCCAGGACCACAGCGTAGACGGCCAGCGAGCCGAGGTAGAGCTGGCCGGTCATGCCGATGTTCCACAGCCCGGCCTGGTAGGGGACGATGAACGCGTAGGTGCAGAGCAGCAGGAAGATGCCGCGGCTGATGCTGAGGGGCAGGCCAAAGCGGTTGAAGAAGGCGTAGGAGATGATCTCGCGGTAGGCCTCCAGCGGGCTGACGCGGGCCAGCACGAAGAGGACGCTGAACAACAACAGCGCCACCACGATGGCCAGCACCGAGATCAGCGCCGCCTTCCAGCCCGGCAAGGACGCCCGCGGCTGCAGCTTGACCTCTAGCGCGCCGAGCCTCATACCACCAGGTCCTTCGGCAGCGTGCCGGCGATCATCGCGCCCACGTGCTCGCGCTCGGCCTCGCCGCCCGGCAGAATGCCCATGAAGGCGCCCTCGTAGATGGGCGCGATGCGGTCGCTGAGCGCCAGCACCTCGTCCAGGTCCTCCGAGATGAGCAACACCGCTGCCCCGGCTTTCTTAGCCTCGATGAGCTGGTTCTGCACGAACTCGGTAGCGCCCACGTCCAGGCCCTGGGTAGGCAGGTTGGCGATGATCACCCGCGGCCGTCGTGCCAGCACGCGGCCCAGGATGACCTTCTGTAGGTTGCCGCCCGACAGGTTGCGGGCCCGCACGTCGGGTCCGGGGGTGACCACCTTGTAGTGGGCAATGATCTCCTCGGTCAGCCGTCGCATGGCCTTGTAGTCAACAATTCCCCGCCGCGCGTACTGGGGGTCGAAGTAGTAGTTCATGGCGGTGTTCTCCACCAGGCTGAAGTCGCCGATGGAGCCCACCTCGTTGCGCTCGGCCGGGATGTAGCCCATGCCCAGCCGCCAGCGCTCCAGCGTGGAGGCGTTAGTGATGTCCTTGCCGTCCAGGAGCACTCGGCCGCCCACAGCCGGACGCAGGCCGGCCAACACCTCGGCCAGCTCGTGCTGCCCGTTGCCCGACACGCCGGCGATGCCGAAAATCTCCCCTTCGTGGACGGTGAAGGAGACGTTCCTCAGCGCCAGGTAGCCGCGATTGCTGAGGGCCGACAGGCCTTCCACCTGCAGCACCGGCGCGCCGCGCTCCACGGTGGCCCGCTCCAGCCTGAAGATCACCTCCCGTCCCACCATCTCCCTGGCCAGGATCCGCTCGTTGGCGTTGGCCGTGTCCAGGCGGGCCGTCACCCGCCCCCCGCGCAGCACCGTCACCCGATGGCTGGTGGCCAGCACGATGGGCAGCTTGTGGGTGATGAAGGGCACGATGGCCAACTCGTCGTTGGCCATGGCCTGGATCGAGGCCAGCAACTTCTCGGTCTCCGACGGCGCCAGCGCCGAGGTCGGCTCGTCGAGGATCAGGATGCGCGCGCCGCGGTAGAGCGCCTTGAGGATCTCCACCACCTGCTTCTCCCCCTCCGAGAGCTGCCACACCGACGCCTTCAGGTCCACCTTGAAGCCATAGCGCTCGCACAGCGCGGCGACCTCCTCGCCGGCGCGCTTGAGGTTGAGCACCCGGCCGGCCCGCGGGTGGCCCAGGACGATGTTCTCTAGCACCGTGTGGGCAGCCACCAGCGTGCGGTTTTGGTGCACCATGCCGATGCCGAGGGCGATGGCGTCCTGGGGCGAGTGGAACTTCACCCGTTGGCCGCGGATGTAGATCTCTCCCTCGTCGGGTTGCAGCATCCCGTAGAGGATCTTCATCAGCGTGGTCTTGCCGGCGCCGTTTTCGCCCAGGATGGCGTGGATCTCGCCGGCCCGCATCTCCAGGTCAATGCGGTCGTTGGCCAGGACGCCGGGGAAGCGCTTGGTGATGCCGCGCAGCTCCAGCACCGGGGCGCCGCGCTGGAAGCCGTTGATTGTCTCGTGCTGCATGGTTGTGTTCGTGCGGTCGTAGGCTCGTTTAGGAAAGCGGTCTTCAGGTCTTGCGATGTTCAATTGCACAAGGCAGCCCACCCGGCTCCGGCCCTCGATGGGCTGTACACCCGGCGAAACGCCTGGCGGTGCTCAGGCAGAGACGCCAAGAGCGCCAGCAGAGGGACTGGCCTCCCCTGGCCTCTCGGCGTCTCTGCGTTAGGGGCAGATGTAGCCGGCGAGCCGCCGGATCAGTCGAGGATCGTGGTGCCTTCCAGGTCGAAGTTGAACTTGGAGAGCAGCCACTCGTCGGTGGGCTTCACGCCGGCCTCCTTGACCACCGTGCCCTTGGGCGGAATGGGCGTGCCCTCCAGGGCCAGCCCGGTGCCGTTGCTCACCAGGGCGTGCTCGGTGAAGGGGTCCCACTCCCCGCGCATCATCTGCTCGCGGCGCTGCTTGACCAGGTCCACGATCTCCTTGGGCAGCTTGGCCAGGGCCTTGGGGCTGATGGCGTCCACGCCCACCTTGCCGGCGTTCATGATGTCCACGGTGGAGATGACCGTGCCGTCGGCCAGGGTCATGGTGGACTCCATGCCCAGGTAGAGCACCGGCGTGGAGCCGCGCGTGCCCTGGAGACGGTCGCGGATCAGCTTGTCGTAGAGCACCTCCCAGCGGGTGTCGAAGGAGACCGCCACGGTGTCGGTGTTGGACCAGCCGTACTCGCCCACCGTGTCCATGTCCTTGCCGATGAACCAGATGCCCTTGGCCTCGGCCACGCTGAGGGGCGAGCCCGAGTCCGTCTGCTGGGTGATCACGTCCACCTTGTACTGGTCCACCAGGGTGGTGGCGATCTCCTGCTCCTCGGGCGGCAGGTACCAGTCGCCGGCGTACTTGACGTAAACGTTGACCTGCTTGTTGAGCAGCTTGGCCGCGTCCTGGACGCCCAACACGAAGCCGGCCGTGCGCCGGAGCACCTGGATGTTGGGGAAGGCCGAGACGATGCCGATGTTGCCGGTCTCCGTCAGCGCGCCGGCGATCAACCCCTCCAGGTAGAGGGCCTGGTACTGCCGCGGGAACACGCGCAGGAAGTTGGGCCCGGTGGTCAGGTCGCTGGCGATGATGGAGACGAAGTCCACGTCGGGATACTTAGCGGCGATGTCCTTGAGCGGCAGGCCCATGAACTCGGCGTTGCCCACCACGATGTCCGCGCCGCCGGCGATCAGCTCCTCAGCGTAGGGAACCGAGAGGTCCGGCCCCACCGACTCGCGGAAGACGTACTTCACGTTGGGGTACTTGGCGGCCAGGCGCTTGCCGGCCCGGTCGTGGGCGCCCGACCAGGTGGTGCCCTGGATCACGCTGAAGTGCAGGATGGCCAGGGTGATCTCCTGGTCGGCGGCCGGCGCCGCGGGCTGAGCGGGCGTCGGCTGGGGAGCTGCCGGCTGCGCCGGCGCCGGGGCGGGTGTGGCCGCAGGGCAGGCCGAGACGACCATGCTTACCAGGACCAGCAGGGCCAGGAGCAGAGTGACCTTTTTGCGCATAAGATCTTCCTCCTTTTCGTCGCGAAACTGCAGAAGGTTTGCGGAACCGGGCCTCGCCGGTTGCGCCTGCGGCGAGAGCCGGTTTCCAACACGCCGGGGAGCACGCTACGAGGAAACGCCCTGCGAGGCAGCCCAAGGTCTGCCTATGACTTGCCAGACGGAACGGCGGACGGGGATAGACCTGACAAGCGCTTGGCAAGACACCTCGCCATGGGAGGGTGAGCAGATTATAGCCGACAGCCCCGTCTTGTCAAACCTGAAGCAAATCGCAGCATCCCTTTCCCTCCCCCACCGATCACCGATTACCGTTCACCGTTCACCGACCTCACGGCCCCGCCGCGTCCTCCACCACCGGCACGTCGGCAACGCGCGCGGCCAGCACCACGCTGTCGGCCACCCACGCCGGGCCGTTGGCCGTCTGCACCTGCCACCAGGTGCGGTCCACGTTGCTGCCAAGGATGGGCAGGCTCTCGCCCGGCCGCATCTGGCCCACCACGGGGAACTGGGTGCCGGGGCCGCTGCGCAGGTTGGCCACGCCGCTGCCGGTGAACACTGCGGGCCCCTCCACCTGGGCCAGGTTCACCGGCTGCTTCAGCCAGCGGTCGAAGAAGGCCACCGACCGGCTCATGGCCACGCTGAAGTTGGCCGAGAGGTTGTGGTTGTCGCCGGCGTAGACGTAAAGCTCGATGGGCATGCCCGCCTGTTGCCCCTGCTCGTAGAGGATCTGGGAGAACTCCACCGGCACGCTGGCGTCGCCGGCTGCGTGGTGCAGCTGGATCGGCCCGCTCAGGTCGGCCAGGAAGTAGTTGGCCGAGAGGCTGCGCCAGAACTCCGGGTTCTCCTCCGGCATGCCGTACTGGCTGGTGAGCGCGCTGCGCCAGCGGCCGCGGGTGCTGTTGGGGTCGGGGGTGGGCGGCGGCCGGTTGCCGCGGCGCCAGCGGCTCAGCAGGTCCTCGTACGAGCCCACCACGCCGGCCCAGATCACGCCCGCCTTGATGTCGGGGTCCACCACCATGGCCCGCAGGGTGATCCACCCGCCCATGCTGTGGCCCCACATGCCGATGCGGTTAGGGTCTGCGTCGGGGAAGCGCTGGAGGGACGCCACTGCGTTGAGCACGTCAATCACGTAGGCCGGCGAGCCGTAGGCGCCCGTCGCCACCCCCTCGGAGCGGCCGTGCCCGCGGTAGTCGGGCCGGAAGACGATGTACCCGCTGCGCGCAAAGCCGTCCACGTAGGCCACGTAGCGCTCGGTGGTGCGGTACTGGGCGGGCGGGATGTAGCCGTGGTTGAAGATGATCACCGGCCAGCCGGTGGCCGGCTTCTCCCCGCGCGGCACGGTCAACAGGCCGTACTGCTTCAGCCCCTCGGACAGGTAGGAGGCGATGTAGCGGTCGTAGTTGGCGCCGGGGGCCAGCCGCTGCTCGATCACCAGGTCGCTGCCGGGGTACTCCTGTCGCCGCAGGTACTCGATGCTGAGGGGATGGATGGGGGTCGGCGTAGGGGTGGGCGTGTTCGTCGGCGTGGCGGTGGGCAGCGGCGTGGGGGTGACGGTGGCCGTGGCCGTGGGGGAGGGGGTGGGCGTGGCCGTCGGGGACGGCTGAGCCGGCGCCTGGGGCAGCTGCACGGAAACAGCTACCGCCGTCGGCTCGGGCGTGGCCTGGTCCGGCGCCCGGTTGCGGCCGCAGGCAGCCAAGGCCGCCGCCAACAGCAGGACGACGCCCAGCACGGCCAGCCGGGCCCATCGAGGGGTGCTACGGCTTGAGGTGGTCATCTTGCCAGCTCCTGGTCGGAACAATGGGCAGGCGTGCGCCTCAGCTCCGTGGCCTTCGCAGGGGGCGGACGCCGAGGCGACCGCGCGACCGTCGCTACGGCCGCGCGCCCAGGGTAACGGGCACGGTGATCTCCCGCCCGTCGCGCAGCACGGTCAGCTCGATGGTCTGGCCGGGCTCGGTGTTGAACACCAGGTAGGCGTTCATGTCGTTGAAGCTGCGCACCGGCCGGCCGTCAATGGCGATCACCAGGTCGCCCCCGCGGCCGGTGTTGGGATCGGCCCCGCGCAGGCCCGCCTGGTCCGCCGGGCTGCCGGCCGTCACGGCCAGCACGTAGGCGCCCTGGGTGCGGGTCAGGCCGTATTGCCGCTGCTCGCTCAAGCTGATCTCGTCGTCGAAGCTCACGCCCATGTAGGAGTAGGTGTAGCTGCCCTGCTCGATCAGGCTGGGCACGATGCGGTGCACGGCGGCCACGGGGATGGCGAAGCCCACGCCGGAGTTGACGCCGGTGGTACTGGCGATGGCGGAGTTCACTCCCACCACCCGGCCGGCCAGGTCCAGCAGGGGGCCGCCGGAGTTGCCGGGGTTGATGGGCGCGTCGGTCTGGATCACGCCGGGCAGGGAATAGGCTGCGCCGGAGCCGGAGAGCGCGCGCTGTGAGCGCAAGCTGCGCCCCAGGCCGCTGACAATCCCCACCGACATGGAGCCCTGCTCGCCGAAGGGGTTGCCGATGGCCACCACGAACTGCCCCACCTGCACGCTGTCGGGCTCGGCCAGGGGCAGGGGCTGGACGCCGGCCGGCAGGGCCTCCACCTTGAGCACGGCCAGGTCGCTGTCCACGTCCGCGCCCACCAGCCGGGCGGCAGCCCGCTCGCCGCCAGCGAACACCACCTCGTAGCTGCGGCTGTTGGCCACCACGTGGCGGTTGGTGACGATGTGGCCGTCGGCGTCGTAGACGAAGCCGCTGCCGCTGCTGGCCGAGGTGACGATGTACACCACCGAGGGATTGGCCCGGCGGTAGAGGGCGACGAGGGTAGACTGCAGGTCGCTGTCGCCGGCCGCCAAGGCTGCGCTGGGCTGGCTCACGGCCACGCGGCTCTCGATCTGGGCCAGGCGGGCGGCCACCGCCTCCTCCACCAGCCTGGCGATCTCCTCAGAGGATGCCTGCGCCAGGCGCTCCTGGACGGCCGCGTCCACGGCCGCCCGCAGCGCTTCCGCGTCTACCACGGCTGTGGCTGCCGGCTGGCCGGCCTGCGCCGCCTGCACGGTTGCGACTGCGTTCCGCACCAGCTCGGCCGGGTCTACGGCAGGGGCCTCGGCGGCCGGCGGCCGACCGCTGCAGCCGCTGACGGCGATCGTCACGCTTACCAAAAGAGCGATCAACCACAGAACTTTAGTCTTCATCTCAGTAATCCTTAAGGGCTTTGGTCTCGTCTCCGACGCGGGTCAAAGCGCTCATACGGAAGCCGGGCCTTGGGCCGGGCTCCACGGGGCGTCCCGCCCGGCCCATCCTGGAACAGCCGCCGGCAGCGAGACGGTGAAGGTGGCGCCGTGGCCGGGCGTGCTCTCGGCCCAGATGGCGCCGCCGTGGGCCTCCACCAGGGATTTGGCGATGGCCAGCCCCAGGCCCGACTCGCCGTCGGCCGTGCGCGCCGGGTCGGCGCGGTAGAAGCGGTCGAAGATGCGCGGCAGGTGCTCCGGCTCGATGCCGGGGCCGGTGTCCCGCACCCGCAGGAGCACCCGGCCGCCCTGCGCCTCGGCGGACAGGGTCACGGCGCCGCCGGCCGGCGTGTAGCGCAGGGCGTTGCTGACCAGGTTGGCCAGCACCTGGGCCATGCGCTCCCGGTCCACCTCCACGGGCGGCAGGTCGGGCGAGACCTGGGTCTCCAGGCGGATGCCGCGCTGGGCAGCGAGGGCCGCGTGGGAGGCGGCGGTGCGCTCCAGCAGCTCGGCCGGCGGCGTGGGCAGGCGGTTCAGCGGCAGCTCGCCCGCATCGGCCAGGGAGAGGGTGCGCAGGTCGTCCACCAGGTGGCTGAGCAGCCGGGCTTCGTTGTGCATAGCCTCGAAGATGGCCGGGCTGCCCTGCAGCTTGCCGTCGGCCAGGGCCTCGGTGTAGCCCAGGATCACGCTCAGGGGGGTGCGCAGCTCGTGCGCAATGTCGGCGGTCATCTGCCGCCGCGCCTGGGCCGACTGGGCCAGGTCTGCGCTCATGCGGTTGAAGGAGGCGGCCAGCCGGGCCAGCTCGTCGGAGCCCGTGACGGCCACCTGGTGGCCCAGGTCGCCCTGGGCGACGCGCTGGGTGGCCTCGGTGAGCTCCTTCACCGGCCGGGAGATAGCGTTGGCGAGCAGGATGCCGGCCACCAGCGCCAGCGCCGTGGCGCCCACCGCGCCCAGGGCAATGGCCCGGGTGATCCGGTCCAGAAAGGCGGCCTCCGGCGAGGGCGGCAGCCGCTCCGCCAGCGCGGCCGGCATGTCCACCAGGAGGTAGCCCACGGTCCGGCCCTCCACCTCGATGGGCAGCGCGCTGCGCAGGTCGCCGCGGCTGAGCTGCTGGCCGAGGGGGAAGCGCTGGGTGCCCACCACCACCCGCCGCTCCGCGTCCACCAGGGCCACTGGCGCCGGCCAGTAGCCGCGACGCCCCATGCGCGTGGGCACGCGCATGGCAATGGCTTGCAGCCCTTCCCAACTGCCTGTCTGCTGGTAGTAGGTCGCCAGCCGCTCGATCAGCTCCTGGGTGGACCGATCGGCGACGAACTGGTCGAACTCGCTGCGGGTGCGCGCGCCCACGAACAGCGCCACCAGCAGCACGCCGATCAGCGCCACCACCAGGAAGGCGAGGGTGAGCTTGAGGGTCAGGGAGCGCATGGGCGGTGAGCGGTGACCGGTGACCGGTAAACGGTGAACGGTAAACGGTGGACGGTGAACGGTGGACGGTGATCGGCGAGCGGCTGTCGGGGACGGGCTGCACAGCGGCGGCGGCGCATCGCCCCCTACGCCCTACTCCTCCGCAAACCGATAGCCCACCCCGTACACCGTCTCCACGTAGCGCGGCTTGGAGGGGTCGGGCTCGATCTTGGTGCGCAGGTTGCGGATGTGCACGTCAATGGTGCGCTCGTAGGCCTCGGCGGCGTCGCCCTGCAGGCGGTCGAGGAGCTCGCTGCGGGTGAAGGCGCGGCCGGGAGCGGCCATGAGGATGGCCAGCAGGTCGAACTCCGACGGCGTCAGGTCCACCGGCCGATCGCCCACCTTCACCCGGCGAGCGGTGCGGTCCAGCACGATGTCGGCCGCGCGCAGGACCTCCGGCTCCACGGGCCCGCGGCCGGTGCGCCGCAGCACGGCGCGCACCCGAGCGGTCAGCTCCCGCAGGCTGAAAGGCTTTGTCACGTAGTCGTCGGCGCCCAGCTCCAGGCCCAGCACCTTGTCGCTCTCCTCCAGCTTGGCGGTGAGGATGATGATGGGCGTGTCGGCCTCTCGCTTGTGGGCGCGGATGAACTCGTAGCCGCCCATGTTGGGCATCATCAGGTCCAGGACGATGAGGTCGGGCTTCTCGTGGCGGGCGACGAAGAGGGCCTCCTTGCCGTCGGCAGCCGTAACCACCCGAAAGCCCTCGGCCTCCAGGTAGGCCTTGACCATGGTGCGCAGCTCTTTTTTGTCGTCTACCACTAGAACGGTCTTGCTCATGGGCAGGGCTCACAGCGCCTCGGCCACGAACTCCAGCTCCAAGGTCACCACGTCGGCCACGGTGTCCACCGAGGGCGAGTCGGGGATGCGCAGGCCAAAGTCGCGGTAGGGGAAGGTGGTGGTGGCCAGGCCCTCGATGCGGGTCTCGCTCACCGGAGTGACGGTCACGTCGAAGGTGACCGAGCGGGTCACGTCTCGGATGGTCAGGTCGCCGGTGATCTGGAAGGTGAAGGGCTGGCCGACCGCGACGCTGGCGGGCAGGCCGCTGAGCGCCGTGGGCTGGAAGGTGACGAACTCGTAGGCGTTGGTGTTGAGGATTTGGTTCTTGATGGCGCGGTTGCGGAACTCGTTGTCTGTGGTCAAGGTGCGGGCGTTGACGCGGATCAAGCCGACCTGGGAGGCAGACGGGTTGTTTCGGTCAATGGCGATTTGCCCGGCCACCTGGTTGGTGGCGCCGACCACCCGCACCGGCCGGCCCCGCAGCACCTCGTCAATCAGGAAGCGGGCCTCGGACTGGGCAGGGACGATCTCGAACACCACCGGTCCGGCGGCCGCGGGCGTGGCCTCGACGGCCGTGGGCGTGGCCTCGGCGGACGGCGGCGTAGCCTGGGCAGCCGGCTCGGTTGGGGTCGCCGCCGCGGGGGCCGGGGTGGGCGTGGCAGCCGCAACCGGCGCCGTTTCGATGACCACAGGCGCAGCTACCAGCGGCGCGCTGGCCTGTTCCGGCGGCCGGAAGACGGCGACGGCGAGAGCAGCGAGGGCGATCAGGGCGACGACGCCCAGGGCGATCAACAGCTTTTTGCTCATACAGAACCTTTCTAGTCAAGCGCTTGATGTGGTGTTGGACCTTGCGGTCGTTGGTTTGTGCGGCAGGGCGTGCCGGCTTAGGGCACGGCCGCCAGGTCGTTGTCGTAGTTGGCCACCGGCACCACCGGGTAGTAGGGTCCCTCGGCCTGGGCAGGAGTGGCGGTGAGGGCCGAGCCGCGGCCCGTGTCTACCACCAGATCCTTGGCCAGCACGGGAACCGTGACGGCGTTCATCGGCACCCGGGCAACCTCCTCCAGGATCAGCAGGCCGATCAGGCTGCCGGCTCGGCTGGCCACGCCCTCGCCCATCAGCCGCTGCCGATCCTCCTCGAAGTAGAACTGGGTGGTGAGCAGCGTGCGGCCGTCCAGCTTCACCTTGACGTGGATGTGGCGGGGGCGGGGCGCGTAGTAGCCGGGGCGGATGGTGCGGAAGACGTACCGGCCCTCGACGTCGGCGATGGCAGTGCCGTAGAACTGAAAGCCGCGGTCGCGGCCCTCGGTGCCGGGCTCACGCGGGTGGTCGTAGACGCCGCTGGCGTCGGTCTGCCAGAACTCCACTGCTGCGCCGGGCAGGGGGTCGCCGTTGCGGTCCAACACCCGGCCGGTGACCAGGATCACCTCGCCCTGGGCCGTGGGCGCAGCCGGGAAGCGGGCAGCCAGGGCCTCGGCCAGGGAAGGGGTCGGGGCTTCGGCTGCCGAAGCCGGCGCGGGGGAAGGAGCCGCGGTTGGGCTTTCGGCGGCCGGCGCCGACGCAGGGCCGACCACAGCGCCGGCCTCTGCGGCGGGCTCCGCCGTGGGGGTGGAAGCCGCAGCCGGGGCTTCGGCCGAGGCCGTTAGGGCCGAGGGTGTCTCCGCCGGGGCAGCGGCCGAGCCGGCGGCGACCTCGACAACCGTCGGGCTGGCTGCCGATGTTCCGCCGGCCGGAGCCTCCGTCGGCTGAGCCACCGGCGCCGGCGCGGTACAAGCCGCCGACACCAAGACGGCAACCACCAGGAACAAGATCAGCTTTCTACGCACCGTGCACATCGCTCTACTCCGCAGTCTTATGGGCTACTCTTGAGTTGTTGCGCATGACTTCTCATGCCGCAACTCTTACGCCGCTTCAGACTACCGCAAGCGGCCGTTGAGGTCTGTGGCTCATCTATCCTTTCGGAGGTTTTGGGCGGTGTGGGTTCGCACCGGAGGGTGCGGGGTGGGTTCGCACCTGGGGGTGCGGGGTGAGTTCGCACCTGGGGGTGCGAACTCCGCGGCATACCTGCGGAGCCCGGCGCCCCTAGGCGCCGGTGGGGGATGGCGCCTGGGGTGCGGGGTGGGTTCGCACCTAGGGGTGCGAACTCCACGGTGGCGGGAGGTCCCTGCGCTGATTAAGGAAACGCTCCGGCGAGAGGTGAGGGGCTCTGCCGGAGCGTTCCTGGGTTGAGGCCGGCCGTTCGAGGCCGGCCCGGTCCCGCCCTTAGAAGCTGAAGCCGTCCAAGATGCGCGGCACCTGGAACAAGCCGCTGGGGTTGGTGTTGTTGCCCTCAGGCGCCGGCATGCCCCGCCAGAACCCCCGGCCGCCGAAGCCGTGCCAGCCGCGCGGGCCGCCGAAGAACTTGTAGCCGTAGTTGTTCTGGCGGCTCAGGATGGCGTCCGCCTGCGCCTGGGTGATCACACCCGCCTGCACGGCCCGCTGCACGAAGCCCTCGAACAGCGAGCGCAGCTGGTCGAAGAAGCCCTGCTCCTGCAGGTAGTTCTGCAGATTGAGCTCAGCCCGGATCTGGTCGGCCTGCTCCTGGGTCAGGTAGCCGTTCTGCACGGCCGCGTCCAGGGCCAGGCTTTGGGCCTCGGCGCGGGCTGCGTTCAGCTCGTCGGTGGTGATGCCCAGGGCCTCAGCCAGCAGGGCGTCCCAGTCCAGGGTGCCGCCGGAGAGGTTGATCAGCCAGCCCAGCCCGCGGCCCCTCATGCCGTTCTGCTTCAGCGCATCGGCCTGCGCCTGGGTGATCAGGCCGTCGGCCAGGGCCTTGTCCACCGCCGCCGTGTAGGCGTTCTGATAGGCCGTCTGCAGCTCGGCGGTGGTGATGTCCAGGGCCTGGGCCAGATAGGTGTCGCTCACGCCGAACCT
>JANWYQ010000187.1 GCA_025055015.1 Caldilineales bacterium
GATGGAGGTGCGCATGGCGTGGTAGCGCACGAACTCCATGATCTGGCCGGCCAGGTCCAGCGACTGCCGATCGCCGTAGCGGACGCCCAGGTGATACATGGCGTCGGCCAGGCCCATGATGCCCAGGCCGATGCGGCGCACGCGGTGGGCGGCCTCCTGGAGCTGGGGCACGGCAGGGACGTACTTGTTTGCGCTCACTACGTCGTCCAGGAAACGGGTGCTCAGCTCCACCGTCTCTTGCAGCTTGGCCCAGTCAATGCGGCCGTCGGTCGTCAGATGCTGAGCCAGGTTGATGGAGCCCAGGCAGCAGTTTTCGTACGGGCCGAGCCATTGCTCGCCGCACGGGTTGGTCGCCTCCAGTTGATAGAGGTGCGGCACCGGGTTACTGCGGTTGGCTGCATCCAAAAAGAGGATGCCCGGCTCGCCGTTGCGGTGAGCATAGTAGATGATCTTGTTGAACAGGTCGCGCGCCCGCACGGTGCGCACCACCTGGCCGGTCCGCGGGTTGATCAGGTCGAAGTTGCGGTCCTCCTTGACCGCCTGCATGAAGGCGTCGGTGGCGCCCACGGAGATGTTGAAGTTGGCGATCTGTCCCTCCTGGGCCTTGGCCGCAATGAACTCCTCGATGTCAGGGTGGTCCACCCGCAGCACGCCCATGTTGGCCCCGCGGCGGGTGCCGCCCTGGGCGATCTCGCCAAAGGCGGCGTCGAACACTCGCAGGAAGCCCACCGGACCGCTGGCCACGCCGGCGCTGCTGTTCACTTGATCCCCCTTGGGGCGCAGGCGGCTGAAGCTGAAGCCGTTGCCGCCGCCCGTCTGCTGGATGAGGGCCGCGTTGCGCAGGGTGTTGAAGATCCCCTCTGGCGAGTCCTTGCCCATGTCGTCGTCAATGGCCAACACGAAGCAGGCGGCTAGCTGTCCCAGCGGGGTGCCGGCGCCGGTGAAGGTGGGCGAGTTGGGGAAGAAGCGCAGCGTCGTGATCAGGTCATAGAACTGCTCAGCGGTGCGCAGGTAGTGGGCTTCGTCTCCCCAGGCGCGCTCCGGCAGGGCGACGTGGCTGGCAACCCGCCAAAACATCTCCGGCACCGACTCCATAGGCTTGCCATCCGGCCCTCGCCGCAGATATCGCCGCCGCAGGACCTCCATGCCGTTCTCGCTGATTGGGATCGGCTGGCTCCTCTTGTCGGCCGGCATCGGGGCGGCTTCCGTGGCGCTCTCAGCGATTAAGGTGGACTGGATCATGGTGCTATCCTCCGTCGAGTTGTAGGGACGGTTAGCTGAAGGCTTTCACAAAGATCACAGGCGATAATGCTTCGTTAACTGTGGCGGCCCTGAGAGATGTCAACCAGTGTACCTTGCTCTCGAGTTGGACGGCCGTAGGAGGACGTAGGGCTAAAGTCCTTGGCAGAAGTCTTTGCTCCCCTCGCGTTCACAACATCAAGATGAAACCGCAAGGGAAAAAAAGAAGGCGGTGAGTCGTCAGCGCACGGGTTCGTAGATGTAGCGGCGGCCTCCGCCCTCGATGATCTCCTCGCCAACCCGATAGAGCAGCCCGCGGCGCTCCAGCTCCTTGAGCCGGTTGCTTTTGGTGCTGGGCGACAGGTTGTCCGGCAGGTCTAGGGCGCTGATCTGCTGTTTGCTCACTGCCAGATGATACGTCTGCAGCAGCGCCGGGCTCAGGTTGCCCAGCACCTTGGGAACCCCACGGCCGTCCACCTGCACGCAGGTCATGCCGCGGGCGCTAACAGCGGCCTCAATGCTCTCGGCAACGCTCTCGTTGGGCGCCCGAACGACGATAAAACGCTGGCTACTGCCGGTCTGCGACGCCTCTACCAAGTTTGCGATCACTTCGTCGGCCCACGAGAAGTCCATGAACTGAACCTCTGAGCAGTCGAGAACCAGGACGCCGGGCGCTGGCAGCGCGGCCAGCCGCTGGAGCAGCGCTTCTCGTACCTGGCGATCACGACCACCCAAAACAGGGCCGGGGAGGTGAACGCGTTCTACGTGTAGGGGCATGATGGTTTGCTCAGGCGACCTTCTGGCTGAAGTTGATGCCGACTTGGGTGCCAACGAAGGGGGTTCCGGTCAGCGCCAGCGGCTGGCGATCGGCGTTGAGCACGATGCGCGCGTCTCCCGATCGTATCACCAGCTCGCCGCCGTACCTTCGAACCACGGCCTGCACGCTGCGCAGCCCGACGCCTCCACCGCTGGGACGGCTGCTCAACCCGCCCAGGGCTTGCTCGATGGCCACGCTGTGGGCCCAGCGCTCCGCCTCCTGGTAGCGCCGGCCCAGGCTAGCGCGAATGCCGATCCCGGGATCCACCACGGCCAGAGAGATCACACGACGCCCTTGGCGGCTGCGAAAGACCTGGGCTGCCACCAGGCCGTGGCTGTCGCTGTGGTCAATGACGTTGTAGCACAGCTCGGACACCACCTTCGTAGCGTCCAACACGTCGCCGACATCGAAGCCGAGGCGGCTTTCGGCCTGCTGAACCAGGTAGGACACCACGGCCTGCACGTCCCGTCGGGCGGCGATGGGGCTCAGCGCTAGCCCGATCTCCGGCCCTGGGGCCGGGGCTGTTGGGACGTTCCTGAGCTCCACCAGGGGGCGAAGGGCGCTCACCAGGCCGAGCTGCACGGCCTGTTCTCGGGCTCGCTGGCCGCTCGGCAGGACACATGCCACCTGCGTCCCGTGCTGCCGAAGATGCTGAACGATCAGCACCAAACAGGCCGCGCCGTAAGCTGCGATGTAGGAAGCACCGTGCAAGTCAATGACGATCTCTGGAGCGCTGCGCACTGACTCGCCGGCCAGCACGGACAACAGCCGGTCGCACGCAGCAGCGTCGAGACCGGTTTCACCGGCAAGGGTAACGCGCATGACGGCGGGCCGGCTCAGGACGAAGCCAGCATGCGGCTGATATGATCCTGGAGCACCTCCAGGTTTTTCATGTCCAGGTACACCATGGCAAAGCGGATGTACGCCATGGGGTCGAGCTTGCGCAGATGTTCCAGCACGAGGCTGCCCACCACCGAGCTCTTGATCTCGGACCGCCCCATGCGCGCCAGCTCCTCCTCGATGTCGTCTACCATCGCTTCGATGGCCACCTGAGGAATGGGGCGCTTGGCGCAGGCCACCAGGATGCCGTGCATGAGCTTCTGGCGATCGTAGGGCTCGCGGCGGCCGTTGTTCTTGATGATCAAGAGCGACGCTGCCACCTGTTCATACGTGGTAAACCGTCTGCCGCACGTGGTGCACTCACGACGGCGGCGGATGCCGTCGCCGGTGGAGCGGGTGTCAATCACCCGCGAGTCGGGCTCGCCGCAATGGGGGCACTTCATGGTTGCTGGGTTCTAACCAAGGGTTGTCGGGATGGCAGCAATCCCGGGAAGCACCGTGTGTAGCGTCCTGGGGCTACATATTGTGATTGACGGAGGCTTTTCCACAACCTGTAGAGGGGCGAACACCGAGCGCTATTCTACCACACCCCCCTTTCTTTTGGCAAGGCCGGAAGGTGAAATCAGATCGGCTGTTCCTGAAATTTAAGGTCTTGTTAACGGCACCGTCGGTCCATTGCCTGGCCCCGGGCGTCCCCCAGTGGACGCCGCGAGGCCAGGCCAGCGGACGAACCGTCGTAACCCAACGACAGGCAAACAGAACTGCCGACGGCCCTCCATGCCACCCATGGACGGCGCCGGTTACCTTTAGCGGCTGGCGACGTGAGCGGCTCGGCGCCAGGTCAGGACGCCTGCTGCCGATGGCGCCGCAGAAAAGCCGGAATCTCCAGGTCGTCCGGCGAGAAGGTGCGAGCCGGGAAGGGCACCGTCTTCTCGCTGCGCTCTGTGCCTACCGCCGAGACCACAGGCTTCTGGGCCGTGGTGGGCTTGCGCGCCTCGGCGGCGGCATCGAAGCCGGTGGCGATCACCGTGACCCGCAGCTCGTCCTCCAGGCTCGGATCAATCACCGCGCCGAAGATGATGTTGGCGTCGGGGTGCGCGGTGGCGCGGATGATCTCCGCCGCCTCGTTGACCTCGTGCAGCGTCATGTTGAGGCCGCCGGTGACGTTGAAGAGGATGCTCTGCGCGCCGTCAATGCTCACGTCCAGCAGCTTGCTGGCGATAGCCTGCTCGGCGGCGTCCTGGGCGCGGTTGTCGCCCTTGCCGGTACCGATGGCCATCAACGCCGAGCCGCCGTTCTCCATCACCGTGCGCACGTCGGCGAAGTCCAGGTTGATCAGGCCGGGGATGGTGATCAGCTCGCTGATGCCCTGGATGCCTTGGCGCAGCACGTCGTCGGCCACCGCGAACGCGTCGCGGATGGACATGCGCTTGTCCACGATCTGCAGCAGGCGGTCGTTGGGGATGACGATCAGGGTGTCCACCTGCTCCTTGAGGCGCACCAGCCCTTCCTCCGCCGCGCGGCGTCGCTTGGCGCCCTCGAAGGTGAAGGGCTTGGTCACGACGCCGATGGTCAGCGCGCCGGCCTCGCGCGCCAGGCGGGCCACCACAGGCGCTGCGCCGGTGCCGGTGCCGCCGCCGATGCCCGCCGTGACGAACACCATGTCGGCCCCGCGCACGATGTTGGCCAGCTCCTCGGCCGACTCCAGCGCCGCCTTCTCGCCCACCTCCGGGTCGCCGCCGGCGCCCAGCCCCTTGGTCAGCTTGTCGCCGATGCGCAGCCGCTGGGGCGCGTGCGACTCCAGCAAGGCCTGGGCGTCGGTGTTGACCGCGATAAACTCCACGCCCTGAATGCCGGCCTCGATCATCCGGTTGACGGCGTTGCTGCCGCCGCCGCCGACGCCGATCACGCGGATCTTGGCAAAGTTGTCCACGTAGCTCGGCTGTGCCTCACGGTTGGTGTTGGGTTTGCGGTTCATAGGGTCACTCCTTCTCTGATCACGTTGTCCGCTGCTGCCAGCGTCGTCGGAAATCTGCGGCGCGGTTGTCCGCAGAGACGGCTCCGTTGGAAAGGGTTGAGAGTTCAATGCCTGGACATCCTCATTTCTAGGCCTGGTGCGCCACCGCAGGCAGCGCGGCGTCGGCTTAACCGGGCAACAGGTTGCGCAACCAGTCCACAATGCGCTCTAGCAACGGATTTTCCGGTCGCCGACTGTTGCTGCTCGCAGGCCCCCAATAGGCGCGCAGGCCCCACAGCAGCAGGCCGACTCCGGTAGCGTTGTCGGGCGTCTTGAGGTGGTCGGGCAGGCCGGCCAGGTTGGTGGGCAGGCCCACCCGCACCGGCCACCGGCTCATAGTGCGCGCTAAGTCCCGCAGGCCGGCCATTTGGGCGCTGCCGCCCGTTAGCACCAAGCCCGCCGGCACCAGGCCATCGTAGCCCGACCGCTTCACCTCCCGCAGGATCAGCTCCACCATCTCCTCGGCCCGGGCAGCCAGGATGGTGTTCACCACCTGCCGCAGCACAGGCCGCTGTGGGACGTCGCCGAAGACCTCCATGGAGATCTCTTGGTCGGCCGGCGTCCGGTCGGCCAGCACGTTGCCGTAGCGCACTTTGACCTGTTCCGCCGAGGTCAGCGGAGCGTTCAGGCCCACGGCCAGGTCGTGCGTCAGGTGGTTGCCGCCCACGTCCAGCACCACCGTGTGGCACAGGCTGCCCTTCATCAGGATCGCCAGGTCGGTGGTGCCGCCGCCGATGTCGGCCAGCACCACGCCCATGTCGCGCTCTGCCGGCGTGAGCACCGCCTCGGCCGAGGCCAGGGGCTGCAGCACCAGCTCCTCCACCTCGATGCCGTGGGCCTCCACACAGCGGCGCAGGTTGCGCACCGCCCCTGTCGCGCCGGAGATGACGTGCGCGTCCACTGTTAGCCGGTAGCCGTGCATGCCCACCGGGTCCACCAGGTCCTCCTGCTCGTCAACGGCGAAGCTGCGGGTCACCAGATGGATGGCCTCGCGGTTGTGGGGCAGGGCGATGGCCCGCGCGGCCTCCTTGGCCCGCTCCACGTCCTCCACCGTCACCACGCGCGTGCGGTTGACGGGCACCACGCCCTTGGTGGGATGGGCCTGGACGTGGCTGCCGGCAATGCCCACGTACGCCCGGCCGATGGGCACCTTGGCGGCCTGCTCGGCCGCCTCCACCGCCTGGCCGATGGCGGCCGTAGCCGCCGCCACGTTGACCACCACGCCCTTGGCCAGCCCCTCGGAGGGGACGCGGCCCACGCCCAGCACCCGCACGGCGTGCTCGTCCACCACCTCGGCGATGAGGGCGCAGATCTTGGTGGTTCCTACGTCAATGGCGCAGATAATGTCGGCCACAATGCGATCCGGCTGGCTTACGGCGCCAGCTTCATGGTGTAGCCGCCCGGCTGGCTCAGGTCAATCTCGCGGGCGGTGAGGCGCTGGGCGGCCAGGGTGGACTGCAGGGCGATCAGGTGGCGAACTCGCTCGGCCAGCTGCTGACTGTCGCCCAGCACGACCAGGGCTCCGCTGCGCAGCGTGAAGTGCAGGCCGCGCTCCCGGCTGTAGGCAAACTGGCCCACCTCTGGCAGGTGCCGATGCAGCTCCGCCACGCTGTTCACCACCTCTGGGTGCACCCGGTCGTCGCCCAAAACGGTGCTGCCGTCCTGGTCGAACAGGGTGGGCAGGGACATCGTGGCATCGGCTACCGGCAGCATCAGGCCCTCCTGGTCCAGCCAGCGGGCCTCTCCGTTGTGCACCCAAAGGACCACCGGCTCCCGCTCCGTAACGCGGATGCGCACCCGGTTGGGCAGCAGCGCCCGCACGGTGGCGTGCTTGACGGTGGGCAGGGCCTCCACCCGCCTTGCCACCTCCCGGCCGTTCACCCAGAAGATGCTGTAGCCGTAGAGGTCGGCCTGTTGGAGCACGGCGGCCCGGTCCGTAAAGCGGAGACCCTCGACCTCCACGGTCTGCACGTAAAACCGGTCGTCCACGAAGAACCAGACCAACAGCGCTGCCAGCCCGCCGAACGCGGCCAGGACGGCCAGCCGCCGGCGGTTGAGCCTGGGCAGCCTAGGGGCCACGCGGCGTCGCGCAACCCTAGCCTTCGGCGCAGCGACGGTGGAGCGCATGCGGCGACGCCGCGGCGGCCTGCTCCCTAGGCGTCGTCGGGCACGGGTGGCCGACCCCTGGCTACGAGCTGCTGCGCGGCGTCGGCCGACAGTGGAGCGAGAGGACGTGGGCACCTCAGGCCTCCTCCTCGTCGGGCAGCCGTCGGGTGGCGCACCGGCGGCGCTCCTCGGCGCGCTCCAGGGCCAAGGCGATGAGACGCTCCATCAGCGCGGGATAGCTGAGGCCGCTGGCCTCCCACAGCTTCGGATACATGCTGATGTCCGTGAAGCCGGGGATGGTGTTCACCTCGTTCAGGTACAGCTCGTTCGTGCGCCGGTCCAGCAGGAAGTCCACGCGCGCCATGCCGGCACCGTCAATGGCCAAGAAAGCGGCCACCGCCAACTGCTGCGCCCGCTCGGCCAGCGCCGACGGCAGGGGCGCCGGGATCAGCAGCGCCGAGTTGGGGTCTACGTACTTGGCCTCGTAGTCGTAGAACTCCCGCGCCGGCACGATCTCGCCGGGCACCGAAGCCAGCGGACGATCGTTGCCCAGCACGCTCACCTCGATCTCGCGCGCCTCGATGCCCTGCTCTACGATGAGCTTGCGGTCGTAGCGGGCCGCCAAGCGCAGGCCGCGAGCCAGGTCTGCCCTGCTCTTGGCCTTGCTGACGCCGACGCTGGAGCCCAGGTTGGCCGGCTTGACGAACATGGGATAGGCCAGCCGCGCCTCGATGTGGTCCATCGTCGCCTCGGGCGCTGCCTCCCAGTCGCAGCGCTTCAGCACCAGGTAGGGCACCAGCGGCAGGCCGGCGGCAGCGAAGATCGCCTTGCTGGCGGCCTTGTCCATGCCGATGGCCGAGGCCAGCACGCCGCAGCCCACGTAGGGCACGTCCAGTAGCTCCAACAGGCCCTGCACTGTGCCGTCCTCGCCGAACGGCCCATGCAGAACGGGGAAGACCACGTCCAGGCGCTGCAGCAGGTCCGCCGGCGGCAGCGGCCGCGCCCTCTGCTCCGTCGCCTCGCCGGCCAGCAAGCGCAGCGCCTCCGGCCCCTCCAGCCACCGCCCCTCGCGGTCCATGGCCAGGGGGACCACGACGTAGCCGGCGGCCTGGAGGGCCCTCATCACGGAGGTGGCCGAGCGCAGGCTGACCTCGTGCTCGCCGGAGCGGCCGCCGAAGACCACGCCCACCCGTAGAGGCTGCGCTGTCATGGTCGCACCTCCGCGCGGGACGCAGACGACGCCACGGGGGCGAAGGGAGGATGTTGCGGCCAGTCGCCCAGGAACAACACCTCCGGCACCAGCTCAACGCCCAGAGCAGCCCACGCCGCGGCCCTGGCCTGGTTGATCAGGGCCACGACGTCGGCCGCGCGCGCTGCGCCCGTGTTGACGATGAAGTTGGCGTGCATCGGCGAGACCATGGCCCCGCCGACCTGCCGGCCCTTGAAGCCCAAGCTGTCCAGGATGCGGCCGGCGAAGTCGCCGGGCGGGTTCTGGAAGATGGAGCCGGCGCTGGCCTCCACCGGCTGGGTGCGTCGGCGATGGGCCAGGAACTGAGCGGCCCGCTCCTCCAGGGCGGCCGGGTCGTCAGGGCTGAGCTGGAACGCCGCCGCCAACACCACAGGGGTCGGGCGGCCGTCCCGCAGCATCTCCTTCAGCGCGCTGTGGCGATAGGCATAGCCGAAGCGCCGGGCGGGCCACTCCTCCACCCGGCCGTCGGGCATCAGCAGCGTAGCCCGCAGCAGGTTGTCGGCGATGCAGCCGCCGTGGGCGCCGGCGTTGCCCACCACGGCGCCGCCCACGGTGCCCGGCACGCTGACGGCCCACTCCAGGCCGCCTAGGCCCCAGCGCACGGTCTGGCGGGCCAGGCCGGCCAGGTTGGCGCCGCTCTCGGCCCACACCACGTGGCCTTCGTGGCGGCGCACGCCCCGGCCGGCGTTGATCACCACCAGGCCGCGCACGCCGGCGTCGCTGATCACCACGTTGCTGCCGCCGCCCAGCACAGTGGCCGGCACGTCGTGCTCCCGCGCCAGGCGCAACACGGTCGCCAGCTGCTGCGCCGACGTGGCTGTCACCAGCAAATCGGCGGGGCCGCCGACCTTGAGGGTAGTGTGGGGCGCCAGCGGAACGTCGTGAAGCACCTCCAGGCCGACCTCGCGGCGGATGGCCTCGGTTAGCCGGCGGAAGCGCAGCGTGGCGACAGGGGCCGCGGCGGCGGCCAGCTCTCGTTGGCCAAGGGCCGCCAACAGGCGATCGCCGGCCTGGGTGACATCCCCGGCGCCCAGCGTGAGCACCACGTCGCCGGGTTGGGCCTCTGCCGACAGGACGGCCACCGCTGCGTCCAGGTCGCCGACGTACCGCGCGTCGGGGTGAGAGGCAAGCCCTGCCGCCAGGTCCTGCGCCGAAATGTCCAGGGGGTCGTGCTCGCGGGCAGCGTAAATGGCAGTGATCAGCACGTGGTCGGCGCTTTCAAGGCTACGGCAAAAATCGGTTAGCAAAGCGCGGGTGCGGCTGTAGGTATGTGGCTGAAATAGCACCCAGAGCGTTCGGTGGGGGAACCGTTGTCGCGCCGCGCTCAGCGTTGCGCGCACCTCGGTGGGGTGGTGCGCGTAATCGTCCACGACGATTATACCATAGCGGGTTCCCTTATGTTCAAGTCGTCTACTGGTCCCGCAGAAAAACGACAAATTTTTAAGGTTTTTCGCTTCGTCAGTGAAAACGTAGCCGGCTGCCTCCACTGCGGCCAGCGCTGCCAGGGCGTTGAGGACGTTGTGCCGGCCCGGAACGGCTAGCCGCACCTCGCCCAGGGCTACGCCGTCTCGCTCTACCTGAAAGCGCACGCCGCGACCCTCCGGCTGCAGGCTGTGCGCCCGCCACCGGTTGCTCTGCGCCAGGCCGTAGCTGATCCAGGGCGGGCCGTCGGCGGCGGCCTCACGGCTCAGCGCCGCCGCGCCGGGGTCGTCGCCGCAGAAGATCACTGCGCCCGACCGCGGCACCAGCCGGGCGAAGTCGGCGAAGGCCTGGTGATAGGTTTCCGGCGTCGGGTAGCAGTCCACGTGGTCCCAGTCCACGTTGGTGATCACGGCGACCTGGGGCTCCAGGCCCAGGAAGGTGTGGTCGTACTCGTCCGCCTCCAGCACAAAGGGGCCGCCCGACCGGCCGGCGCGGGCGGCAGTGCCCAGGTGGCTGATGGTGCTGCCCACGATGAAGCTGGGCTCGGCGCCCAGCGCGTCCAGCAGGGTCACGACCATGGCGCTGGTGGTGGTCTTGCCGTGGGAGCCGGCCACGCAGATGTTCAGGTGGCCGGCCATCAGCGGCGCCAGGAACTGGTCGCGCTTCACCACGGGAATGCCCGCCTGCTGCGCGGCCACCACCTCCGGGTTGTCGCCCGGCACCGCCGAGGAGACCAGCACCAGGTCGGCGCCGGCGGCGTGTTCGGCTCGATGGCCGACGAACACCGTCGCGCCCAACGCCTCAAGCTCGGCGAGGGCGGGGCCGGGGCGGGCGTCGGAGCCGGTCACCGTGTAGCCCTGCCCCAGCAGGACGCGCGCAATGGCAGAGAGGCCGGCGCCGCCGATGCCGACCAGGTGGATGCGCACGGCCGAACGCCGTTCGGGCGGCAGCCTCAGCAGGTGTTGCCACGGCGCGGTGTGAGGGTGAGGCGTCATCATCGCTTACTTCAGCACCCGCAGGATGAGCATGGCAACGGCCAGGAACACGAAGTAAGGCCAGGTGAGGATGGCCGGCGGCAGGAGCGGCAGCAACAGCTGGTACAGCGCGCTGAAGTCGGGCACCACCTCGACGAACGGGTAGTTCGCCTGGGCCAGGTAGTGCCAGACGCTGCCGAACAGCAGGTAGCCGTTCACCAGCCCCAACACCAGCCCCAAGCCGCTGCTGCCGGAGCCGGGAAAGACCAGGGTCTCGCCCTGGTAGGAGATGAAGCCCACGAACAGCAGCACCGCCACTGCCACCAGGTCGAAAACCTCCGAGAACTCGTTCTCGCTGATGCCGATGCGCCCGGCCACGGCCATCAGCTGCTCGTTCACCTCGGTTTCCAGGAAGGTGATGACGAACAGGGTGAGCAGCAGGAGCGTGGTCACGCCCAGCTCGCGGTTGGAGCGCCGGGCGAGGCCCACCAGGCCCATCAGCACGATCAGCGTGATGAAGAAGAATTCGATGGGGCCCACGGCGCTATCCCTTCTTGCCGCTCTTGGTGGTCTGCCGCGCCGAGAGCAGCAGCAGGACGGCCAGGCCCACGGCGATCACCAGGGGCAGGGTGTTGATCAGCCCAGACTGGGCGATCTGCGCAGCGCCACCCGCCGCGCCGGCGCCGGCGGCCACGGGCTGCGGCCGCTGGAGGGCGGTGGGGTCGAACTCTCGCAGCAGGGGGATGGGCAGCAGGCCGGCCGGCAGGCCCAGCAGCGGCAGCAGGGCGGCGGCCAGGAGGTAGCCGTACACGATCCCCACGGCTGCGCCCAGGGGGCCGGTCTTGCGCTTCTTCTTGAAGATGGCGCTCACGATGAAGAAGGCCACGATGGCGATGCCGAGGATCAGCATCAGCCCCAGGTTGGCGGTGCCGCCCTCGAAGGGCTTCTCGATGCCCTCCAGCTTCTGGGCCGCCGACTCCAGGTCGCCGGACGCAATGTCGCTGAGGCCGCTGCGCAGCGTCAACACCACGCCCATGTAGAGGCCGTTGAGGTAGGTGACCAGCTGCTCCCCGCGCGTCTCGATCAACCCCACCACAGCGAACAGGATCACGAGGCTCAACACCATCGTGCGCGCGCCGCGCAGGTATCCCGCCACGCCGAAGGCGGCCATGATCGTCGCCACCAGGATCAACATCAGAAACACAGCCATAGGTGAGCCTCGCCAATGGTTCAGCGACGGGATACCAGCTCGTCTATCACCCGGCCGATCTGGGCGGCCGCGTCGGGGCGGGCCAAGCGGCGGGCCGCCGCTGCCATAGCCGCCAGCCGCTCCGGGGACTCCCACAGCGCCAGCACCGTGGGCAGCAGGTCGGTTGCCAGCCGGCTGTCCGGTATCTTGATGGCCGCCTGCCGTTGCACCAGGTAGTCGGCGTTGGCGTCCTGGTGCTGGCCGGAGTAGGGGTAGGGCACCAACACGCTGGGCAACCCTAGGGCCGGGAACTCGCCCAGCGTGGACGCGCCGGCACGGGCCACCACCAGGTCTGCTGCGGCCATGGCCGACGGCATCTCCTCGTGCAGGTAAGGATAGGGGCGGTAGCGGGAGCGCAGCGCCTCCGGCAGCCGCCGCACGTGCGCTTCCACCTCCGGCCAGTCCAGCGATCCGGTGATGTGCACCACCTGGCACGTCTCCAGCAGCGCCGGCAGCGCAGCCCACAGCGCTTGGTTGATGCTGCGGGCGCCTCGGCTGCCGCCGAACACCAGCAACACCCGGCCGTCCGGCTCCAGCCCCAGCGCCCCGCGGGCCTCCGCCTGCCTGCCGGCCATCTCCAAGAACCGCCGCCGCACCGGATAGCCGGTGACCACCGCCTTGCCGGGGAAGTGGGCGGCCACCTCTGGGAAGGTGACGGCCACGCGCGTCGCAAACCGGCTCAACCGGCGAATGGCGATGCCGGGCTCCACGTCCGGCAGGTAGATCACCACGGGCACGCGGGCGCTCCAGGCCGCCCACACCACGGGCGCTGCCACGAACCCGCCGGTGACCAACACGACGTCCGGCCGGAACCGGCGCAAGACCTGGAAGCTCTGCGCCACGCCCAGGGCCACCTTGCCCAGGTTGCGCGCCGCCACCCAGGGCGCCATACCGCGGATCTGGCCGCTCTGGATGGCCCGGAAGGGGATGCCGTAGCGGCGGGCCAGGTCCTCCTCGACGCTGTCGGCCGTGCCCACGTACAGCACCGCCGGCCCGGCCTCACCGCCGCCGCGGGACCCGTCGTCGGGCGGGCCGGGCGGCCGGCCGCCGGGCGAGGCTGCGCCGGACGCGGACGAGGCGAACTCGGACGGCGCTAGAGGCCTTGACGCCAAGGCCTCGCCCGCCTGGCCAAGGCCGAGCGCCTCCAGAACGGCCAAGATCGGGTAGACGTGGCCACCCGTGCCGCCGCCGGACACGGCGAGCCTCAGGCGCAGTGGGGGCGAGCCCGAGCCAGTCGTCGGCCGGTCGAGAGTCCCTGGACTGGCCGGACGCGGAAGATTGGGTTCCATAGCGTGCGATGCTCAACAAAACGCCCACGGCGGCCATGCAGGTGACCAGCGACGAGCCGCCGTAGCTGATGAAGGGCAGGGTGAGCCCGCTCAAGGGCAGGATGGCCGTGTTGGCGGCCATGTTCAAAAACGCTTGAAAGGTGAGCCAGGTGGTCAAGCCGACGCCCAGCACCTTGCCGAAGGGGTCCTGGGCCCGAAAGGCGATGCGCAGGCCCAGGAAGCCCAGGGCCACGAACAGGGCCACTACGCTCAGCGCGCCCAACAGGCCCAGCTCCTCGCCGATCACCACGAAAATGCTATCGGTCCACGGCAGCGGCAGCCGGCCGAACTCCTTGGCCAGCCCGTTGCCGAGCCCGCGGCCGAAGAAGCCGCCCCGGCCCAGCGCCTCCAGCAGCTGGCGCATGTGGTCGCTGCCGCCCAGCGGATCGCGCAGGCTGGCCAGGTAGTCGTTGATGCGCTGGGTGGCGTAGGGCACGCGCGAGAGCACCAGGGCCAGGATGGCCGCCGAGCCCACCCCGGCCACGGCCAGCTGCTTCAGCTCGGCGCCGGCCACAAAGAACATGGTCAGCCCGGTGACCAGGATCACCGCCGTGGTGTCGAAGTCGGGCTGGGCCACGATCAACACCGCCACCAGGCCCATCAGCACCGCAAAGGGGATCATGCCGTAGGACGTCTGGCGCAGCCGCTCGCCCTTGGAGATCAGCCAGGCGGCGATGTAGAAGGTGACGGTGAGCTTGGCCAGCTCGCTGGGCTGGATGCTGCCGCCGCTCAGGTGGCGGACGGAGCCGAGCTGGCGCTCGCCGGTCATCAGCACCAGCAGCAGCATCACCATGGTGGCGGCCATGCCCAGCACCGCCAGGCCCTGCACCTTCCGGTAGTCCACCAGGGCCGCGGTCACCAGCGCCACAGTGCCCACGCCCAGCCACAGGAGCTGCCTGGACAGGTAGTAGTCCGACGCGCCGAGCTGCAGGTTGGCGTACACGTAGCTGGCGCTGAACACCATCACCAGGCCCAGGCCGATCAAGGCGGCCACCACGCCCAGCAGGGCCACCTCGTCGGTGAGGTAAACGGTCACAGGCCCCACGGTGAACAACGGTCGGCGCCCCAAGGCGACAGCCGGCGTCGGCTTCCGCCCGCGCCGCGGGGCTGCCCTGGGCGCAGTGGCCTGGGCCACGCTGTGGTGCTTGGTGGTCTTGTGGCGGCGTTGCCGCGCAGGTGCCATGGGTTCGGCTGCCTTCGGGGTTCAGGACCCAGGTTTCAGCATCGGAACGGTCGGTGCGGTGTGACGCCCTGCCCGCCGACACACTACGGCGGTAGGGCTGCGGCTAGAGCTGGTGCACCAGCTCGCGAAAATGTCGGCCGCGCGCCTCGAAGTCCTTGTAGGCGTCGAAGCTGGTGCCGCCGGGCGAGAGCAACACCACGTCGCCCGGCTCGGCCACCCCCGCCGCAGCCTGCACCGCCTCGGCCAGGTCGCGGCAGCGGGTGATGGGCAGCGGGCTGGCCGGATCGGCCTGGGCCACGGCCCGGCCGATCAGCTCCGCCGCCTCGCCGAAGAGCACCAGGTGTTTGACGCGGCGGTGGACCAGGGCGGCGAACTCCTCCCACGGCAGCTTCTTGTCCCGGCCGCCGGCCAGCAGCACGATGGGCTCGTGGAAGCTGCGCAGCGCGGCGATGGCCCGCTCCGGCGACGTGGCGATGGAGTCGTTGATCCAGCGCACCCCGCGGTGCTCCCGCACCAGCTCCAAGCGGTGGGGCACGCCGGCGAAGGTGCGCGCCACCTCTGCCATGGCCGCCGGCTCCACGCCGACGGCTGCTGCCGCCGCGCAGGCTGCAGCGATGTTGAGCAGGTTGTGCGCGCCGCGCAGGCGCACGGCCTCGGTGGTCACCACCGTCTGTTCCCGGCCGTCCAGTCGCAACAGAATGCGATCCCGCGCCACCCAGCAGCCATCGCCGGTGGGCTCGCTCGCGCCGAAGCCCAGCCGCCGGCTGCGGATCGGGAAGGACCGCACCGGCTGGCCGACGTCGGCCTCGATCGCCACCTGGCCCGTGCGCAGCCACGCGCCGGTGATGGGGTTGTCTGCGCCCAGCACGGCCACGTCCTCCGGCCCCTGCCAGCGCACGATGTTGGCCTTGCAGGCCGTATAGTGGGCCATGGAGGGGTGGCGGTCCAGGTGGTTGGGCGTGACGTTGAGCACGGCCGCCACCCGAGGGCTGATCGCGCTGCCGCCCTCCGCCTCGTCGAACAGCTCCAGCTGGAAGCTGGAGAGCTCCAACACCAGCCAGTCAGCCGGCCGGATCTGGTCCAGGCGGTCCACCAAGGGGGTGCCGATGTTGCCGCCCACCCACACCGCCGGGCGGTCGGCGCCGGGCTTAGCCAGCCCGCCCGCCTCCAGCATGAGGCCCACCAGGGTCGTGGTGGTGGTCTTGCCGCTGGAGCCGGTGATGCCGACGGCGGGGGCCGGGCTGCGCTGCAGGGTCAGGATGGAGTCGTTGCTCAGACGGATGCCGCGGCGTCGCGCCTCCTGCACGATGGGCAGCTGCGGCGGCACGCCGCCGCTTAGGCAGAGCAGGTCGCACTCCTCCAGGAGGCTGAGGGGATGGCCGCCCAGGGCCAGACGCACGGCCGGCTCGCCTTGGGCCGGGCTCAGCAGGCCGCTCAGGGCTGCCAGCGCGTCCTGCAGCTGGTCGGGGCCGGCCGCGTCGCTCACCGTGATCCGGGCGCCCTGGGCCACGAAGAAGCGGGTCAGCGCCAGCCCTTGCCGCGCCAGGCCCAGGATCACCACGTGCTTGCCTGCAAAGCTCTCCAGCGCCATGGAGGTCACCTGCTCAGATCAGGGCCAAGGCCACGCCCAACATGCCGGCTAGGATGCCGCACAGGAAGAAGCGCTGCACCACCTGGGTCTCGCTCCAGCCGGAGAGCTCGAAGTGGTGGTGCAGCGGGGCCATCTTGAAGATGCGGCGGCCCTGGCCGTAGCGCCGCTTGGTGAACTTGAACCAGCTCACCTGGAGCGTCACCGAGGCGGCCTCGGCCACGAACATGAAGCCCACCACGGGTAGCAACAGCCATTGGCCGGTCATCAGGGCCACCACGGCCAGCGTGGCGCCGATGGCCAGGGAGCCCACGTCGCCCAAGAACAGCTCTGCCGGGTGGGAGTTGAACCAGAGGAAGGCCAGCAGCGCGCCCACCATGGTCAGGCAGAAGGCCGCCAGCCACACCTGCCCCTGGAGGTAGGCAATCACGCCGTAGCAGACGAAGGCCACCGCCGCCAGCGAGCCTGCCAACCCGTCCAGCCCGTCGGCAAAGTTGACCGCGTTGGAGAAGGAGACGATCAGGAAGACGGCGATGGGGATCCACAGCCAGCCGATCTCGATGCGCTGGGGGATGCCGGGGATGGCCACGCTGCGCAGCTCGGTGGGGCCGAAGAACAGCACCAGGCTGAGGATCACCGCCAGGATGATCTGCCAGGTCATCTTGGTGCGCGCGGTCATGCCCTCTCCGCGCGCGCGGGTGCCGCGAATGCCCTCCAGGTCGTCAATGGCGCCCAGGACGCCGAAGGCCAGCAGGGTAGCCATGGGAATGAGCACCGACTGGCCGATGATGTTGAAGCCTAGCAGGTTAGCCAGGTTCAGCGCGCTGGTGATCAGCACCACCGGGATGATGATCATCAGCCCGCCCATGGTCGGGGTGCCCATCTTGACCTGGTGGGAGCTGGGCCCTTCCACGCGGATCTGCTTGCCCATGCGGTTGCGCTTGAGCCAGTTGATCAGGGGCCGGCCCCAGATCACGGCCAGGAAGAAGGTGATGGTGCCCAGGGTGAGGGGGTAGGCCATGGACTAGGGGACCTCCTCGGTGGCCGCGCGGGGGGACAGGCTGAGGGCGGAGACGATCTGCTCCATCTGGACCCCGCGCGAGCCCTTGATCAACACCATGTCGCCAGGTCCGATGAGCAGGCGCAAGCGCTCGATGGCATCCTGGGCGCTGCCTAGGACGATCACCCGGGCGGCCGGCAGGCCGGCGCTCACTGCCTCGTCGGCGATCCAGCGCGCCCGCTGGCCCACGGTGACCAAGTAGTCCACCACGTCGGCGGCCCTGGCGCCCACCATGCGATGTCCCGTTTCCTCGTAGGTGCCCAGCTCCAGCATGTCGCCCAGGACCGCGATGCGGCGCCCGCCGTTCACGTCCAGGTCGGCCAGCAGGTTCAGCGCGGCCAGGGTGGAGGCAGGGCTGGCGTTGTAGGTGTCGTCCAGCAGCGTCGCCCCGCGCACCCCCGGCACCACCACCAGACGGAGCTGCGCGCCTGTTTCCTGCAGGCCGGCCACGATCTCCTCCCAGCTCAGCCCCTCGATGAGCCCGACGGCCGCCGCGCGGAGGGCGGTATGCACGCTGTGCCGTCCCAGCAGCGGCACCTTGATGTGCAACACCTCGCCCTGGTAGTGGAACCGAAAGCGGATGCCCTCCATGCCCTGGCTGACGATCTCGTCGGCCCACAGGTCTGCCTCGGGGGTGAGGCCGTAGGTGAAGACCCGCGCCCGGGTCTTGCTGGCCATGGCCGCCACCAGGGGATCGTCGGCGTTGAGCACGGCCACCCCGTCGGGCGGCAGGGCCTCCACCAACTCGGCCTTGGCCTGGGCGATGCGCTCGATGGTGCCCAGCCGCTCCAGGTGCACCGGGCCGACGTTGGTCACCACGCCCACCTGAGGCTGGGCGATCTCGCAGAAGCGGGCAATCTCGCCCAGCTGGTACATGCCCATCTCCTGCACCAGGCACTGGTGTTCGCTGCGCAGCCGGAGCACGGTGAGGGGCACGCCGATCTCGTTGTTCAGGTTGCCCAGGCTCTTCAGCGTGCGGTAGCGCCGGCTGAGCACCTGGGCGGTGATCTCCTTGGTGGTGGTCTTGCCCACGCTGCCGGTGATGCCGACGACCCGCAGGTCGAAGCGCCTGCGCCAGGCGGCGGCCGCGTCCTGCAGCGCAACCATGCAGTCGGGCACCAGCAGGCAGACGGGCAAGGCGACCCGGTCGGGCCTGGCGGCCTCCGGCCGGCGCAGGTCGAGCACGGTGGCCTCGGCCTCCACGGGTCGCTGGACCATGGCGGCTACGGCGCCTCGGCTGAAGGCGTGGGCTACGTAGGCGTGGCCGTCGGTGCGCTCGCCGGGAAAGGCGACGAACAGGCTGCCCGGCGTGGCCTGCCGGCTGTCAATCACCACGTCGGTGAGGGTGGGATTGGGCCAAGCAGCCGGCCAGGGGGCTGCGCTCAGGGCGTTGTAGATGTCGGCAAGGGTGAGTGACCTGGTCATGGCCGGTTGGCAACCTGAGACGGTGGAATGTTCAACAGATAGACCAGCTGACGAACCAGCTCGGCGAAGGTCGGCGCAGCGGTGCTCTCCGCCCAGGCATGGGTACGGGGCTTGTCCAGTTTCACGAGGATCACCAGCTGCGGGTTCTCGGCCGGCACAAAGCCCACGAAGGAGTGGATGGTCTGTGTCGGGTGATAGCGGCCCTCGATGGCGATCTGGGCGGTGCCGGTCTTGCCGGCCACTGTGTAGCCGGGCACACGGGCGGACCGGGTGCCCTGTTCGACCACATCCACCATCATCCTGCGCACGGTTTCGGCGGTCTCCGGCTTAACGGTGCGCCGCACCACCGTGCGCGGCTGTTCGATCACCTGGCCGCGGTACACCATCGCCTGGACGACCCGTGGCCGAACCAGCTGCCCGCCGTTGGCGATGCTGGCGACGGCGGTGACCACCTGCAGCGGGGTGGCGGCCAGGCCCTGACCAAAGGAGTTGGTGGCCAGGTCCGACCGGCTCCACTGCGGGTCGCCGGGCCGCTTCAGGGTGCCCGGCACCTCGTTGGCCAGGTCCACCTCGGTGAGCTGGCCGAAGCCAAACCGACTGAGGTACTGATAGAAGAGCGACTCGCCCAGGCCGATGGCCACCTGCGCCGTGGGCACGTTGCGGGATCGGATTAGCGCCTGGCGCACGGTGATCGGGCCCAGCCCGCTGCGGTCCCAGTTCTGGATGATGCGGCCGCCGAACTCCAGGGTTTGGGTGTCGGTGATGATGGTGTCGGGCGTGATCAGCCCGGCGTCAATGCCGGCCGCCATGGTCACCACCTTCAGCACCGAGCCGGGCTCGTACGGGACGCTGATGGCCGGGTCGGCCAACACAGCGGTGTTGGTGGTGTTGTAGCGGTTGGGATCGTAGGACGGCAGGCTGACCATCGCCAAGATCCAGCCGGTGTAGGGATCCATGACGATGGCCGTGCCCGACGTGGCGCCGTAGCGGCCGATGGCCTCGCCCAGCGCCTGCTCCGTTGCGTACTGCACCCGGCGATCAACGGTCAGCACCAGGTCCTGCCCCACGGCCGAGGGCAGGAAGCGACGCCAGGCCGGCGGCAGCCGGTCGTAGGCCTGGCGCGCGCTGGGCGAGGACTGGAAGAAAGGATCGCCCGCCCGGCGGAGGTACTCGGTGTACTTCTCCTCGACGCCGTAGTAGGCCTGCGGCATCTCGTTGACGAAGCCGATCAAGTGCGCGGTCAGCGGCCCCTGAGGGTAGTAGCGCACCGGAACCGCAGCCATGCCGACCCCGTAGCGCTCGCTCTCGTCCCAGGCGGCGATGGCGTTGGCCACCTCCGGCGGCGCGTACTTGGTGAGGGTGATGAAGCGGGCCTGGCGGCCGGCGATGGCGCTGGCCAGCTCGGCGGGCGTCATAGTCAGCAGCGGCCCGAGGGCCTGCGCCAGCTTCAGGCTCAGCGTGTCTGCCCGAGAGGGGCTGACCAGGCTGGGCTGCACCCAGATCTCCCAGCGGTAGATGTCCATGGCCAAGGGCTCGCCGGTGCGGTCCACGATGGTGCCGCGCTGGCGGCCGGCCAGGGGGGCGAGGTCGGCGGCCGCCGCCACCGGCGTTAGCCCCTTGCGGTCGAGCAGCTGCCAGCGGACCAGTTGTGCCACCAGCACCAGGAAGGCAGTCAGCAAGACGACGGCGACGGTGACGATGCGGACGTGCGCGGTGCGGGTTGGCAAGGACATTGACGAGCTCCAAGGCCGAAGAAAAGGCAAAGGCCGGCCCAAGCCGGCGGAGGGATGCCACTCAGTGCGGGCGCAGGCGGTGCAGCAGCTGCAGGGCCCGGTCCCTGGCCGTCAGCCACCACGAGGACGGCGGCGGGGCCTCTGACGGGCCCGGCTCCGATGGATGGCTTGGTAGCTCGGCGGCGGGAGCGGCCACCGCAGGGCCCTGGACGTACAGGTACATGTAGGCCGGGGGCGGTCCCATCCCCAGCTCCCGCGCACGCTGCTTGATGTACGAGAGCTCGGTGTAGGCAGAGATCTCCTGGGCCAGGCGCGCGTTTTGGCGGGCTAAGGCGGCGCGCTCCGCCTGCAGCACAGCGATGCGCGCCTTGGTCTCGCTGATCTGGCTGCTGGGCACGAGATAGAGGTACAGCGCGACCGTGAACAGGCCGACCAGGGCTACCACCGCCAGGGCAGGCAGCCAGGAGCGAGACCAGATAGCCCGGCCCGGCACGCGAACCCGAGGCCAGGCAAGACCGGAGGAGGCTGACGTGTTGCGCAAGGCAGGTCGGTTGATCATGGCGATGATATCTCGATGGGCAGCTTCTCGGCGACCCGCAGCCGAGCGCTGCGGCTGCGCGGGTTGCGCAGGACCTCTTCAGCGCCGGGCTGCACGGGCTTGCGCGTGATCAGCCGAAGTGACGCCCGATGTCGGCAGGTACAGACGGGAGCCGACGGGGGGCAGAGGCAGCCCCTAGCCTCCCGCTGCATGAACTGTTTGACCGTGCGGTCCTCCAGCGAGTGGAAAGAGATCACCGCCAGCCGGCCGCCGGGGCGCAGCAGGTCAACGGCCTGGGGCAGCGCCTCGGCCAGCGCAGCCAGCTCGTCGTTGACCGCCATGCGCAGGGCTTGAAAGGTGCGGGTGGCCGGGTGGATGCGCTCTCGACGCCCGACCGCTTGGGCGATCACCTCCGCCAGCTGGCCGGCGGTGCGGATCGGCCGGGCGGCGACGATGGCCCGGGCGATGCGCCGAGCCAGGCGGTCCTCGCCCAGGGTGTAGATCAGGTCGGCCAGCTCCTGCTCGCTGAGGCCGTTCACCAGGTCTGCGGCGGTGGTCGTCTGGGCCGGGTCGAAGCGCATGTCTAGCGGTCCGTCCGCCAGGAAGGAGAACCCACGGCCGCCGTCCGCCAGCTGATCGCTGGAGAGGCCCAGGTCCATCAGCACGCCGTCCACGGCGTCGAAGCCGGCGCTGCGGGCCACGGCAGCCAGATGCCTGAAGTTGGCGTACACCACCACCGACCGCTGGCCGTATGGGCTCAATGCGGTGCGCAGGCGGCTCACGGCCGCCGGGTCGGCGTCCAGGCTGAGCACACGGCCGTCGGGGGCCGACCGCTGCAACAGAGCCTGGGAGTGGCCGCCGCCGCCCGCCGTGGCGTCCACGTAGAGGCCGCCGGGCCGTGGCGCCAGCAGGTCGAGGACTTCCGCCAGCAACACCGGGACGTGAACGGTGGATGCGTCTGCCATGCCTGTTGCCCAAGCGCGACGCTGGAGGGTGGCGGGCTCAGACGCCCAGCGCAGCGAAGAAGTCCTCGTTGGCCAGCTCGGCCGCCAGGAGCTGGTCCTGCTGTAGCCAGGCCTCTGGCGACCAGATCTCGGCGTAGTTGTCCATGCCGGCGATGAGCACCCGGTCGGTGATGCCGGCGTGCTCGCGCAACCACTGCGGGATCAGCACCCGGCGCTGTCGGTCGGGCACGGCGGCGTGGGCCTGGGGGAAGATCTGCCGGCGCAGCTTGCGCGCCTTGGGGTCGGTAAACGCCAGCTCGCGCAGACGGTTGCTCAGCCGCTCAAACTCGGGTTGAGGGAAGAGGTAGATGCAGCTCTCCAACCCGCGCGTCAGGACCACGCCGCCGGCGATCTGAGCGGCGTAGTCCGCCGGCAGGGTGAGGCGGCCTTTGTCGTCGAGGGTGTGTTCGTACCGTCCGATGAGCATAGAACAACCGTGCAGCTGCCCCAAAAACGACCGAAAAAGTGGAAGAGCGCCGGGTATTTACTCCACTTTCTCCCACTTTTCACCACTTTCCGCCATATTAGCACTAATGTCGCTTTTTGGCAAGCGGGAAGTTGGGTTTTTTTGCGATAATTGGCCGTTTGTCAGGGATTTTTAAGATCAGCAATTTGGGATTTCTGCCCGGAGGTCCGGGGGTTGATGAAGAGCCTTGCCGATTTTGACGAAACCCGAGGTTTACGCTATAATCCCCGCTTGCAATTGAGACGAGGGCAGCTAACGGACGTCCTTTTCGCCCATCAAGCGTTGTGACTCTGTCTTGGTGTAGGCCATAAGCGTACTGCGCAAGCCCATGACCACGGTCGGCCTCCTGGGCGCCGTATCACCCTGGCATGGGCGTTTTTGCGTGTATGGGCCTGGCAAAGTTGGGCACGGCTGACCAAGGTGGCGAGGAGACCTCCGTAGGCGTCGAGAGAGGCGTCGAGAGGCGCTGTTGAGCGCAAGGAGCAAAGCACGCATGACATCGGCTTCCAGGAATCGCATTCAACGCAGGAGCTACGCGCGCATCCCCACGATCCACCCCCTGCCGCAGCTGACCGAGATCCAGCTGAACTCCTTTCAGTGGTTCAAGACGGAGGGGCTGCGCGAGCTGTTCGACGAGATTTCGCCCATCGTCAGCTTCACGAAAAACCTGAAGCTCTACTTCGGCGATTTCTGGTTTGGGGAGCCCAAGTACAGCGAGCAGGAGTGTCGCGATCGCGACATGACCTATGCCGCGCCGCTGTGGGTGAAAGCGAAGCTGGAAAACGAGGACACCGGCGAGATCAGCGAGCAAGAAGTCTTCATGGGCGACTTCCCCTTGATGACCGACGCCGGCACCTTCATTATTAACGGGGCTGAGCGCGTGGTGGTGAGCCAGCTCATTCGGTCCCCGGGCGTCTATTTCACCGTCGAGGAGGACCGCCAGACCGGCCGCGAGCTGTGCATGGCCAAGCTGATCCCCAGCCGCGGGGCCTGGCTGGAGTTCGAGACCTCCCGCCGCGACGTGATCTCCGTCAAGGTGGACCGCAAGCGCAAGCTGCCGGCTACCGTGCTGCTGCGCGCTATTGGCTACGGCGCGGACGAGCAGATCTTCGAGCTGTTCCGGGATGTGGACACCATGCCGGAGCACCCGTACATCCAGGCCACCATTGACCGCGAGCCCCTGAACCAGCGCAGCCGGGACGAGGCGCTGCTGGAGTTCTACAAGAAGCTGCGGCCCGGCGATCCGCCGACCCTGGACAACGCCGAGAAGTTCCTGCAGAACCTGCTCTTCGAGCCGCGGCGCTACGACCTGGGCAAGGTGGGGCGCTATAAGCTGAACCGCCGCCTGCAGCTCGACGGCGAGGTCCCCCTGGACCAGCGCACCCTCACCCAGCGGGACATCGTGGCGGTCATCCAGCGCATGATCCAGATCAACAACGGGGTGGAGGCCGCCGACGACATTGACCACCTGGGCAATCGCCGCGTCAAGACGGTCGGCGAGCTGATCCAGAACCAGCTGCGCATCGGCCTCCTGCGCCTGGAGCGGGTGGTCAAGGAGCGCATGTCCATCCGCGACCCCGAGCAGGTGACGCCCCTGTCCCTGATCAACATCCGGCCGGTGGTGGCGGCCACCCGGGAGTTCTTCGGCGGCAGCCAGCTGAGCCAGTTCATGGACCAGACCAACCCCCTGGCCGAGCTCACCCACAAGCGCCGCCTCAGCGCCCTGGGCCCCGGCGGCCTGCGCCGCGAGCGCGCCGGCTTCGACGTGCGCGACGTGCACCACAGCCACTACGGTCGCATCTGCCCCATCGAGACGCCGGAAGGTCCCAACATCGGCCTGATCGGCTCCCTGGCGACCTACGCCCGCGTCAACGAGTACGGCTTCATCGAGACCCCCTACCGAGAGGTGGCGCAGGCGCTGGAGATCACCGCGCCGGACATGATTGGCTCTGTGCTCGCCGAGCCCATCGTAGACCCCCAGACGCGCGAGGTGATCGTGGAGGCGGGCACGGTGGTGACCCAGGACGTGGTGGACTTGGTGGTCGGCTTGCTGCCGGCGGAGGCGCTGCGCCCCTATAAGATCGTGCCGCGCGCCACCAACAACATCCGCTACCTGACCGCGGACGAGGAGGATCGGTACTCCATCGCCCAGGCCAGCGCGGCCTTGGACGAGCGCGGCCAGTTCAAGGAGAACCGCGTCTCGGCGCGCCACAGCCAGGACTTCCTGTTTGAGGCGCCGCAGCGCATCAGCTTCATGGACGTCTCCCCGCAGCAGATCGTAAGCGTGTCGGCCTCGTTGATCCCCTTCCTGGAGCACGACGACGCCAACCGCGCGCTGATGGGCTCCAACATGCAGCGCCAGGCCGTCCCCCTGGTCAAGCCGGAGGCGCCCATCGTTGGCACCGGCATGGAGCTGCGGGCGGCCCTGGACAGCGGCCAGGTGATCCTGGCGCAGAAGGCCGGCGAGGTCATCAGCGCCACCAGCTCGGAGATCGTCGTGCTGGAGGAGGACGGCACCCGGCGCCGCTACCCGCTGCGCAAGTTCAACCGCTCCAACCAGTCCACCTGCATTGACCAGCGGCCGGTGGTCTACAAGGGCGACTACGTGCAGGCCGGCGACGTGCTGGCAGACTCCAGCTCCACCGATCGCGGGGAGCTGGCCCTGGGTCAGAACGTGTTGGTGGCCTTCCTGAGCTGGGAGGGCGGCAACTACGAAGACGCCATCCTGATCTCCGAGAAGCTCGTACAGGACGACCGCTTCAGCTCGATCCACATCGAGAAGCACGAGACCGAGGCGCGCGACACCAAGCTCGGCCCCGAGGAGATCACCCGCGACATCCCCAACGTGGGCGAGGACGCGCTGAAGGACCTGGACGAGGACGGCATCATTCGCATCGGCGCCGAGGTGGGCCCCGGCGACATCCTGGTGGGCAAGATCACGCCTAAGGGTGAGACCGAGCTCACCCCCGAGGAGAAGCTGCTGCGGGCCATCTTCGGCGAGAAGGCGCGCGAGGTGAAGGACTCCAGCCTGCGCCTGCCCCACGGCGAGCGCGGCAAGGTGGTGGACATCCGCGTCTTCAGCCGCGACGACCACCGCGACCTGCCCTCCGGCGTGGAGAAGATGGTGCGGGTGATGGTGGCCAACCGCCGCAAGATCACCGAGGGCGACAAGATGGCCGGCCGCCACGGCAACAAGGGCGTCATCTCCAAGGTGGTGCCTGTCCAGGACATGCCCTTCCTGGAGGACGGCACGCCGGTGGAGATGATCCTGAACCCCTTGGGCGTGCCCGCGCGCATGAACATCGGCCAGATCTTGGAGACCCACCTGGGCTGGGCCGCGTCGCAGCTTGGCTTCTACGTGGAGACGCCGGTGTTCGACGGCGCCCGCGAGGACGAGATCGAGGCCGAGCTGGCTCGCGCCTGGCTGATCCAGCGCGCGTGGGAGAAGGCCACCAAGCGCGCCTGGGCGTGGGCCAAGCAGCGCGGGCTCAGCGAAGAGGAGATCCGCAACGACGCCGAGGTGCGGCTCATGTACCTCAGCGAGTGGCTGGGCGAGCGAGGCTACGACCCGGAGCGCGTGTACCACGACGAGGTGTACGCGCGACGAGCGGTGCTGCGGGAGTGGCTGGCCGAGCCGCCGCAGAACTACAACCCCGACGACATTCTCACCTTCGACCTCGAAGCGCTCTCCATGGAGGAGCGCAAGCGGCGCAACGAGAACGCGCGCCAGGTGTGCCTGCGCGAGTGGCTCAAGCAGGTCACGCGCGACGAGATGCGCCTCAGCACCTACGAGCTAGACCCCGAGGCCTCGGCCCAGCTCGGCCGGCCGAGCTACGTTGAGCTGCCGGAGGACCCTGAGGACCGCCAGGAGATCTACGCGGCCATGGAGCGCATCTCCCAGATGCCGCAGGAGGAGGTGGAGCGCGAGGCGGTCCGCGTGGCCTTGGCCCGCAACCTGGCTCTCCCCACCACCGGCAAGATGACCCTGTACGACGGCATGACCGGCGAGCCCTACGACCGGCCGGTCACCGTGGGGGTCATCAACATGCTCAAGCTGGCCCACCTGGTGGAGGACAAGGTCCACGCGCGCTCCACCGGCCCGTACTCTTTGGTGACCCAGCAGCCGTTGGGCGGCAAGGCGCAGTTCGGCGGCCAGCGCTTCGGCGAGATGGAGGTGTGGGCCCTGGAGGCGTACGGCGCTGCCTACACCCTGCAGGAGATGCTCACCGTCAAGTCGGACGACGTGACCGGCCGGGTGCGCACCTACGAGGCTATCGTGAAGGGCGAGCCGATCACCGCCCCCGGCGTGCCCGAGTCCTTCCGAGTGTTGGTCAAGGAGCTGCAGTCCCTGGGCCTGGCCGTGGAGGTGATCAACGAGAAGGAAGAGGTCATCCAGTTCGGCAAGGACGACAGCGACGAGCAGCTCCCCAAGCTGGGCTTCAGCATCAGCGTGCCCGGCCCGATGGCGGGCAAGTGATAAGCGCTGCCCCGTGGGCCGCTCGCGCCGGGCTGTCCACGGGGGACGACGGTTCTCGCCTTTCGTGCCGATGATCGCAAACGAGGTGTGCTGTGGAAGTTAACGATTTTGACGCCATCAGGATCTCCCTGGCCTCTCCCGACCAGATCCGGGAGTGGAGCCACGGCGAGGTGCTCAAGCCGGAGACCATCAACTATCGCACGCTGCGGCCGGAGCGGGACGGCCTGTTCTGCGAGCGCATCTTCGGTCCTACCAA
>JANWYQ010000010.1 GCA_025055015.1 Caldilineales bacterium
TGGGAATTTCGCCAGGTCGGTGTAGAGGGCAGGCGATAGGCCCAACAGCTCCAGAATGCGGACCTGCAAGGCCGATAAAGGCGTCACATATCGGATCATGCGGTCCGGCAAATGCACGATGGTCAGGGTCATGTGGTCAAAGGCCTTCAGGAGCCGCTCGGTGGTCGGATTGTCAATGCCTTTCTTGGGATTGTTGGGGATGAGGCCGGTCAGTTGCTCGCCGTTCTGCTGGAGTTGACGGCGCACTACGAACTCGATCAAGGCCAGCACCCGCATAGCCAAGCTCAACAGGTGGATCAAGCCCACCACTTGGTCCTCCCGCTTGACAAACAACGGGTCCAGCGACAGAGGCGCTCCCTTCAAGCGATGGAACCCCCGCTCGATCAACCACTCGTCCCGGTAGGCCAACACCGCTTGCACCAGGTCCAACTGCTCTGCAGGGGCGTTGGTGACATAGGCGCGCCAGCCCAGGGTTTGGGCCTGGGCGGCGATAGCCTCCTCTTGGCGCTGTACCCCCGTGATCTGGTAGCGCACCGTCACCACCTCCTGCTGCGGACGGACTGGCCCACCCCGGCCCCGGCCGACGTACTTCACCTGGCGGGTCTCCTGGCGCTCGCAGGTGTAGGTCAACAGGCCTTCCACCTCATGGTGGCGCAACACGGCCGCTACCCTTGTCTGCAACGCCTCAGCGCTGCGCACCTGGCGCCGGCCTCGCCCCGGCGCCGGGGTCAGGGCCAGCAGTTCAGCGGTGGCTCGCTCCAACCGGCGCTCCAAGGCCGCCTGCGCCCGCTGCCGTTGGCTTTCCGAGCGCACCACCAGCACCCGCTCGGTCCAGGTCACCTCAGTGCCTGCGACCTCGGCCTGCAGGTGGCGGGTCACTTCGTACCCCTTAGCCCACAGGACGCTCTCCCCCTCGCCGGTCGGGAGGCGCACCTCCTGCAGGCGAGCCGCCTCGTCGGCCACCGCCGCCACCCAGCCCGCCAGGTCGCTGGCCGTGTGGCCGGTCAACGGCAAGGGACACAAGTAGTGGTGCCCCCGCTGCTGCAGCCAAGCGCGGGTGTCCAAGGCGCTCATCTTGCAGTCGCCCACGAACAGCAAGCCCGGCCGCTCCACCACCTGCAACACCTGCTCGATGGCCGGCAGGTACAAAGGGTCGTCGGCCCGCTGCCCCGACACCACCTGCGTGACCAGGGGCAGTCCCAAGGGGTCCAAGGCCGCCATCATCACCTTCACCTGACGCAGCGTCGGGTCGTCCTTGCTGTGGCCGAACTGGAACAGGCTCTCCTCGCCGCCGGTGTGGTACCCAGACACCGTGGTGGTGTCCAGGCGCACCCGCTCCGGCGCCAGCGAGTACACGCGCAGCAAGCGGCCATGGAGCTCCTGCTCGATGGCTTGCCACGTGGCCGATCGGCTCAGCCGCCGCAGCAGCAGGGTCAAGCGGTCGTCGCTGAAGTCCAAGGCACGGACCTCGTTCAACCCCGTGGCAGCCCTGAGCGTCTCCTGCGCTTGCGCAACCCAGCCTTGCACGGGCAGCTTGCGGTGGTCGCCCTGGGACAGGATGTGGGCGAGCCAGATGGTCAGCATCCAGCCCCAGCTGACCCCTTGGTGCAAACCGTGGCGAGGCAGGTGGCTGTCCACGATCTCCGGTAGGCCCATCTGCTGCATGGTCGCCAGCAGCAGGGGTATGTCGTCAATCCGTTCAGTGGTGATATGGAGTTCATGGGTCATGTCCTCAGCTTACCAGCAAACTCCCGTTTACGCCAGAAATTTAAGCGAATAGGCAGATATGGCCCAAGTAAAAGTGTACTACGATCGAGTGGGAAACACGCTGACCGTTTGGTTTGGGGATCCTCAAGATGAATATGTCTGCGAAGAAACAGGCGACGAAGTTGTGCTGATGAAAGACAAGACTGGGCGAGTGATTGGTTTTGAAAAACTGAACTTTTTGCTTCCCCAACCGACGCAGCTGCAAGTTGCCTTTGAAGCAGTCGCCGCGTGACCAGTGCCTTCAAGAAGCGATGGGCGGCGCCTGACCAGCGTTGGCAACCGCCGCCCCGCTGCCCTCCGCTACCAAGGCGCGCCGCTAACCAACAAAACCCCCAACTCCGATAGGGTCTACCAAACCATCCAGACAGCCGGGTTACCGAAAGGGCACTGACCACAGCGCAACGCCAAGGATGGTGGGGGGATGACGCCGAGGCCGCTTCTAAAGACTGGGCCAGTCTTCGGGACTGGCCCAGTCTTTCGTCCCGGCCTAGTTCGGGAAAACAGTCCCTGTGTGCTACAATGCGCACCGTTCACCGGTTACCGCTCACCGTTCACCGTTCACCGTTCACCGGTTACCGCTCACCGCCATGACCGACTACGACCGCTTCGCTCGCTTCTACGACCACGACACCGCCGAGTTCCAGGACGACGTAGACCTCTACCTCGGCTTTGCCCAGCGGGCCGGCGGACCGCTGCTGGAGCTGGGCTGCGGCACCGGCCGGCTCCTGGTTCCCTTGGCCCAGGCCGGCTTCGAGGTCACCGGCGTGGACATCTCCCCCGCCATGCTGCAGATCGCGCGGCGCAAGCTCGAGGCCGCCGGCCTGGCCCATCGCGTGGCCCTGATGCAGGCCGACGTGCGCACCCTGGAGCTGCCGCAGCGCTTCCGCATGGCCCTCATGGCCATCAACTCCTTCATGCACCTGGCCTCTCTGCAGGACCAGCTCCAGGCGCTGCAGGCGTGGCGCCGGCTGCTGCTGCCCGGCGGCCTGTTGGTCATTGACGTGGACAACCCCCACCCCCAGCTCTTGGTAGAGGCCGACGGCAAGCTGGACCTGCACAACCGGTGGGAGGACCCCGACACCGGCGCCACCGTGCTCAAGCTCGTCTCCCGCTCCGTGGACCCAGCCCTCCAGCTTCAGGACATCGTCTTCATCTACGACGAGGTCTTGCCCGACGGCCACGTGCGCCGCACCGTCGCGCCCTTCCAGGCCCGCTACGTCCACCGCGCCGAGGGGGAGCTGATGCTGGACAAGGCCGGCTTCGCCCTGGAACAGGTCTACGGCTCCTACGACCTCGCCCCCTACACCGCCGACAGCGACCGCCTGATCTTCGTCGCGCGACGCCGCTAACTCGCTTGGGGGCCGGCGCAAAGCGGGGCGGTCGGACGTTTAGTTAGTTAAACAGCCCAGCCGGCGAAGCTGCCAACCTCCGGAGAGCTGGCAACTTCGCCACTCCCGGTTCCGACCATGGCCCGCCTTTGCCAACACCTCGCCCAGCTCATCGTCCAAGACAACGCCGTGCTGCTGATCGGCGCCGAGCTGCGCCGCGGCCTGGACGAGGCCTCGCCCGCCCGGCAGATGGCCGACGCCCTGGCGCAGCGCCTGGGCCAGGGCCAATCGGGCCGCCCGCTGAGCCGCGTGGCCCAGGACTTCGAGACCCTGCTGGGCCGCCAGGCGCTGCTCCAGGCCCTGAAGGAGGAGGTCGAGCGCCTGGAGCCGGCCCAGATGCCCCTGGCCTGGCTCGTCGCCGACGCCCTGGTCCCCGGCACCAAAGTGGTCACCACCCGCTTCGACCACGCGCTGGAGCGCTCCCTGGAGGCTCGGCGCACCCCCTACGTGCGCATCGTCCGCGACACCGACCTCCCCTTCTTCGACGAGAGCAAAGTCACCGTCGTCAAGATCCAAGGGGACATTGACCAGCCCGAGAGCCTGGTGGTCACCGACGACGACCTGGACGAGTTCGTTCGCCGCCTGCCCACGGTGAGCGACGTGGTGCGCGCCTTCTTCGCCACCAAGACCCTCGTCTTCCTAGGCTACGACCTGACCAGCCCGGCCTTCAAGCGCCTCTTCGGCGAGGTCAGCCGCGAGCTCAAGGGCTTTCGCCGGACGGCCTACGCCGTCGTCGCCGAGCCGCTGCCGGAGGTCGAGCAGCGCTACTGGCAACAGCGGGGCGTAGAGGTCCACGCCGACGAGCCCGTTGCCTTCCTGCAGCGGCTGGCCGAGGCCGTGGCCCGAGCCCGTGGCCAAGCGCAGCCCGCCGCCGTGAACCCCTTGGCGGCCCTGGCTGCGCCCCCTCGGCCTGACCGGCCCTACAAGGCGCTGGCCGCCTTCGACGCGGCCGACGCCGCCATCTTCTTCGGACGCAGCGAGGAGAGCCAGCGGCTGGCCAACCGCATCCTGGCGCGACCCGTCACCCTCCTCTACGGCGAGTCGGGCTGCGGCAAGAGCAGCCTGCTGCGCGCCGGGGTGACCCCGCTGTTGGCCCGCCAGCGCAGCCTGCTGGCCGTGGTCGAGCCCGAGCCGGGCCGACCGCCCGACGAGGCCATCGCCGCAGCCCTGCGGGAGGTCGGGCGCCGCGCCGGGCTGCCCCTCCCCGAGGACCCCACCGGCCCCGAGGCGATCCTGCAGAGCTGGCAAGCCGTGCTGGACGGCCCCGTAGCGTTGGCAGTGGACCCCCTGGAGCCCCTGCTGCTGGCGGCGGACCCCGCGGCGCAACAGGCGTGGCTCCGCCGCCTGGCCGGGCTGGTGGACGATCCCGCCCTCTTCCTGCGCCTGGTGCTGGCAGCCCGCGAGGACTTCCTAGGCCGCCTGGCTGCCGTGGAGCCCTTCTTGCCCGGCCTGTGGGAGGGGCGCTTCCGGCTGGAGCGCCTAGGCCGCGAGGAGGCCAGGTCTGCCGTGGTGGAGCCGGCGGCGGCCTTCGGCGTCCGCTGGCAGCCGGCGCTGGTAGAGACCCTCCTGGACAGCCTGGCCGACGAGCGCGGCATCTCCCCGGCGCCTCTGCAGATCGTGTGCCAGCGCCTCTACGCCGCGGCTACGGGCGAGCAGCCGCCGGCCGCGGAGATCACCCTGGCCCACCTGCAGCGGCTGGGCGGGGTCGAGGCCATCCTGGGCGACTACCTGGAGGGGGTGATGGCCGGCCTGCCGGCCGCGCAGCAGCCTGTGGCGCAGCGGCTGCTGGCCGCGCTGGTCAGCAGCCAGGGCGTGCGCCAACGGCTGGCCCTCGGCGACCTGGCCCGCGTGGCCGATTGCCCGCCGCACGAAGCGGCTGCCGTGCTGGACGCGCTGGTGCGCCAACGGTTGGCCGTGCGCTACGACGCCGCCGACCCGGAGTACACCCTGGTCCACGACTACCTGACCCCGCGCATCGCTCGCTGGCTGGGCCCGGCCTTCTGGGACGAGCAGCGGGCGCGGGAGCTGGTGCGCGCTGCGCTGCCCGGCTGGGAGCGGGATCGCCGCTTGCCCGCTCCCGACGCCCTGCGCCTGGCCGCCCTCTACCGGGACCGTCTGCGCCCGACGGCAGCCGAGACGGCCATGCTCTACGCCGCGGCCGTGGCCTATGGCCGCAGCCCGGAGCCGTGGCAGTCGTCGCTGGCCGCCGACCGGCGCCGCCGCTGTCTGGAGGCGCTGCTGGACAACGACGACCCCGCCGTGCGGCGGCAGGCGGCCGCTGCCGTGACCGATCCCCCTCTGGCCCCTCGGCTGGCCTCCCTGGCCCTGGCCGATCCCTCCGCCGAGGTGCGCGAGGCCGCGGCGCGTGGCCTGGGCAGCCTGGCCCAGGCCCCGGCCTCTGCCCCGCTGCCTGCGCCCGTGCAGGAGGCGCTGCAGTCGTTGGCCGCAGCGGCAGCCCAGCCCGACACAGCCGAAGCCGGCCTGATGGCCCTCGCCGTGGCCGCGGACCGGGCGCCGGCGCTGCGCGGTGCCCTGCCGCCGGCCCTGCGCTCGCCCGTGCGTCGCCGGGTGCTGGCGCAGCGCTGGGCCCGCAGCCGACAGCAGATCGCCCTGGACACAGCCCAGGCCGCCCAGTGGGGCTACCTGAGCATGGCCGCCACCCTGGGCGTGGTCTTCGGCCTGGTGAGTGCGGCCGGCGCGCAGCGGCCTATCACCGCCGTGTCCATCGTGGTGCTCGGCATCGCCGTGGCCGGGGTGATCGGCGCAGCGGCCGTGGGCGTGGGCGGCTTCCTGCGCAGCGTCTTGCACCACCTGGACGACCCAGGCCACGGGCTGCGCCACGCTGCGCTGACGGCCCTGGCCGTGGCCGCCACCTTTGCCCTAGGGTGGGTGCTCCTGCTGGCGGGCCTGCCCGGCACCTTCGCGGCCGGCGGCGTGTTTGCCACCGTGGCCCTGGCCAGCCTGGCGGTGGCCGCGGTGGCCCTGGGCCTGCCGCGCAGCGGGCTGAGCCGGCCGGCGCAAGCGGCTGTCGCCGCGGCCGTGGGCGCCGTCGCCTTTGCCCTGGCCGCCTGGATCGGCCGGGAGGCGGGCACCACCACCCTCAGCCTGAACCCTGCGCCCATCATCGGCATCCCGCCGGCGCCGCTGATCGGCCTGGCCGCAGGGGTCGGCTTCCTCGCAGGCCTCAACCCGCGGCTATGGCGGGACCGCCCGCGGCCTAGCGAAAGGGGTGAGCAACCATGACCCGACGGACGACCCTGGCCAGCCGGCTGGCTGTATTGATCCTCCTGGCCTTGTGGGCTGTCGGCTGTCGCAGCCCACAGCCGTCCCCGACCACCGTGGAGGCTAACGCGTCGCTGGACCAGGTGACGGTGCTGCGCGCCGACGGCGGTTCCCTGCCCCTGCCCGTGCCCCAGCGGGCCGACCTGGCCGTGGGCGAGGGCGTGGACGTGGACGAGGGAGGCCGCGCGCTGCTGCGCTTCGCCGACCTGCTGACCGTGGAGGTGGTGCGGGACGGCCAGCTCCTCTTCCGCGCCCTGACGGCCGACGAGCAGGCCGCACTGGTGACGGTGTTGCAGGGCGCGGGCGCCGTGGTCTACGACTTCAACCCGCAGAGCGAGGCGCAGCGGCGGCTGACGGTGCAGACCGACCGCATGACCGTGGTGGCCACGGGCACTCAGTTCCTAGTAGTGCGCGAGGCGCTCACCCCCCTGGACTGGGTGATCAGCCTGGACGCAGCCCCCAACGACCTGGCGGTGACTGCCAACGGCGTGACCAAGGGGATGCCCTCCGGCATGGCGCGCTGGGTGGCGCCCATCGGCGAGCCCAGCCCGGGCGTGACCTACGACGCTGCGCAGGTGGCCGAGTGGATCCGCAAGGCGCGCAGCGGCCAGCTCCAGCCGGAGGTGGGCGAGGTGCTGTGGCCCCAGGCCGACGTCGTCGCCGACACCACACCGCTGGACGCGCTGCCGGCGACCGGCGCGGCGTTCACCCTGGAGGGCGTGCGCCTGGAGCTGGACCCCGCCGGGCTGTCCGGCAGCCCCGAGTACTGGCTGGAGGACTGCAACGGCGACGGCATCCCGGACATCGCCATGCGCGACGGCCGCCTGCACATGGACTTCCGGCCCGTGCTCGGGCGCGTGCGCGGCCTGGACGTGACCGTGTACAACCGGGGCGACCCCGGCGCCGCTGCGGTGACCGTGTTCAACCCGGCTCGCGAGCCCATGGGCGCGCAGCAGGTCCGGACCTCGGCAGCCGTCGAGGTGGTCAGCCTGCGCTCCGAGCCGGGCCGGCCCTACCACTACGCCCAACTCGACCTGCGCGAGGGCTGCTTCCTGGGCTTCAGCCTGACGCCGCCCAAGCCGTCCGGCCAGCCCGGCGACCCGCGGCCGGCGGTCGAAGTCCGCACACCGCCTGAGCCGACAGCCACCCCCACCTGGTCGCCCTCGCCCACCGCCACGGCGACCCCGACCCTCACCCCCTCGCCCACGGCCACGACGACCCCGACCCTCACCCCTTCCCCCACCGCCACGGCGACCCCCTCGCCGACGCCGGTTTGCCGGGTGGTGGCCGACGCCTTGCCCATTCGCTCCGGGCCCGACGTGGCCTTCGAGATCGTCGGCCGGGCGCGGGCCGGCGCGCTGTTGGAGCCGGTGGGCCGCAACCGACAAGGCGATTGGCTGTACGTGCTACCGGTCCAGGGCCAGATCAAGGGTTGGGTGCCTGCTACGCCGCGGGCCGTAGCCTGCACCGTTGACCTCGCCGGCTTGCCGATCTTGCCGGAGCCGGCCACCCCGACCCCGACCGCCACGCCCACCGCAGCGCGGCCGCAAATCCTGCGCTTCGAGCCGCAGAAGGTCGAGATAGACCTGGGCAAGTGTGCCCTGTTGCAGTGGCAGGCGGTCAACGCGCAGGCTGTGTTCGTGGAGTGGCGCGCAGAGGGGGCAAGCGCTGCCGCTGCGCCGAGGGAACAGGTGGACGACGCAGGACGCCGGCAGGTCTGCCCCAAGACCACCACCGAGTACCGCCTGATCGCCGTGGGCTACGACCGGAGCGTGGCAGAGGCGACGGCCACGGTTGTGGTGCGACCTCCCGGCGCGCCGAGGCAGGTCAGCCCGGCCGACGGCAGCGTGTTGGACAACTATCCCCGCACCACCACCCTAGTCTGGGAGCCCGTGCCGGAGGCGTACTTCTACCGGGTTGAGATTGACGTGATGCACGTCTGCGCGGTGGGCCGCTGGTGCGCCGACGTGGGGAAAACGTGGCGGATCGAGAGCGTGTACGGCACAGAGTACACGTTCATCTTCGTGGGCGCGCAGCCGGGGCGCTGGCGGGTGTGGGCGGTGTCCCAGGACGGCCGCGAGGGCCCCAAGAGCAACTGGTGGACGTTCACCTACACCCGATAAGCTAGCTGCCAGGAGGACGGCGCGCGCTGGTTAACGGCGGCGCCGGCCGAGGAGGAGGCCGCCGACGACCAGCCCGCCTAGCCCTGCCGTGCCTGCCAGGGACACGACGCCGGCGTAGAGCAGCAGCGAGGGGTCCCGCCGGGCCAGCCGCTCGGCCCGCCGAGCCAGGGAAGGCGGCGTCGCCGTGGGGCGCGGCGGACGGGTGGCCGTGGCCGTGGGCGTGACCGTGGGGCTGGGCGTGGCCGTGGGCGATGGGGTGTGAGTGGGCGTCGCCGTGGGCGAGGGCGTGGCGGTGGGGGAGGGGGTAGCGGTCGGCGTTTCCGTCGGCGTGGCCGTGGGTGTGGGGGTAGGGCTGGGCGTGGGGGAGGCAACCCGCGCCGGCGGCGGCCGCCGCGTGGGCGTGGCCGGCGGCGTGGGCGTGGGCGTCGGCTGGTTCGGGTCCACCCGCAGGCCGACGTTGTCAACGAAGATGTAGTTGTCGCCGGTGGAGCGGGGGTGCTCGACCCACACGAACACCGTCACCACGTCGCCGCGCGCCACGGCCGACACGCTGAGGTTAGGGTTGTCGGGCGAGTAGGGGCCGGTGTAGCTCAGGATGCGGCCGGGGCCGTAGTGCAGCGGGCCCCACACCACCGTGGGCGAGAGGGGATCGGTGCCGCCGGTGGGGTCAATGCCCAACTTGCGGCCGAAGGTGTCCGGGTCGTTGGGGCCGCCCCATCCCCACGAGGCGACGTAGGCCACCCCCGGCTGCAGGCCTCCCACCTGGATGAACAGCCCGGCTACGAAGGTGCCGCCGTTGGACCACATGCGCAGCGAGGGCGCGCCGAAGAGGGTGTCCACATCCTGCATGAAGGTCAGGTCGCCCGACAGCACGAAGGGGGTCCAGCCGCTGGGCACCTGCCGCGGGGGGCTGCCCACGAAGGTGTCGAAGCGGCAGTTGGGCGCCAGGTTGCCCTCTCGACAGGGGTCCTCCGCGTCGCCGGCCAGGGGCGCCGGCCGTCCGGCCAGACCGGTCCAATCTGAGAGACTGGACCGGTCTACTTCCGCAGCAGCCGGCAGCGTCCCCAGCGCCGCGCACAGGAGGCCGCAACACAGGATCACCGCCAGCCGACGGGCTGCCCGGCGCGCAGTGCAGCCACGCAGCCCACGCGACCCCCGCTGGACACCGAGTTTCCGGAGGGTGGGAGGGAAAAAACGCAAGGGTGTAGGAAAATCCCAAGAGTTATCCCAAGGAGTTATCCCAAAAAAACTTGGGATAATCTCTTGGGAAAAAGGTCAGCGCCCGTGCCCGTTGCGGCTGTAGCGCAGGCAGGCCGCCACGAACGCCTCGAAGAGCTGCGCGTTGGCGCGGGTCTCCTGGAGAGCCGCCAGCTCCTCCGGGTGCCACTGGACGCCGATGGCGAAGGGGTGTTCCACCACCTGCACCGCCTCGATCACGCCGTCCGGCGCCCAGGCGATGGCGCGGCAGCGGGCGCCCAGGGCCTTCACCGCCTGGTGGTGCATGCTGTTCACCACCGTGCGCGGGCCGAAAATCTGGCCCAAGGGGCTGGACAGGTCAATCTCCACCGGATGGCTGATGCGCACCCGCTCGTACTGCGGGGGGAAGAAGTCGTGCTGGTCAGACTGGGCCCGCAGGGCGCGGATGTCCTGGTACAGCGAGCCGCCGGTGGCCACGTTCAACAGCTGCATCCCGCGACACACGGCCAACAGCGGCTTGCCCTCGGCCACCGCCCAGCGCGCCAGGGTCAGCTCCGTGCGATCGCGCTCTGGGTCCACCGCGCCCAGCAGCTCGTGGTGCTCCTCGCCGTAGGTGGCCGGGTCCAGGTCCTCGCCGCCGGGCAGGAAGACCCCGTCCAGCCGGTCGAAGATCACCCGCAGGGTGTCCTCGTCCAGGTGCAAGGGGATGGTGACCGGGGCTGCGCCGGCCGCGGCCAGCGCGCGCAGATAGGCCTGGTTCTGGACGAAGACGGGGAGGCCGAAGAACCGCTGGGACTTGTCCCGGGCCGAGGGCATGCCCACCAGGGGCTTGGCTGCGCTGCCGGGGCGGCTGGAGGAATGGCCGTTGTGACTGGACATAGCGAACACTCTGAGCGCGCAGCGGCGCCGCGCGACACGTATAACAAACGCCCACCCTGCGGTAGGCGCACGCCGATTATACCCCTGGTGCATCGGCCTGGCAAAACGCTGCAGCGCAGGCATTTGGGGTTCTCCCGACGCCGGCATACAATGCCCGGCGTGCGACTCGCGATCTCTCATCGGCGTCTCACCGCCCCTTGGGTCGCCGGCGCAGCCCTGCTGCTGGCCGCGCTGGCGCTCTACCTGGCCACCCTGGACACCGGCCTGCGGCCGGGCGAGCTGGCGGGCGGCGACCTGATCACCCACCAGTACGCCCAGGTGCAGGGCCGCCCCAGCAACGCGCCCGGCTATCCCCTCTACACCATGGGCGGCTGGCTGTGGTTCCACGGCTGGCGCGGGCTGCTGGGCCCCCAGGCCAACGCCACAGCCATCCTGTCGGCCTACTCCACGTTCTGGGCCCTCCTCGCGCTGGGCCTGCTCTACGTGCTGCTGGTGCGCCTGACCGGCCGTTGGCTGCTCAGCGCGCTGGCCACCGCCTTCTACGCCGTCACCTACTTCTTCTGGTACTACGCCGTCACCACCGAGCAGTACGCCTCGGCGGTGGCCCACACCTTGGCCATCGTGGCCGTGGCCTTCGCCTGGGAGGAGGAGATGGACCGCGTCGGCCCGGCGGGCAGCCGGCGCAGCGACCGCCTCTTGATGGCCCTGGCCTTCCTGTCCGGCCTCACCCTGGCCCACCTGGTGACCGTGGCGCTGATCGTGCCGCCGCTGGTGTGGTTGGTGCTCAGCCGGCAGCCCGGCGTGCTGCGGCGGCCACGGCTGGCGGCTAAGGCTGCGGCCTGGGCCCTGTTGCCGCTGCTCAGCTACGTCTTCATCTACGTGCGCGGGGCCCAGCACCCGGAGTGGCGCGGGGCTGGCGAGTGGCCCTCTACCTGGGCGTGGTTCTGGGACTTCGTCAGCACCCGCCAGGGCCGCGAGGAGCTCACCTGGTCGCTGTGGCCGCTCTGGACCGCGGAGTTCCCCAGCCTGATCTGGCGGGAGCTCACGCCGGCGGTGCTGGTGGGCGGATTGGTGGGCGTAGCCGCCCTGGGGCGGCGACGGGCGCTCTTCATCGGCGGCACTCTGGCGCTCTACGCTGTCTTCTGCTTCATTGACCGCTTGGGCAACTGGTTCCAGGTGATCATGCCGGCCTACGCCCTGTTGGTGATGACCTTCGGCGCCGGCCTGGGGTGGCTGCTGGACCGCATGGAGCCCTGCAGGCCGACGGTAAGGGCGGTGGAGGCGGCCGTGCTCGTCGGCTTGGCCGTCCTGGTGGCCCTGCGCGCGGCCTGGAGCTGGCCGGGGGCCAACCAGCGCAACCGGCCGGAGGACACTGCGCTGCTGCCCGGCCAGGCCATCTTGGCCGACAACCCAGCCCCCGGCGCGGCCATCCTGGGCACCTACGACGAGATGCTCAGCCTGCGCTACCTAACCGAGATCGCCGGCCAACGGCCCGACCTGACGGCGGTGGACCCGGCGGCCGCCCGGCATGTTCTGGCCGCAGGCCAGCCCCCGCTCTACGTGACCGCAGCGGCCGCGCCCCTCTTTCGCAGCGAGGTGAGCGCTGACGCGCCCCTCTCCTCCGCCGGCCTGACGCTGATCCGAGCGCACCCTCGGCCGGTGGTGGCTGCGCCGGCCGACATCCAACGCCTGGACCGGCCCATCGGCGATGGGCTGACCCTGGTGGGCTATCGAGCGCAGCCGTTGGGGGCCGCCGATGGGCAGCGGTGGCAGGTGCGCCTGGTGTGGCGCGCAGACGCGGCCATCGGCCACGACTGGAGCGTCTCCGTGCGCCCCCTGGTCAGCGGTGCGCCAGTCCCCCGGTCGGAGGGCGGCATCGTGCAGAAGGACCTGGTGCACCCGGTCCACGGCTACTACCCCACGTCGCAGTGGCAGGCGGGCGAGGTGGTGGTGGACGACTACCTGCTGGAGTGGCCGGCCGACGTTCCCCCCGACGCTTGGCAGGTGGTGATCTATCGGGTCGTGGACGGGCAGTTCGACAACCTGGCCGTCCTGGAGCTGGCCAACCGATAGCAGACAAAACAGAAGACAAAAGCCCCGCTCGCTCGAGCGGGGCTTCAGCGTCGGCCGTGGAGACGTCAGGACGAGCGCCCTGGGTGGCTAGGCCCCCTCCCGCTCCACCACCACGGTGACCTCCGGCACGACGCCGGCCATGAGGCGCACCGGCACCTTGTGGGTGCCCAGCTGGCGGATGGGGTGCTCGATCTGGATTTGGCGCTTGTCCACCTCGCGGCCAAGGGCCTGCTCCAGCGCCAGGGCGATGTCCGCCGCGGTGATGGACCCGAAGAGGCGATCGCTGTCGGCCGCGCGAGCCTTGAAGGTCAAGGTAAGAGAGGAGAGCCGCTCGGCCAGGGCTGCGGCGGCCTGCTGCTCCCGCTGGTGGCGGCGTTCGGCCGCGGCCTTGAGCTGCTCAGCCTGCTTGGAAACGCCCTTGTCCGCGGGCACGGCCAGCCCGCGCGGGATCAGGTAGTTGCGCGCGTAGCCGTCGGCCACCTTCTTGATGTCGCCGGCATGCCCCAGGCCCTCGACGTCTTTTTTCAACAGCACGTTCATGGACTTCCGCTCCTCAAAAAACTTGCCGCCCACAGCCGGCGGCACACTTGCGCCCCAGATCATACACCAGGTGAGACGAAACGACAAGTTTGGTCCATCCGCCGCCGCTGCCGCCGCGGCGATTCTCGCGGATTGGGCAGGTAGCAGTATAATGGGGCGATCGCCGGCCAGCAGCCGACTGGCGGAACGCCTGCGCCGGCTGCGCCGTCACCCTGTACGATGAGCACCACACCTCGCTTGGCCAGGCTCAGCGCGCTGGGCCTGGCTCCCATCCTGCTGCTCTTCCTCGCCACCACCCTGGGGTGTTCCTTGGGGCGCATCCTGGTGGGTGATCCCACGCCCACGCCAACCTTGCCGCCGCCCCGGCTCCTGCCCACGTGGACGCCGCTCCCGCCCGACCAGCCGCCGCCGGCCGTGGCCGCCACCCTCACGGTGATCGCCGCGCTGGACCGGCCCACGCTGACGCCCACGCCTACTCCCATCCCCACGCCGACGCCCATCCCGACGCCCACGCCCTTCCCCACCCCCACGCCCACGGCGGAGATCGTGCCCACGCCGACCCCCTTCGTGTCGGTGCAAGGGGACTTGGTCAACGTGCGCGAGGGGCCCAGCGTGGCCTACCCGGTGGTGGGCCAGGTGCGGGCCGGCGACCTCTACTCGGTGGTGGGCCGCAACGAGGCCGCTACCTGGTGGCTCATCTGTTGCTACAACGGCCGGCAGGTGTGGATCGCAGCGCAGCTGGTGGTGCCGGTGGGCGACATGCAGGAGGTGCCGATCCTGGACGCGCCGCCTCCTCCGGCGCCTACGGCTGCGCCGCCCCCAACCGCGCCGCCCCAGCCCACACCCACCCCGCGGCCCTACCGTCCCTTCGACATCGGCGACGGACCGCAGTACTTCTACACCACCAACCCCTGGCTCACCATTTGGGTGAAGACCTTCGACCGCAACTTCATGCCGGTTCCGGGCTATCGGCTGCGGGTGCTGCGCAACGGCCAGGACGTGAGCAAGCCCGACCAGACCCGCCACTTCTTCGAGCTGTCGGCGCCCCTGATCCCCGAGAACCCAGGGGCCTTCGGCAACCGCCGCGAGTACAACCTGAAGTACGAGTATCTGCCTGCGGCCGGCAACGCGCGCTGGACCATCTACCTGATGGACGGCAGCGGCCGGCAGGTGTCGCCGGAGATCACCTTCGAAACCACCGACGAGCCCACCGGCGCCCGCGAGGTCTTCGTTGGCTTCTTCGACACCCGATGAGACTGCCCAAGGAGGTCATCCTCTTGCGTTCGCACAAGCTGATCGCCGGCGTGGCCCTGGCCCTGCTGCTGTTCACCCCCGGCTGTGCCCTGGTGGAGCTGCTGGTGCCGATGCCCACGCCCACGCCCGTGGTGCAGCGCCCGCTGCGCCCCACCTTCACGCCCACCCCCGTCCGGCCGGCGCCGGAGCCGACCGCGCCCCAGGCCTTGGCCCAGCGCAGCGAGGCGCCTGCGCAGCTGGCCCAGGCGTCCACGCCCCAGCCGCCGACCCCGACGCCCGAGCCGCCCACGCCCACCCCGCAGCCTCCCACCCCCACACCGGAGCCGCCCACGCCCACCCCGCAGCCACCTACGCCAACGCCGGAGCCGCCTACCCCGACGCCCGAGCCGCCGACCCCGACGCCCATCCCGCCCACCCCAACGCCCACGGCCACGGCGACCCCCACCCCGGAGCCAAAGCCGGCAGCCGTGGTCCGCAACCCCAGCGTCAACGTGCGCAGCGGCCCCAGCGTCGCCGCGCCGGTGGTCGGCCAGGCGCGGCAGGGACAGCGGCTGGAGATCGTCGGCCGCACGGAGAGCGCGGACTGGTGGCAGGTGTGCTGCGTGGCCGGCCGGCAGGGCTGGATCCGCAGCGACCTGGTACGCACCGAGGGCCCGGTGGAGCGGGTGGCGCTGTCGCCCGACCTGGTCGCGGCCACGCCGACGCCTGCGGCCGCGGCCGTGGCCGAGCAGCCGGCGGCCTTCCCCTTCGCCCTGACCGCCACCGAGCGCTTCCCCTTCGGCGGTCGTGACTACCTCCGGGTGGGAGTGAAGGTGCGCGACGCCCAGGACCGGCCGGTGGCCAACGTCTACCTGCGGGTGCGCAACGAGACCACCGGCCAGGAGTGGATCTCCCGACGCAGCATGGGCGAGCCCTGGCAGTACAGCGCGCCCAGCGCGGACTTCTCCGACTTTCGGCCGATTAACCTGACCTTCGACACCAACGGCCGCGCGCCCCTGTTGGGCCACGAGTACACCGTGTGGCTGGTGGACGGCAGCGGCCGGCCCGTGTCGCCGCCGGTGCGCTTCTCGGCCGGCGCCGACGAACCACAGTGGCTCTACGTCGTCTTCACGCGGCAGTAAGCAGCGGCGGCCCGGCGCTGCCGCTGCTGTTGACCCTCCTGGCCCTGGGGCTGCGGGCGGCCCGCCTCGACTTTCAGCCGCTGTGGTGGGACGAGGGCTACAGCGTCTGGTTTGCCCGCCACCCCCTGGCCGAGATGGTGCGGCTGACGGCGCAGGACATCCACCCGCCACTCTACTACGCGCTGCTGGGGGGTTGGATCGGCCTGGTGGGCCCGGGGCCGGTCGCCCTGCGCCTCTTCTCCGTGGCGGTGGGCGTGCTGACCGTGCCCTTGATCTACGCCGTCGCCCGGCGGCTGGGGGGACCGCAGGTCGGCGTGGTGGCGGCGCTGCTGGTGGCCGTCAACCCGCTGCACGTCTTCTACTCGCAAGAGGTGCGCATGTACGCCCTGGTGGCGCTGGCGGCGACGGCGGCCGTCGGCGCGGCTGCGGCCTGGCTGGGCTTGGCGGCCGGCGGCCGAGGGCGGGGCCGGGCGGGATGGCTGCTCGGCTACGTTGCCGCCATGGCCGTCGCCCTGTACACGCAGTACTACGCCGGGTTCCTGCTGGCCGGGCTGGCGCTGGCAGGCCTGTGGACGCTTTGGCGAGCGCGCGCCAACCTGCGGCTGGCTGCCGTGTGGCTGGCGGCGCAGGGCGCCGTCGTCCTCCTCTACCTGCCCTGGCTGCGCTTTGCCACGCCGCAGCTGGTGGCCTACGTCTCCCAGAAGGTAGTGGCCGACGCCGACCGCCCCCTGGGGCCTCTGACCTACCTGGCGCGGCACCTGGCCGCCTACGTCGCCGGCCACCTGGAGGGACCGTTGGCGCCCTGGTGGCCCGTGGCGCTTTTGGCCCTGGTTCCCCTGGCCGCCGCCCTCTGGCGCGCACGCCGCTCGCTCCCCCACCGCCATCAGCCATCGCCCCCTGACCGTTCTCCGTTGACCATTGACCATCGGCCATTGACCATTGACCATTCTCCATCGCCTCCTGACCGTTCTCCGTTGACCATTGACCATCGGCCATTGACCATTGACCATTCTCCATCGCCCCCTGACCGTTCTCCGTTGACCATTGACCATTGGCCATTGACCATTGACCATTCGCCATCGCCCCCGGACCATCGGCCATTGACCACTAGCCATTGGCCATTGACCATTGACCATTGGCCATTGACCATTAATCCTTCCTTATCCCTCTTCCTCCTCCTCTCCCTCGCCGTCGTCTTGGCCCTGGGCTGGTTGGTCAACCTCACCTTCCCCTTCTTCCCGGAGCGGGGGGAGCGGCTGCTGCTGCTGGGGCTGCCCCTCTTCCTGCTGCTGGCAGCGCTGGCGCTGAGCACATCGGGCAGCCGGTGGGGCCTGGCGCCGTTCCTGCTGCTGGCCGTGGCCTCCCTGGCCGCGTTCTACACGGTGCCGCGCTACGCCGACGAGGACTACCGGCCCCTGATCGGCCAGGTGAACCTGTGGGGGCGCCGCAAGGACGCCGTGCTGGCCATCTATCCCTGGCAGGTGGGCTACTTGTGGAGCTACGGTCGGCCCGACGGGCCTCAGCCGGCTCTGGCGGTGTCAGACCAGTGGGGCCCGGACCTGGCCGCGCAGGTGGACGAGGCACTGGCCCGGGGCCACCTGTGGTTTCCCGAGCACCTCTCCTTGGGCGGCCTTCTGGAGGGCGCCGTCGAGGGGTATCTGGCGGAGAGCAGCTACCTGCTCCTCAACCGCTGGTACAGCCCCAGCACGCGGCTGACCGGCTGGGCGCAGCCCGTGGACGGGGGCCCGCTGTCGTCGGCCGGCCCGCTGCGTTTCGAGGGTGGCGAGCTGACGAGCGCCCGCATGGCCCCCATGAGCCTCCAGGCGGCCAACCAAGCCCTGCTGGTGGACCTGGCCTGGCGCGGGGAGGCGGCGGCGACTCGCCTGGTCAGCCTCCGCCTGGCCGACCGCGAGGGGCGCACCTGGGCCCAGGCGGACTTCCGGCGAGAGGGGGAGGAGGCGGACCGCCTGGGGCTGCTGGTGCCGGCCGGCACGCCGCCGGGCCAGTACGATCTACGCCTCTCCGCGCGACCGGACCAGGAGGCGGCCGCCTGGTCGGTGGTGGGTCCCGACGGCCGGCCGCAGGGCAAGGAGGCGGTCCTGGGCCAGGTCGCCGTGGCCGCGGCCGAGGAGACCCTCGATCCGGCCACCCTGCCCATCGCCCACCCCCGGCAGGCCGACCTGGACGGAAAGGTGCGGCTGCTGGGTTATAGCGCGACCGAGGGCGAGTTGGCGCCCGGCGAGGACCTGGACGTGAGCCTCTTTTGGCAGGCGCTGCCCGGCCTGGCCGCTGCCCGACAGCCGGAGCTCTTCGCCTTCGTGCAACTCCTGGACCGCGCGGGCGGACTGGCCGCTGCGTGGGAGGGACCGCCCGTGGCCTGGTACCCCACCGGCGCCTGGCGGCCGGGCGAGCTGGTGCGCAGCCAACATACGCTGCGCCTGCCGGCCACGGTGGCCGACGGCCGCTATCGCCTGATCGTCGGCCTGTTCGAGGCGCAAACCGGTCGCCGCCTCGCCACCGCCGGCGGCCTTCTGCGCCGCAGCGCGGACCACGTCGCCCTGACCGAGGTGGAGGTGCGCGGCCGGGCCCATCGCACCGAGCCGCCCCAGCCGCAACACGCGCTGTTCGCCGACCTGGCCGAGGTGGGCCGGCTGGTGGGCTACGACCTGAGCGACACAGAGCTCACGCCAGGCCAGGCGCTCACCGTCACCCTGCACTGGCAGGCCACCGAGGCCACGGGCCAGCGCTGGGCCGTCTTCGTGCACCTGGTGGAAGCGGACGGCAGCCTGCTGGCTCAGTCCGACAGCGAGCCGGGCGCAGGCCAGTTTCCCACCTCCAGCTGGCTGCCCGGCGAGTACCTGGCCGACCGCCACGTGCTCACGGTGCGCGGCGACGCAGAGCCGGGGCCGGCCGTGCTGCGGGTCGGGCTGTACGACCAGCGCACGGGCCAGCGGTTGCCGTGGGTGGACGCGGCCGGCCGGCCGGTCGGCGACGCGCTGACGTTGCCCACGGCCATCCGGGTTGAGCGGTAGGTCCCCTGCGCCGCAATGTCATCTAGCTCCCCATGCAGCGCCGATGCGCGCAGGCTGGGCTTTGGCGGCCCCTGTCTTCTGTGCTAAACTTATGCGGTTAACGGCGCATCCCCGTCGCCGTTTGACCGGAGACCATGACTTGCCCGTGGAGGGTTTGCATGCACTGTGTGTCTTCCTCGGCGCCGGCGGCCCGGCGTCGGCTGTTCGGAGTGATCGCGCGAGGCCTGGCCCTGACCGTGCTGTTGTTGGGCGCTGCGCGGCCGGCAGCGGCCGCCGTGCGCGAGGCGCCCGTCCTCCAGCAGCGCGCTGCCATCACCTCGCCTGCGCCCCAGGCTCGCGTGCGGGGGGTGGTGTCCATCAGCGGCTCGGCCATGCACCCGGAGTTCGAGCGCTACGAGCTTTACTACACCATCGAGCCGGGCGAGAACTGGGTGTTCATCGGCGAGGCCAAGTACCAGCAGGTGGAAAGCGGCCCGCTGGGCACGTGGGATACCACCTCCCTGCCCGACGGCACCTACAGCCTGCGCCTGCGGGTGGTGCGCCGCGACGGCAACTACGACGAGGCCTACGCGCGCAACATCGTGGTGGCCAACCAGGCGCCGCCGGAGCCCACGCCCACGCCCACCCTGGCCGCGCTGCCTACCCTGCCGCCGCCCGTGGCTGCCCCCGGGGCGACCCCCACGCCAGAGCCCACGCCTACTCCCGCCACCGTCGAGCTGCCGGAGATCGCCACCCCCACGCCGCGGCCCAGCCCCTCTCCCACGCCGACGGCCAGCGGAGCCGTGGCCAACTCCCCTGGCAGTGGGTCGGACGGCGGTCCATTGGCCGCGCTCAACCCGCTGTCCCTGCGCGAGGCGGCCATCACCGGCGCTGCCTACGCTGGCGGCGCTTTTTTGGCCGTAGGCGTCTTCTTCGGCGTCCGGCGTCTGCTCACGTGGCTGTGGTATTTGATTGCGCCGTAGGCTGTCGAGCGGCGCAAGCTATGGCATGAAGCTGATCGTTGGCCTGGGAAACCCCGGCAAGCAGTACGAACGAAATCGCCACAACGTCGGCTTTCAGTGCGTGGACCTGTTGGCCCAGCGGCATGGCCTGCGCTTCGACATCGCCAAAGGCAAGGCCAAGGTGGCCCTGGGCGCGGTGCAGCTGCCCACGCCGCAGCCGCTGGCGCCGGCGCCGTCGGCCTTAGGCGCCGAGCCTTCTTCCGCCGCGCCCGCCCTGCCCCAGGTGCAGCGGGTGCTGCTGGCCAAGCCGCAGACCTTCATGAATCTGGCCGGCCAGAGCGTGGCTGCGCTGGTCCGTTTCTACAAGGTGGCGCCGGCCGACCTGCTGGTGATCTTTGACGACCTGGACCTGCCGCTGGGCAAGCTGCGCCTGCGCGCTGCCGGCGGATCCGGCGGGCACAACGGCATGAAGTCCATCATCCAGGCGCTGGGCACGGACCAGTTCCCACGGCTGCGGATCGGCATCGGTCGGCCGCCCGGCCAGATGGACCCGGCAGACTACGTGTTACAGGACTTCTCGCCGGCCGAGGAAGAGGTGATGGCGCCGGTGCGGGAGCGGGCGGCAGAGGCATGCGAACACTGGCTGGCCTACGGCATTGAGGCCGCGATGAACGCCTTCAACTGATGCGGTGAACCTCTCAGGGCTTCTCCACGCGCTGGCCACTGTGCCAGCCTATCAACAGCTGCGGGACGAGCTGCGGGCGGGAAAGGGCGACCGGCTGCCGCTGGCCGTTTACGAGGCAGCGCGGCCCTACCTGATGGCGCGCCTGGCCGAGGACCTGGGCGGCGTGGTCGTGGTGCTGGCCGGCCGCAGCGAGCGCGCGCGGCAGCTCTACGACGAGCTGGCCGCGTGGCTGCCCCTGCGCGAGGGGCGCAGCCAGCTTCACCTGCTGGCCGACCCCGACTCCCTGCCCTACGAGCGCATCCCCTGGTCCCGGGAGACGCGGCAGGCGCGGCTGAGCGCGCTGGCGGCCGTGGCCCAGGGCGCAGCGTCCGACCGGCCGTTGATCGTGGTAGCCTCGGCCCGCAGCCTGATGCAAAAGACCCTGCCCCCGCGGGAGCTTCGGCTGGCTCTGCATTCCCTGCGCCTGGGCCAGCTGATCAACCTGAACGAGCTGCTCCATCGCTGGCTCGGGCTGGGCTACCGAAGCGATGCGGTGGTAGAGGAGGTAGGACAGTTCAGCCGCCGAGGGGGCATCGTGGACATCTGGCCCCCCAACATGACGTGGCCGGTGCGCATCGAGCTCTTCGGCGACGAGATCGAGAGCCTGCGCCTGTTCGATCCCTCGACCCAGCGCACCCTGCCGGAGGCGCGCCGGGTGCAACAGGTGTTGATCGGCCCGGCCAGCGAGGCGCTGCCGCGCGTGGCGGCGGCCGCGGCGGACCGGCTGAAGGCCCTCGACCTAAGCCCGCTCCACCCGCCCGCCCGCCACGACTTCGAGGCGGAGCTGGCGCAGCTCCTGGTCGGCACCGGCTTCAAGGGCCAGGAGTGGTACGTCCCCTATCTCTACTCCCAGCCTGCCAGCCTGCTGGACTACCTGGGACCGACCGACCTGGTGCTGGTGGACGACGGCGCCGACCTGATGGTGCACGTGACGGAGCTGGAGAGCCAGGCGCGACAGACCCAGCGCGACCTGACGGTGGGCGGCGAGCTGCCGGCCAACACCCAGCCCTCCCATTGGTCGTGGGAGGAGCTGAAGCCAGCCCTCACCGCGCGGCGCTATCTGCTGCTGGGCCACGGCGACCTGGAGGGACGGCCGGTGCCCGCGGCGTCGCCCCTGTCCCGCCACTTTGTGCCCGGCCCTCGCTTCGGCGGCCAGGTGCGCCAAATCGTAGCGGAGGTGGGGAAGCTGCACAGCCAGGGCCAGGCTGTGGTGATGGTGACGCGGCAGGCCCCGCGGCTGGCGGAGCTGTTCCTGGAGGAGGCGGGCCAGGCCATCGCCGTCACGGAGCACGTGACCGACCCGGTGGCGGCGCGTGATCTGCGCCTGGTGCGTGGGACGCTGGAGGAGGGATGGGTCCTGCGCGATGTGCGCTTGGAGCAACCCACCGCGGTAGAGGAGGCCGCAGCAGGCCGGGACGGCCGGCGCCATGCCCTCGCCCTGTTCACCGACGCCGAGCTGTTCGGCTGGGCCAAGCCGCGGCAGCGCCGAGCCCCTCGACCGCGCGCCGCCGCGCCCGAGGCCTTTTTCGCCGACGTGGCGCCCGGCGACTACGTGGTGCATATGGAGCACGGCATCGGCCGCTTCGCCGGGCTGGTGAAGCTGACCACCGAGAGCGGGGTGGAGCGGGAGTACCTGCAGGTGGACTACGCCCAAGGCGACCGCCTGTACGTGCCCGTCCACCAGGCCGACCGGCTGAGCCGCTACGTGGGCGCGGGCGAGGGCGGCGCGCCCCCCATCCTGCACCGGCTGGGCACGGCGGACTGGGGCCTGGTGAAGAAGCGCGCCCAAAAGGCGGTGGAGGACATCGCCGAGGAGCTGCTGGAGCTGTACGCCGCGCGCGAGCTGACCCCCGGCCACGCCTTCGCGCCGGACAGCGCCTGGCAGGCGGAGCTGGAGGCTGCCTTCCCCTACGAGGAGACGCCGGATCAGCTGGTGGCCATCGAGGCGGTGAAGCACGACATGGAGGAGCCCCGGCCGATGGACCGCCTGATCTGCGGCGACGTCGGCTACGGCAAGACCGAGGTAGCCCTGCGCGCGGCCTTCAAGGCGGTGATGGACGGCAAGCAGGTGGCCATCCTGGTGCCCACGACGGTGCTGGCGCAGCAGCACTACCAGACCTTCAGCAAGCGCTTGGCCCCCTTCCCGGTGACGGTGGAGATGCTCAGCCGCTTCCGCACGCCGGCCCAGCAGCGAGAGGTAGTGGAGGGGCTGGCCGCCGGCCGCATTGACATCGTCATCGGCACCCATCGCCTCCTATCCAAGGACGTCCGCTTCAAGGACCTGGGGCTGCTGGTGGTGGACGAGGAGCAGCGCTTCGGCGTGGTGCACAAGGAGCGCATCAAGCAGATGCGGCAGCAGGTGGACGTGCTCACCCTGACGGCCACGCCCATCCCCCGCACCCTGCACATGAGCCTCACCGGCGTGCGCGATCTGAGCACCATCGAGACGCCGCCGGAGGAGCGCCTGCCCATCAAGACCACCATCGCCGAGTACGACGAGACCCTCATCCGCCAGGCCATCCTGCGGGAGATTGACCGCGATGGACAGGTCTTCTTCGTTCACAACCGGGTGCAAGGGATCGCGCAGATCGCACGGCGGCTGGAGCGGCTGGTGCCGGAGGCCACCTTCGCCATCGCCCACGGCCAGATGCCGGAGCGAGAGCTGGAGGAGGTGATGCTGCGCTTTGCCAACGGCGAGTTCGACGTGCTGGTGTGCACCACCATCATCGAAAGCGGCCTGGACATCCCCAACGCCAACACCATCATCATTAACCGCGCCGACAAGTTTGGCCTGGCGCAGCTCTACCAGCTGCGAGGCCGGGTGGGCCGCGGGGCTGTGCGCGCCTACGCCTACTTGCTGTACGACCGCCACCAGCCGCTGTCGCCCGTCGCGCGCGAGCGGCTGGCCGCGCTGCAGGAGGCCAGCGAGCTGGGCGCCGGGTTCCGCATCGCGATGCGCGACCTGGAGATCCGCGGGGCGGGCGAGCTGCTGGGCACCCGCCAGCACGGGCACATCTCGGCCGTCGGCTTCGACCTCTACTGCCGCCTGCTGGCCAAGACGGTGCAGGAGCTGCGCGCGCGGCAGGCAACTGCCCAGCCGTCCGCACCTCAGGCTGTGGACGGCGAGACGGCGGCGAAGGCTCGGCCCCCGTCTGTGCGGCAGCGCGAGGCCTCGTCGCCGCGCCGCAACGGCGCGGGCCGGTCGGTGGGCTACGACGATCCCTTGGCGCCGGCCGTGACCCTGGACCTGCCGCTGCTGGCCGTGATCCCGGAGGAATACGTGCCCGATTCGTCGCTTCGGCTGCGGCTCTATCGCCGCATCGCCTCGGTGACGGACACGGCCAGCCTCGAAGCGCTGGCGGCGGAGCTGGCCGATCGCTTCGGTCCGCTGCCCGAGGAGGTGTCGAACCTGCTGTACCAGGTGCGCGTCAAGGTGCTGGCGACGCGGGCCGGCGTGACCAGCATCGGCCGGGACGGCGACCAGCTGGTGATCCGCAGCGAGCGCCTGGAGCAGGTGGACCGCCAGCGCCTGCAGGCGCGGCTCGGCGCCATCGCGCGCGTGGGTCGCCGCGCCATCTGGATGCCGCTGGGCGACCTGAGCGAGGGGGAATGGCGGGCGAGGCTGGAGCGCATTTTGCTGGAAATGGCGTGATGGCTACTTGTCAGGCGGCGGTTGGTCTGGTACTCTGTTGCACAGAGTTAGCACCTTGAGGGTGCGAGCTCCATCTCCTGCGGCGCGGAGCACGGAGTTCGCACCTGGGGGTGCGAACTCCGCACTGTTGCCCAAAGTGCGCACCTAGGGGTGCGAGCTACCCCTTCTGTCGCGCGAAACGCGAACTCCGCCGGATGGAGAGGAAAACGCCGTGGCCGAGCGACCGATTGACGGCTGGGTGCTGTACGACCAGGACTGCGGCTTCTGCGAGGCTTGGGTTAGGTACTGGGCGCCGACGCTGCGCCGGGTTGGGCTGGACGTTGCCCCGCTGCAAGCGCCGTGGGTGGCGGAGCGGCTGGGCCTGCCCTACGCGGAGCTAGTTCACGACGTGCGCCTGCTGTACACCGACGGCCGTCACGTGGCGGGCGGCGACGTCTACCGGCACGCCTTGCGCCGCATCTGGTGGGCCTACCCACTCTACCTGCTGTCGGTGATCCCCGGCCTGCGCCAAGCGTGGGACTGGGCCTATCGAATGTTCCGAGACAACCGGCACCGCGTGTCAGCCACCTGCGGGTTGCCGGCGCCGGGCGAAAGCGCTCGTGCGGAGGGATAGGGAACCAAGACAGGAAAAGAGAAACACGAAAGGGGAACCCGCAGAAGAAGTGAGTTGGACGACTCTTTCCAGCTCCTCCGCCTGATGTCCTGGGGTTGGTCGTTGAACGCTTAGCTGTTACGAAGATGGTGGGAACAGCCTAGGGTGGTCAATCGTCCTCTCATCAGCGATCTGCTTTGTTCGTCCGTCGCAGTCTCTTCGCAAACATAGGAGGAGGATATGAGATCGCTAATCGCCTTCGCTGTCGCTTTGGGGTTTTGGTTGGTATTGGCGTCCGCTGCGCCTAGCATGGCGCAGATGGCCTCGCTGCCAGAGGGGAGCGCACCGCACACCGTGGTCAACCCGGCGGCCTACGTCACCGTGCCCGATGACTTCCCCACCATCACCGTGACCGTGCCGGCCTCCAACACGGCTCCCGGCTACATCTTCATCAACAGCTTCGCCGGGCCCGGTCTGCCCACTCCGGCGCCCTACATCATGATCCTCGACAACCGAGGGGATCTGGTCTTCTGGCACAAACAGCCTCCCAACCGGGCCGGGACGGACTTCAAGAAGCAGCCCAACGGCTGGCTCACGTACTACGACCGCACCATCGGCAAGTTCCGCGCCCTCGACGAGACCTATTCCACGGTGCGCATCTACGGCGCCATCAACCACTGGACAAACCACCACGACTTTCAGCTGTTGCCCAACGGCCATCAGCTCTACCTGATCTACGACCCCCGCATCGTGGACATGAGCCAGGTGGTGCCCGGCGGCCATCCCAACGCCCTGGTCTACGGCCTGATCGTGCAGGAGGTGGACGCCAACAACCAGGTGGTGTTCGAGTGGCGCAGCTGGGACCACATCGCCTTCACCGACTCCAACCAGGACCTCACCACCCAGGAGATTGACCTGATCCACGGCAACGCAGTGGAGGTGGATTTCGACGGCAACCTCCTGATCTCTAGCCGCCATCTGGACGAGGTGACGAAGATTGACAGGCGAACGGGCGCCGTGATCTGGCGCTGGGGCGGCAAGCGCAACCAGTTCACCTTCATCAACGACCCCCGGGGGTTCTCGCACATCCACGATATCCGCCTGCTGCCCAACGGCCACTACACCATCTACGACAACGGCAACAACCTCACGCCGGAGTACTCGCGCGCGCTGGAGTACGTGCTGGACCAGGAGAACAAGACCGCGACTTTGGTGTGGGAGTACCGCAACAAGCCCGACACCTTCGCCTGGGGCATGGGCAACGCTCAGCGCCTGCCCAACGGCAACACCCTCATCGGCTGGGGCACGGCGACGCCGACCCTCACCGAGGTGACGCCCGACGGCCGCAAAGCCTTCGAGCTCAGCTTGGGCCAAGGGCAGCAGAGCTACCGAGCCTTCCGCTTCCCGTGGGTGGGACGTCCGGCCTGGCCGCCGCTGTTGGTCGCCCAGGCTGAGGGGAGCCGGGTCAAGCTGTACTACAGCTGGAACGGCGCTACTGAGGTGGCTGCATATCGCATCTACGGCGGCAGGCGAGCGGGCGCCCTGGACACGCTGGTGGGCACACAAGCCAAAACGGCCTTCGAGGTCAGCACCGACGTCACCAGCCTGCTCGGCGACCTCTGCTTCTTCCGCGCAGTGCCCGTGGACCAGGCTGGACGGGCAATGACCCCCTCCAACGTGGTGGCCGTGCCCGCGGGGCGGTGCCACCGGGTGTTCTTGCCGATGCTGCTGCGCTAGGGAGGACGCCTGTGCGCTTTGTGATCTCTCCGAAGCTGATGTAGAATGAGCCTCGGTGCGCCGACAAGCCGAGGGTCGCAAGCAGCTCGCTCTGCCTCGTTCGCTCTCGACGGCTGAACGCAGCGGCGCAGCCTCAGCCCACCTCGACAGTCCCAAAACCACTTGGAAGGAGTGAGCTCTCCATAATGGCTTTCGACAAGATCGTTGTGCCGTCTGAGGGCGAGAAGATCACCCTGCGAGACGGCAAGCTGCACGTCCCGGACAATCCCATCATCTGCTTCATCGAGGGCGACGGCACAGGGCCGGACATCTGGGCCGCCAGCCAGCCCGTGCTGGACGCCGCGGTGGAGAAGGCCTACGGCGGCCGCCGCCGCATCGCCTGGATGGAGGTCTACGCCGGCGAGAAGGCCAACCAAGTCTACGGCGAGCCGATCTGGCTGCCCCAGGAGACGCTGGACGCCATTGACGAGTACATCGTGGCCATCAAGGGGCCGCTGACCACGCCGGTGGGCGGCGGCATCCGCAGCATCAACGTGGCCCTGCGCCAGCGGCTAGACCTGTACGCCTGTGTGCGGCCGGTGCAGTACTTCACCGGCGTGCCCAGTCCCGTGAAGCGGCCGGAGCTGGTGAACATGGTGATCTTCCGCGAGAACACGGAGGACATCTACGCCGGCATCGAGTGGGAGGCCTACAGCGAGGGCGCGCGCAAGGTGATCGCTTTCCTGCAGGAGCAGATGGGGGTCAACAAGATCCGTTTCCCCCAAAGCAGCGGCATCGGCATCAAGCCGGTGAGCGAGGAAGGGACCAGCCGCCTGGTGCGCGCCGCCATCCAGTACGCCATAGACAACAAGCGCAAGAGCGTCACCCTGGTGCACAAGGGCAACATCATGAAGTTCACAGAGGGCGCGTTCATGCAGTGGGGCTACAAGGTGGCGGCGCAAGAGTTCGGCGCAGTGCCCCTGGACGGCGGCCCGTGGCACGTGCTACCCAACGGCATTGTGGTCAAGGATGTGATCGCCGACGCCTTCCTGCAGCAGATCCTCACCCGTCCGGCGGAGTACGACGTGATCGCCACGCTAAACCTCAACGGCGACTACATCAGCGACGCGTTGGCGGCCCAGGTGGGCGGCATCGGCATCGCGCCGGGCGCCAACATCAACTATGTCACCGGCCGCGCGGTCTTCGAGGCCACCCACGGCACCGCGCCCAAGTACGCCGGCCTGGACAAGGTCAACCCCTCCTCGGTGATCCTGAGCGGCGAGATGATGCTGCGCCACCTGGGCTGGACCGAGGCGGCAGACCTGATCATCTCCGCCATGGAGAAGACCTTCAGCCAGAAGATCGTCACCTACGACTTCGCCCGGCTGATGGAGGGCGCCACCGAGGTCAGGTGCAGCGAGTTTGGCCAGGCGTTGATCCGCAACATGTAGCGTCGCCCGAAAGACGTGGTGCTACATCGTCGGTTCCGCAGACAGCGCCGAGAAGCAACACCGCCGCAGACGCAACGTCTGCGGCGGTGTTGTCTTCCAGGAGGCCCGCGGCCCTGGAGGCGGTCTTGCCTCTCAACCTCAACGGACGAGGAGAAAGTCAAACTCGCCCACCCGGTTGGAGACGGCCGAGTGGCCAACGCTGTTGGCGGCCTGCACCACGTAGAAGTAGTTGGTGGTCGGATCGCCGATGGGGGTGATCGCTCCCACAGACCCCGTGTCAGTGAAGCCAGGAGTGGAGGTGGTGGCGATGCGGCGACAGTTGCAGTTGGGCCGCAGGGGGTCGAAGTAAGGCGAGTCGCCGCGCCAGACGTGGTAGCCGGTGACGCTGGTCGGTTGGTGATAGACGTCCTGGGTCACGGCGGGCCAGGTCAACACGGCAGCGCTGCCGCTGCGGCTGATGGCGACGGCCGGTGACTTCGGCACAGCCACGTTGGCCCAGGGCAACCGCATGGCCGGATCGCCGAACAGCATCTGGGTGTAGTTCAGGTAGACCACGCCGTAGGTGGCAGCGTAGCGCTGTTTAGCCACGGTGAGCGCCGTCCCTACCTCCCGGATACCGTCGAAGAAGATGGCCTCCATGAGCACTTTGCGGAGGGTGTGCTGGTCGGAGGTCAGCCCCAGGCCGGAGGGCGAGATGGCAGCGACCGAGCCTCCCCCCGCCAAGCGCTGCATGGTCTCGGCGATGCTGACCCGCGCCGGATCGGTGTGGGCAAAGTAACCGTCCAGGCAGTTGAAGGTCATCACCACCGGGAACATGCCGTTGTTCACCAGAGACGGCACATCGTCCTTGGTCCAGATGAACTCGTGGGTCCAGCGCTCCGGCGCGCCGTGGCCGGAGAACTGCACCATCCAGGTGCCGGCGTTGATGGCGTTGCGAATGGCGGCCTTGGCGTCGCTGGCCGTAGCATGGGTGACGCCAAGGTACACCCGGGTGGGAGTCACGTCGGACGGTAGATAGGTGCTGATAATCTGATCGGTGAGCCCTGCAAAGTCACCGGCGGAGTCGGCGTTGTCGGCCACGAAGAGAGCGCGCCGCTGCCAGGGCTGGGTCCGCATGGTTTGGTCGTAGGCAATGATCTTGTTGACTGCGACGTACGCCTCGTCCAGGGTGTTCACCGCCAGCCGGCCCACCGAGATCTCCGGCACATCGTTGCCGGCAATGTTGCCGTACAGGGTGTCTGCCGGCACCTCTCCCTGCCAAGGGTCCACGAAGGCCAGGAAAGGCGGGATCATGATGGGCGGCGCGGGGTAGACGGCGGTGTTGTAGCCCTTGAAGTTCCAATGTCCATCCCCCACCAGGGTGAGGTACTGCGGTCCAGGGGGCGCCCAGTGGGCATGGGCCCAGGCCAACATGGCCGAGATCGCCTTCGGGTGGTAGATGCCGTCGTTGAATTCGTCGTAGGCGTCCCGGGCGTCCACCACCAGCGCGCGGCGCCCATAGCTGCGGTGCCAGTTGGCCAGAAGCTCGGCAGCCGGCCGCAGGCTGGCATGGGTGACGATCACTGCGTCGGCGCCGCCCGTCGGATTGCGCAGGCCGGTGGGTGGTCGCACACGGACAGAAGTGGGCGGCGTCCACGTCGCCTCCTCCTGGAGCCAGAAGCGGGCTCCCGCCGCAGCGTCAACACGAAAGCGCACCCGATAGCCCGATCCCTCTGGCTGGACGGAAGCGCCGGTCAAGCGCCGGGGCTGGAGCGGGTCGGTGACGTCCCAGATCGCCACCGCAGGACTGCTCCAGCCGCTGACCAGGAACTCCTGCACCCCAGATGTCTCCACCGTGAAATCGAGCTGGCCGTTCCAGGCGATGAACTGGCGGCGATAGTCCACCTCCCAGTAGTTGACGTAGATGTCATCGTAGGTGGTGCCGGAGACATTGGTTGCGGTGACTGCCACCGTGTTGGTGCCGTGCACCAGGGTGCCGGCCGGCACAGTGGCCTGGAACACCTGGCGCACTCGACCTTGCCAGTCGAAGGTGCCCAGGTTCACGCCGTTGAGCGCAATGCCCGTGCGATGATAGAAATTGGTGTAGCCGCTGTTATAGCGGCTCACCTCTTCTAGGCGCAACGTGGCCGGATAGCCGGGAGCAGGATGGGGCACCGTGTAGGACAGGCTGCGGGTCACGCTGTCGCCGGGACCGCCGCCGGTCTGTAGGCGCTCCCAGTACCAGGTGTCCTGCGTATCCAGGTAAAGAGTGTGAAGGGTCCACCAGATCATGTTCTGCTCGGCGCGCAAGGTGGTGAGGAAGTCAGCCGGTGGGGTTCGATCGCCTACCGGCGTCGCCGAGACGTCGGCAATGCGCGGACCGGTGTTGCCACCGATGTCCAGCCAGTAGACGCGCTCGTCCGTGTACTTCTGCTCCATCTCCGGACCGCGAAAGCGCTGTCCGAAGAACTGGATCTCGTCGCCGGGATCAAATCGGCCATCGGCCTCGCCGACCACACGGATGGCTACCGGCTGGCCCAGGCTGGTCATGGCAAAGGTGCGCGGGTCCACCGCTGAAAGGTTGACGCCGGCGGCGGACAAATCGGCCGGCGTGATGCGAACCAGCCCGTCGCTCGAGACGCCCACTCGCACGCGTGTGACACTCGCCGGAGCAGCGGGCTCGGCCAGAGATGGCTCTACCGATCCGATCAACCCAAGCAAAACCAACACCGCAAGAAACAAGCGAAGAGCAGTCACGACAGACCTTGCCTTACGTGATAGAGTCTCGCCAACATCGGACGACAAAGGGCAGCGTATTAGGGAACTCGACCGGCGCCCGGCACGAAACAAGCGACGCCAACCGAGGCGCTCACCTTCCGCAGCGCTATGCGTTCCCGCAGGTGGCAGTTGCACTGAAGACGCCCACGAAACGGGCGCAGTTTGGCTAGCCGTAGTCGCCGTTTCCGTCGCCGCCTCCGTTCTCCGCTGCCATCTTCTCTGCGGCGTCTGTAACTTCCTCGAGAGAGGCTGCGCCGAGGGTGATGTCAAGGAGTATGGGCAACTGGCTGATAGTTAGGCTACGGACACGCTCAGCCAAGGCGGACGGCACCTCGCCGAAGCGTCGCCCAATGGCCCGCAACACCATCTCCGCCTGGCCTTGCTGGAGGCCCTGCTGGAGGCCCTGCTGGAGACCCTGCTGGAGACCCTGCTGGAGGCCCTGCAGCAGGCCCTGCTGCAGGCCCTGCTGCAGGCCCTGCTGCAGGCCCTGCTGCAGGCCCTGCTGCAGGCCCTGCTGAAGACCCTGCTCATGACCT
>JANWYQ010000014.1 GCA_025055015.1 Caldilineales bacterium
GCTGTTCGAGACCTTCGGCGCCGCCGTCCAAGCCCTGCTGAGCGGCGACGTGGACATGGTGCTGATGGACGCCGCCTCCTCCCGCGGCTACATCGGCGCCAACCCGGACAAGCTCAAGATCGTGGGCGGCCCCCTGGCCTCGGAGGACTTCGGCTTCATCTTCCCGCCCGGCTCCGACCTCGTCGCCCCCTTCAACGCTGCCATCGCAACGATGAAGATTGACGGCTACTTGGACCACCTGAACACGAAGTGGTTCTTTGTGTACGACCCAGGGGCCAAGTAAGGACGAAACCCATCGCACGTGCTGCGTAATGCGTAATGCGTGACCGGAGAGGGCCTTGCGCCGCTCTGGCTTACGCATTACGCATTACTCTTTCCGCACCACTCGTTACTCCGCCATCGCAACGCCCTCTCCGCTGACGAGGTACGAGTGACGCGTTTCTTTCACCGGAACTCCGACTATGACCTCTTCCCCCACCCCCCTCGCCGGCAGCGGCCGGTCGCGCCTGTTGCCGCTCAAAGGCGCGTGGGACCGCGTGCCCCTGTGGCTGGTGGCGGCGGTGCTGCTGGCTGCCTTCTTCCTGTGGACCATCCTCACCGACGCCGACTACCGGGTGATCTTCGACGCGGTGGTCCAGGGCATCGGCGTCACCATCCGGGTGTCCATCGTGGCCTATGCGGCGGCCGTCCTGCTGGGCCTGATGGTAGGGCTGATGCGGGTCTCCAGCCGACGGCTGACGCGCGAGGCTGCCTCCTTCTACGTGGAGATCCTGCGCGGGGTGCCCATGCTGGTGCTGCTCTACTACGTGGTCTTCGCCGGCGCGCCGGGCGCCGTGCAGATCGTCAACGCCACGGGCGAGCTGCTGCTGCGCTGGGGGGTGTTCACCGGCCTGGGCCAGTCCATGGCCGACCTGAACGTGCGCGCCGTGGATTTCACCTTTCGCGTGATCGTGGCCCTGAGCATCGGCTACAGCGCGTTCCTGGCCGAGATCTTCCGCGCCGGCATCCAGTCCATCGAGCGGGGGCAGATGGAGGCCGCCCGCTCCCTGGGCATGACCTACTGGCAGGCCATGCGCTACGTGATCCTGCCCCAGGCAGTGCGGCGGGTGCTGCCTCCTCTGGGCAACGACTTCATCGCCATGCTGAAGGACTCGTCGCTGGTGTCGGTAATGGGCGTGGCGGACATCACCTATCAGGGCAAGGTGTATGCCGCCAGCACCTTCAAGTTCTTCGAGACCTACAACGTGGTGGCGTTTTTGTACCTGGTGATGACCATCGGCCTGGCGCTGTTGGTGCGCTACGTGGAGCGCCGCATGCCGCAGAGCCGGCATTGAGCGGTGAGCGGTGTGTGGTGAACGGTGAGCGGTGAACGGTAAACGGTGAACGGTGAATGGTAAACGGTGAACGGTGAACGGTGAACGGTGAACGGTGAACGGTGAACGGTAAACGGTGAACGGTAAACGGTGAACGGTAAACGGTGAACGGTGAAGGGGGCGGTCGGCGTGCATGGGCCGGCTCTGCAACGCACACGTTCACGGCGCACGCAACCCCAATGCCCGCCAACGGCGCCCACCCACAAAGCGGAGTTCGCACTCCCAGCTGCGTACCATGCGACGCACCATGCGGAGTTCGCACCCCCAGGTGCGAACCATGCGGCGAACCATGCGGAGTTCGCACCCCCTGGTGCGAACCGTAGGACGCACCATGCGGAGTTCGCACCCCCAGCTGCGTACCAGGCGACGCACCATGCGGAGTTCGCACCCCCAGGTGCGAACTCCTGCGCCCGTTGGCGCGGCGCTGACCTAAGGCGCGAGCCGCTCTAGCTCCTCCACCGTGGGCGCCCGGCCCACCCAGCGCGCCAGCTCCCTGCCCATCGTGTCGTAGAGGATGAACGTCGGGGTGACCTCGAAGCCCACCTCGTCGCCGAAGCGCCTGATGTCGGGGTCCATCACGTCCAACGTGACCAGCCGGCCGCCGGTCCACTCCTCGGCCAGGCGTTGCACGGCCGGTCGGTTGGCCACACAGCCCAGGCAGTAGTTGGAGAAGAACTCCACCAGCGTGGGCTGGTCGGCGGAGGCCAGGGCGCGGCGGATGTTCTCCGGCGTGTCGAAGCTGGCCGTCGTGCGCTGGCCGCTGAGAAAGACGAAGGCCAGAAAAGCCGCCAGCAACGCGCCCCAAACCATCCACGGCCACCTCCCCTTCTTCGCGCGCGCTAGGATCAGCGCCGCCACCAGAAAGGCCGCCAAGGGGAACAGCAGGAACGAGAAGCGGTTGATCAACTGCATCAGGGTCATGGTCGGTTCAGTTCAGTGAACGGTGAAAGGTAAGCGGTGATCGGTAGATGGATCAGGGGTCATCGGTTACGGCTGCCGATAGGCTACCAGGTACACCACCGTCGTTTCCCACGCCACCGTCCGGTTGGCCAGCTGGCCGCGGAACAGCGCCTCCACCGCCGCAGCGTCCTCCTCGCTCAGCCGTCGGCGTAGGCGGTCGCCGTAGCTGGGGCGCTGGCCCGGGGCGGCCGCCGCGAACCAGCGGCTCAGCACCGCGGGCGTGGCCAGCAGCTCGCTCTGCTCCCGCTCCACAGCAATCTCGACCGTCAGACCTGCCGCCGCAAAGGCCAGCCGCAGCGCCTCCTCGTCCCAGTTGACCAGGGGATCGTCGGCCTGCCGATAGATCGCCTCCTCCGCGTCTGCCACCGCTGCCGCCAGGTCGGGGCCTAGGGGCGCCAGGTCCACCAGCCGATAGAGCCGCTGGGTGTGGGCCGGCACCGTCTCGGCCAGGCTGATGCGGCCCTGCTCGGCCAGCAGGTTGGCCAGCAAGCGGGCCGCTGCGGCCTTGTCCGGGTGTCGCGTCAGAGCATTGCGGCCCAGAATGGCGTCGAAGCGCAGCCTTGCGGGGAGGCGGCTGTTGACCGATCCCCACCGCGCAACGCCGTTGAGCAGCGCGGGCAGGTCGTCCAGGTCCCCCTGCAGCACCAGGGGGCGCTCTACCTCGGGCAGGCGCTCGGCCTGCTGGCGCAGGGCCTCCGCGTCCTGGGCCGTGTGCGCCAGGGCCACCACCCCGCCCTCGGCCGCGCGGCGCAGCGCCTCCCAGGTGAGCAGGCCACTGCCGGCGTTCACGTCCAGCACCAGGTGGTGGCGCTGCAGGCGGGCTGCCTGGACCACCCGATCGCGCTGGGCCGCCAGCCGCTGGCTGACGCCGCTGACCGCGCGCTGCAGCCAGCGCTCGCGGGCGCGGCCCGCCAGGTCGCCGGTGAAGGTGAGCACCTCCGGCGGCGCCACCCCTTGCCCCTCCACCATGGCCGCCAGCTGCGCCTCCCGTCGCCGTTCCACCTCCGCCTTGATGCGCGCCTCTGCGCCCACCTCCGTGGGCTGGTAGAAGACCTTGCCCTGCAGCGCGTCCGGCAGGTACTGCTGCGCCACCCAATGGTCCCGGTACGCGTGGGGGTAGAGGTAGCCCGCGCCGTGGCCAAAGCCCTCCCGATCCCGGCTGGCGTCCCGCAGGTGGGCCGGCACCTCGGCCTCCCGCTCCGCCTCCACCGTGGCCAGCGCGTCGAAGAACCCCAGGGTGGAGTTAGACTTGGGCGCGGTGGCCAGGTAGATGGCGGCCAAGGAAAGATGGAAGCGGCCCTCGGGCAGGCCGACGCGGTCGAAGGCCTCGGCCGCGGCCGCAGTCAGCGGCAGCGCGTGGGGATCGGCCATGCCCACGTCCTCGGCGGCGAAGATCAACATGCGGCGGAAGATGAAGCGGGGGTCCTCGCCCGCGTAGACCATCTTGGCCAGCCAGTAGAGCGCCGCGTCAGGGTCCGACCCGCGCAGGGACTTGATGAACGCGCTGATGGTGTCGAAGTGGTAGTCCCCCTCCTTGTCGTACAGCACCGCGCGGCGCTGGATGCTCTCCTCCGCCACGGCCAGGGTGACGTGGATGGCGCCGTCCTCGGCGGGTGGGGTGGTCTCCACCGCCAGCTCCAGGGCGTTGAGCAGCGCACGGGCGTCGCCGTTGGCCACGTTCACCAGGTGGTCCAGCGCGTCGTCGTCCACCACCACGTTCAGCCGGCCGTAGCCCCGCTCCGGGTCGGCCAGCGCCCGGCGGGCAATGGCGTAGAGGTCGGCGTCGGTGAGCGGCTTGAGCTGGAAGATGCGGCTGCGGCTGACCAGGGGGCGGTTGACGCTGAAGTAGGGGTTCTCGGTGGTGGCGCCGATCAGGATGACGGTGCCGTTCTCCACCCAGGGAAGGAGCGCGTCCTGCTGCGCCTTGTTGAAGCGGTGGACCTCGTCCACGAAGAGGATGGTGCGGCGACCGTACTTCCCCCGCTGCTCCTGGGCCACCGCGATGGCGTCGCGGATGTCCTGCACGCCGGCCAACACCGCGTTGATGGCCACGAAGTGGGCGCGCGTGGTGTTGGCGATCACCCGGGCCAGGGTGGTCTTGCCGGTGCCGGGCGGGCCGTAGAAGATAACGCTGCTGAGCTGGTCGGCCTGGATGGCGCGACGCAGCAACCGCCCAGGGCCGACGATGTGCTCCTGGCCGACGAACTCGTCCAAAGTGCGCGGCCGCATGCGCGCCGCCAGAGGCGCTTCCTTTTCCTCCAGCGCCTGGCGCTGCAGCTCGAAGAGGTCGGTCTTCGCCACGCCCCCATTATAGCATCGCACCGAAAGACTGGCCCAGTCTCAAAGACTGGGCCAGTCTAGTCGGCGTCAGCTGTAGCCCTCGCTGAAGATGTCAATCATCAGCTTGGGATCGCCCAGGGGGTACAGGATCGGGCAGGTGCAGCCGTTGTCAATGTACTCCCGCACCTTGGCCTTGACCTCCTCCGGCGAGCCGCTGGCGGTGCACATCTGCACCACGTCGTCGGGCACCAGGTGCATGGCGGCCTCGATCTCCTCGTCGGTGGCCGGCCAGGTCAGCACCTGGTGGATCTCGTCCAGCAGCTCCTGGCTGACGCCGCTGGCCTTCATCAGGTGCGGCTGCTGGCCCAGGTACTGGGTCATCATCTTGCGCGCGCCGTCCAGGGCCTTCTTGCGGTCGTAGTCCACAGAGCAGATCATGAGCTGGGGTCGGTCAATGTCCTCGAGGCGGCGGCCGGCCTTCTTGGCTCCCCGCTCCAGCGCGTCCATGGCCTCCAGGTTGTACTTGGGCGCCACCAGGTAGTTCAGCACCACGCCGTCGGCGATCTCGCCCGCCAGCTCCATCATCTGCATGCCGGTGGCGCCGATGTAAATCGGCACGTTGCGCGGCTCCTTGCGGCCGTGCACCACGTCCAGGCGCACCCCATCCAGGTGGTGGAACTCGCCGTGGAAGGTCACCTCCTGCAGCGTCAGCAGCTGGCGCAGCGCGGTGACCGTTTCCCGCATGGCCAGCAGGGGCTTGCGCCGCTCGATGCCCACCTTCTTGGCCAGCGGGTCCCACCATGCGCCGATGCCGCAGATGATGCGGTTGGGCGCCAGGTCGTCCAGGGTAAGGAAGGTGGCGGCCAGCAGGCCGATGTTGCGGGTCCAGTTGTTGATGACGCCGCTGCCGACCTTGATCCGAGTGGTGACGGCGGCGTAGGCGGCCATGGGCACGATGGCATCGCGCACCAGCCGGCTCTCGGCTTGCCACACCGCCTCGAAGCCCTTGGCCTCGGCGTACTTGGCGAGCTCGATGCATTGGGAGAGCTCGTGGGCATCCTGCAAATAAAGGGCCATGCGATCTTGTGCCATGGGGCGGTCCTCCTTGCTTGTGGGGATACGAGGGTTGACGGGAACTCCGGGGAAACGTACAATCAAGGCGTCATCCATGTATGTTTTAGAAAGGAGCCTAAAATGGCCACTCGAACCACGCTCTACCTGGACGAGGCTGTGCTGGCGCGCGTGCGGCGTTTCGTCCCGCCGCGCGGTCTGAGCGCGCTGGTGAACACATTGCTCGAGGAGAAGGCCCAGGAGTGGGAGCGGGCTGAGATCGAGGCCGCCATGCGGGAAGGCTATCTGGCCACGCGCTGCGAGCGTCAAGCCCTAAATGTTGACTGGCAGGCCGTGGACGGAGAGGGGTGGCCCGGATGAGCTATCCACGCCGCGGGGAGATCTACTGGGTGAAGCTCGATCCCACCATCGGATCGGAGATCGCTAAAACGCGACCGGCGTTGATCATCTCCAACGACATCGGCAACCAGTTTTCCGATCGCGTCATCGTCGCTCCGATCTCAGCGAGCAGCACGGACAAAGTCTATCCGTTCGAGGTACTCCTTTCTGCTGGTGAAGGGGGCCTGCCTCGAGAGTCCAAGGTGCTCCTGGACCAGATACGCACCGTGGACAAGCGGCGGCTAGGCGAGAAACTCGGCGTGCTAAGCCCTGAGCGGATGCAGGAAGTAAACCGAGCCATCCGGCTCAGCTTGAACGTGTAGCCGCGCTGTACACCTCCGGGTTGACGCAGTGGGGGAGGCGCTGACCAGCAAGGCCCGCCAGCAGGTTCTCGGCGGCCATGATCGCCATCTTGGTGCGGGTGGCCACGCTGGCACTGCCGATGTGAGGAACCACGATGCAATTGGGGAGGCTTAGCAGGGGATGATCGGCTGGCAGCGGCTCTGGCTCGGTCACGTCAAGAGCGGCGTAGGCGATCCAGCCGTTGCGCAAGGCCTCCACCAGGGCGTCCGGGTCTACCACGCCCCCGCGGGCCACGTTGACCAGCACGGCGGTGCCCTTCATCTTGCGCAGGGCGTCGCGACCGATCAAGTGGTAGGTCTCCGGCGTCAGGCTGACGTGGAGGGTGACGAAGTCGGCCTCGGCCAGCAACGTGTCCAGCGCGACGTAGCTGGCACCCAGGGCTTGCTCGGCATCCGGCTTGCGCTGCCGGCTGTGGTAGAGGATGCGCGTGTTGAACCCGTGCGCCCGCCGCGCCACCGCCTGGCCGATACGGCCAAAGCCGACGATGCCCAGGGTAGCGCCGTACACATCGAGGCCCAGGAACTGGTTAGGGTCCCAGGTAACCCACCGGCCGGCTCGCACATAGTCCACCCCCTCCACTAGCCGCCGGGCAGCCGCCAGCAGCAGTGCCCAGGTCAGGTCGGCGGTGGTCTCGGTGAGCGCGCCAGGCGTATGGCCCACGGGGATGCCGCGGCGGGTGCAGGCGGGAACGTTGATGTTGTCCACCCCTACAGCCACCTGGCTGACCACCCGCAGCCGCGGGGCCGCGTCCAGCAGCTCGTCGTCAATGCGATCAGTCAGCAAGCACAGGAGGCCGTCCTTGTCGGCGATTCGCTGCAGCAGCACCTCGCGTGGGATGGGCACGTCGCTGTCCCACACGTCGAGGTCGCACTGCCCGATCAGCAGGTCGAGGCCGGGCTGGGGAATGCGGCGGGTGACGAGGACGGAGGGCTTCATGTGACGTCCTATGTAGTCTGGCGCTGTTTTTTGGCCGGTGGGCTTGACACTTACAACTACGGCGCAAACACACGCCTCCACCGGCGGCCATCGCCGGCGAGTCGGCCGCGTGTCAGCCGAGGTGTCCAGGATAATCCGTCAATCGCCAGGCAACGTGACCTAGGCAGTGCGACGCTTCTTGGGCAGGGCCATGGGCAGCTTGGTGCGGCGCACGCCGTCGAACTGGCGCAGCGCGTTGGCCACGGCCGGCGCAGTGGGCACCAAGCCGATCTCGCCCACCCCTTTGGCGCCGTAGGGCCCGTAGAGGTCCGGCACTTCCACGCCGATCACCTCGATCTCCGGCATCTCCTTGGCCCGCAGGATGCCGCAGTTGCGCAGCCTCGTGCTCTTGAGGTAGCCGCCCTCCATGGGCAGGTCCTCGCTGATGGCGTAGCCCAGGCCCATGTGCACCGAGCCCTCGATCTGTCCCTCGAACAGGATGGGGTTGAAGATCTTGCCTGCGTCGTGCGCGGCCACGATCTTCTGGATCTGGCCCTCGTCGTCCAGGATGACCAGCTGGGTGGCGTAGCTGTAGGAGTAGTGGGTGATGGGCCGGTCGGTGACGGCCTCCGGCTTGGTGGTCCAGTCGCAGACCCAGCTGCCCTCGTAGGAGCGGCCCACCAGCGCAGCCAGGTTGCCGCCCGCGGCGTCCAGGTCGGCGCGCAGCTTGCGCGCGGCCACGATGGTGGCGTTGCCCACCAGCGACGTGGCGCGGGAGGCAGTGGTCATGCCCGCCTCTTGGCCGTAGGCGGTGTCCACCCGCACCTCGACAAACCTGGGGTCAATGCCCGTCTCGGTGCATAAGGCCTGGACGGCCACGGTGTGCACCCCCTGGCCCATCTCGGTCCAGCCGTGGTCCAGCACGACCCGGTCGGGCGCCTCCACCGTGATGCGCACCTGGGCGGCGTCGTTGACGCCGTTGCCGATGCCGGTGTTCTTGATGCCGCAGGCCAGGCCAGCGTATTTCGCGGCATAGAACTGGTCCTTGACCGCCTCCAGGGTGGCCCGCAGGCCGGCGCCGCCCTCGATCACCTGGCCGGTGGCGGTCATGCGGCCCTCGGTGATGGCGTTGTCCCAGCGGAACTGCCAGCGGTCGAAGCCGCCCTGGATGCACAGGTCGTCAATGCAGCTTTCCAGGGCGAAGGCCGTCTGGTTGACGCCGAAGCCGCGCATGGCGCCGCAGGGGACGTTGTTGGTGTAGACCGCGATGGCCTCCACGTCCACCGCGGGCACGTGGTAGGCGCCGGTGGCGTGGCCGGCGGCCCGCTCCAGCACCTTGCCGCCCACCGAGGCGTAGGCTCCCGTGTCGCCGACGATGCGCGCCTTGACGAAGGTCAGCCGGCCCTGCGCGTCGCACCCCATCTCGTAGTCCAGCACCATGGGGTGGCGCTTGGGGTGCATGCGGATAGACTCGTCGCGCGTCAGCTTGAACTTCACCGGCCGGCCGATGAGGTAGGCGGCCAGCGCCGTGTGCCCCTGCACCGACAGGTCCTCCTTGCCGCCGAAGGCGCCGCCGTTGGGCACCTGGATCACCCGAATCTGCTCGCGCGGCAGGCCGAGGATCTTGGCAATCTGGGCGCGGTCCTCGAACACGCCCTGGCCCTGGGAGTAGACCTGTACGGCATATCCCTCGACGTTGGGTATCGCCAAGCAGGCCTCCGGCTCCATGTAGCCGTGCTCGATGCGCTGGGTCTGGAAGCGGCCGCTGGTGACGTAGGCCGACCGGGCACGCGCCTCCTCCAGGTTGCCTCGGCGGACGACCGATTTGGAGAGGATGTTGCCCTTGGGGTGGATCTTGGGCGCGTCGGGCCGCATGGCCTCGAAGGGGTCGGTGACGGGCGGGAGCACCTCGTACTCGACGACGATCTTCTCCACGGCCATGCGCGCGGCCAGGGAGGTCTCAGCCACCACCGCAGCCAGCACGTCGCCGATGTAGCGCGTCTCCTCGCCCTCGGCCACGAAGACGGGCCAGTCCGGCGTGATCAGCCCGATGTAGCGCTCCCCAGGCACGTCCTTGGCGGTGAGGATGCGCACCACCCCGGCCACTTGCTCCGCCTGGGAGGTGTCAATCTTCAGCACCCGGGCCCGCGGGTGGTCGCTAAGGTACAGCGCGCCGTGGAGCATGCCGTCCACCCGCAGGTCGTCCACGTAGGGGCGCCACCCCAACACGGTGCCGAAGGAGCCGTACTTGGGGTGGCGGTCGCCGACGCGGCCGGGGCTGGTGGGCTCGGGGATCTCCTCCTCGTTGCGGATGGCCTCGGCTGCGTACTCGATGGCGTCAATGATCTTCTTGTAGCCGGTGCAGCGACAAAGGTGGGGGGTGAGGGCCTTGGCGATCTCCTCGCGGCTGGGCTCCGGGTTGCGGTTGATGAGGCTGTTGGCCTGCATCACAATGCCGGGGATGCAAAAGCCGCACTGGATGCCCCCCTTGGCCACAAAGGCGTGAGCGAACACCTTCTGGCGAAACTCGCCGAGCCCCTCGGTGGTGGTCACCACGCCGCCGGCCACCTTCTTCATGGGGGTGACGCAGGAGAGCACCGCCTTGCCGTTGAGGTCCACGGCGCAGCAGCCGCAGGCCGCCTGCGGCGCGCAGCCGTCCTTGGGCGAGATGATGCCCTCGTGCTCCCGGAGGTAGGTCAACAGGGGAAGGTCGGGGTCGCCGTCGTAGGTCCTGAGACGGCCGTTGAGGGTGAACTCCATAGTGGCACCTCCGAGATAGCCATCAGATGCCGGTGATACGAATGCCGGCGTTCTTGATCTTGTGGCGGATGTTGATGCCGATCAGCACCGAGGTCAGCCCCTCCACCACGCTGGCGTTTTGCAGGGGGCCGGCGTCCACCCCGCGCATGCCTGCGTCCGCGCACAGGCCGATCACGGTCTGCTTGTCAGCCTTGTCGTCGCCGCACACCAGCACGTCGCAGTCCACGGCGTGGTGGGGGTCGGCCAGGTGGTGGGCGGAGATGTTCTGGAAGGCAGCTACGACCCGCGCGCCGTCGCCCAACAGCTCGCGCGCCTCCTCCGCTGCCGAGAGCCCGCTGGGCGGCCGCCAGACGCGCGCCGGCTTCTCGCCCAGGGGCACGACGACGGTGACCAACAGCTTGCCGGCCAACGCCTCCCGCAGGCTGGAGAGGGTGGCCGCCTGGCCGCCGTAGGGCACGGCCAAGACGGCCACGTCTGCTCCCTGCAAGGCCGACAGGTTGTCGGCGCCGCTGAGGTTGGCCGCGGCCTCCGGCGCCCTTGCCCGCAGCTCCGCCGCCACCTGTTCGCCCTTTTCTCGCTGTCGCGAGCCGATGACCACCTGGTGGCCGGCGGCTGCCCAGCGCAGGGCCAGGCCGCTGCCCTCAGGCCCGGTGCCGCCAAGGATGGCGATTTTCATG
>JANWYQ010000088.1 GCA_025055015.1 Caldilineales bacterium
TTGCGCCCTTCGTGGCCGCCAGTCGCTGTGGTTGAAGAAGCCGGCTCTGCGCCGACAATTCGCGTTCTCCGTGCTTCGCGTACTTCGTGCCCCTTCGCGCCTTCGTGATCCCGGTTTTTTCCCGAACTGTAGCGCAACTCCACAGGAGTTGCGTTACATTCCAGAGTGCCTGGCAGGTGAGCGACGTTGTTTGTATTCTCGTGTGATCCTATTCGTGGCCTCAGCTGGGCTGCCAGGAGTTGACCTATGCACCGAACCCACCTCCTCTGGCTGACTGCGACGCTGTTGATCTGCTGCTTCCTGGCAGCTTCGTTTCCGGAACGTCCGACCTGGGCATTGAGCCCCGCCACATCCGCGTCCTCGCCTCCCTCTCTCCCCGCAGGAGCGGGGGAGCCGGGGATGAGGTCTTATCTCCCTCTCCTCGCAGCAGAGGGAAGCACGGGGGTGACGTCCCTCCAGATCGCCAACGTGACGGAGAACGCCGACCCCGTCGGCCTCTACGAGAAGTTCGAGCTGACCTTCGACGTGCTGGGCAGCGTGGCCACCCTGCCCGACTTCCCCTACGACCCCGCGCCGCCCCCCGGCGTGCCCGCGGGCGTCGGCATCACCGTGGAGGCCCTCTTTACCCCCGACAACTGGGCCACCACCCTGGTGCAGCCCGCGTTCCGCTACCAGGCCTACCAGTCGCAGTGCGTGGGCAGCGACGATCCCGCCACCTGCCCGGACGGCCGCAACTGGCTCTACCCGCAGGGGAACCCGGTCTGGAAGGTGCGCTTCGCGCCGCAGCAGGTCGGGGCCTGGCGCTACCGCCTGCGGGCCACTGACGCCTCCGGCACCGTGGAGAGCGCCGAGGGCAGCTTCACCGCTGTGCCATCCACCGATCCTCTCAACCACGGCTTCGTGCGGATCAGCCGCACCGACCCCGGCTACTTCGAGTACTCCGACGGCACCCCCTTCATCGGCGTGGGCCACGGCACCGACTTCGGCAGCGACCGCTTCACCTTCTTCGTGGACGAGGAGATGGCCCGCTTCGCCGCCAACCGGGTCAACTTCCTGCGCACCTGGATGAGCGGCAGCAGCATCTACATGGCGCCCTGGAACCCCTGGTACTCCCACCACCTGCCCGGCGAGGGGGGCTACTTCAACGCGGCGAGCCTGACCTACGCCGAGGCCTACGCCGACCACGTCTTCTCCCTGCGGCTGTGGGACTACCCCGACCCCGGCGTGGAGGGCCGGCGCAACCCCTGCATGTTCCAGGGCTTCGTCAACGACATCGCGGTCAAGCCCAACACCACCTACCAGCTCCGCGTCCGCGTGCGCACCGTGGGCGTGACCGGCCCGCGCGACGGCCGCTATCCCTACGGCTTCACCGTGCGCACCGCCGGCTGGCTGGGCGATACCTGCGCCGACCCTGCGCAGACTGCCGAATGGTCCACCCGACTGGTGGGCCATCGCGCCGGCACCACGGCCTGGGGCGAGATGACCGGGGCCTTCACCACCGGCCCCGACCAACGCTTCCTGGACAACCTCTACCTGATCCTGGAGAACACCACCGGCGGAAACGCCTACGTGGACGAGGTATCGCTGCGGGAGGCGGTCGGCGGCCAGCCCAGCGGCCCGGAGCTCCTGCGCAAGAACCGCTTCGCCTACCAGCGCTACTTCGACCCCCTGCCGGCCTGGCAGTGGGATTACATCTTCGAGCGCGCGGCGGCCAGCGGCGTGACCATCCGCCCCGTGGTGCTGGAGAAGAACGACTGGATCGCCAACCACCTGGACGCCAACGGCAACCCGGTCGGCGCGTACTACGATCTCGACAACAACCGCTTCTACGCCGCGCCGAACACGGCGGTGCGGCGCTACCACGAGTACTTCTGGCGCTACCTGATCGCGCGATGGGGCTACTCGCGGGCGGTGCACTCGTGGGAGCTGATCAACGAGGGGGACCCGTACAACGGCAACCACTACGCCATGGCCGACGCGTTCGGCCGCTTCATGCGCGCCCACGACCCCCACGGCCACCCGGTCACCACCTCCAACTGGCACAGCTTCCCCCAGGTGGAGTTCTGGGCCAACCCGGCCTACAGCGGCGTGGACTACGCCGACATCCACGAGTACGCCTGCTGCGGCAACCGCTATGCGGGCTGGGCGAGGGACATCGGCGATCCGCTGGCGCTGGAGACGCGGCCGGCCTATGTGGTCGGCGGCCGGGGCGCGTCAGTGCGCATCCCCGGTGCGATCCAGTTCAACAACGCGGGCGGCACCCCTCGCTCCCTGGCCATCCGCGGCCGCGGGGAGTGGGTGATCCGCTACCGGATGAAGGCGGAGGGCTTCACGGGGACGTGCAGCTTCGGCCTCCCCAACTCCTTGGCCGGCCCGCGGCTGCTGTGGATCCTGGACGACAGCCAGAGCAGCGTGGTGCCGCCGCCGGCCGAGGAGGGCAAGTCGTGGCTGTGCACCGCGCCCGCCGGCACCTACGACTGGCGCACCTTCGACAGCCGGTACACCCACGACGGCCTCCTCGCGCCCGCGTCGGAGCGCATCATCCTGAACGACGACGGCATCCACAGCCTGTCCATCTGGTTCCAGAACGGCTTCGGCACCGGCGGCAACGCCTGGATTGACGAGGTGGAGCTGATCGGCCCCGCCGGTCAGCGGGTCTACGTCAACGGCGAGTTCGACCCCACCGTGCTGTGGGAAGACGCCGCGCACCTGACCGCGTCCCTCAGCCGGCAGATCGGCGGCCGCGCGGCCTCCGGGCCGGGCAAGCCGGTGACGCGCGGGGAGGTGGCCCTGGGCGACGCCGACGACTACCGGGGGGACGAGAACCACGACCAGAGCCTGGACACGGCGGGCGTGTGGCTGCACACCTTCGTGTGGGGCCAGATCAACCCCGGCGGCCTGTACGAGCTCTATTGGGATCCCATCAACATCCGGCGCTACAACCTCTACGGCCACTTCCGCGCCTTCCGCAACTTCATGGACGGCATCCCGCTGAACAACGGCCGGTACGCCGACCTGCGGGCCGCGGCCTCCCATCCCGACCTGATCGTGCTGGGCCAGGCGGACCGCACGGCCGGCCGCGGGCACCTGTACGTGCGCCATCGGCTGTACACGTGGCGCAACGCGGTGGACGGCATGGCCATCCCCCCGCTGGCCGGCTCGGTGAGCATACCCGACCTGGCGCCGGGGGTCTACCGGGTGGAGTGGTGGAACCCGTGGACAGGCGCGGCGACGGGTGTGCAGGACGTCGCGGTGACCGGCAGCGAGCTGACCCTGGCGCTGCCGACGCCCCTCTCCACCTCCGTTGCGGCCAAGTTCGCCCCCCTGGCCGTGGCCGACCTGCGGATCGCGCGCGTTCCGACGGGCGTCCAGCTGCGCTGGCGCGACTTGGGCGGCGGGGTGCAGCGCTACCAGGTGTGGCGCAGCGCGCAGCCCTACTTCCGGCCCGGCGACCCCGGCTCAAGTCGTATCGCAGACAACGTGCCCCCTGTGCCCGGCGGCGAGGTGGTCTTCACCGACGACAACAGCCGCGCGGGGAACACGGCGGTCAACGACGTCTACCTGGTGGTGGCGGTGGTGGCCGGCCAGCCCTCCGCGCCCTCGAACCGTGTGGGGGAGTTCGACTTCGGGCTGACGGCGGGGAGTTCTACCAACCGACGGTTCTAAGACCCTCGATCTCGTCGAACGGCATCCTCCGCAAACAGAGCGATGATGACGTTGGTGTCCAACAGATATCTACCACTCATTGGCGTCAATTCGTTCACACCCTTCTTCGATAGCAAAACGCATCAACTGCAGATCGTCGGCCGGTATCGCACCTGCGAAGGGCAGGAGCTGGCTGCCGGGTGCACCCCGGAAAGCGGAGCCAGCAAGCGCGCGGGTATACTCAAACACACGCCATTGCGACTCGTACGGCAGGACTTTCAGTTGTTCGACGATCTTGTCTACAATCGGTGTGCTCATGCTGTCGGTGTGCTCATGCTGTTCTCCTCCATAGCTCTTGCTGAGTTCGTCCAAGCGCCTCTCGATACCGCTGAACTCGACGCTCATGCCTTGCTCCTTTCAAAATGTCCTGGCGCTGCGCCTCCAGAAACGGTAGATAGTCCCCGTAGAGGCTCATCACCGTCGCCTCGTACTCGACTCGTTCCGCCAGGCTGCACTGGTACAAGAGCTTGCCCTGCGCGATGACCGCGTAGGCCAGCTCGATCGGCGCCCGGTTGAGAATAACTAGGTCTACCCGCTGGCCGTCGAGGGCAGTCGAGAAGAGATGCTCCAGATGCGCGCGGCATTGCGCCACCGGCGCGTCCTCTGTCAGCAGCACGGCCAGGTCCACATCGCTCAGCGGACCGGTGGTGCCGCTGACCTGCGAGCCGAAGAGGTACACCAGCCGCACCTGGGCCTGCTGGCCGGCCATGGCCGCGATCTGTTGTTGGAGGTCAGGAAAATCGAAAGCTGACATGGAAGCTCCAAGCGTCACGCACCGGTCTCGCTCTGGCAGCATTCTACCACTGCCCGGCAGCGCCGTCAATCAAGTCGCTTGATGCGGCAGTCGGTCTCCAGCACCGCTCACCGCTCACGGCGCTCCCGGCGTCAGGGAGAACTCGAACTCGCCGACGCGCGCCGAATACCCAGACTGGTCGAAGCCGTTGAAGGACTGGGCCACGTAGAAGGTCATGCTGCCGGGCTGACCCAGGGCGCCGGCGTCCACCGTAGTGGTGGCCGAGGTGGTCCGCCACGTCGCGCCGGGCGCGAAGTAGGGATTGGCCGTGTCTCGGTACAATCGGTAGCCCGTGGCGCCGGGCACGGCCGGCCAGCTCAGCCGCAGGTTGGCGCCGTCGGCCGCGGCGGTTACTGCGGGCGCGGGCAGGGGCCGCAGCAGCGCATACCACAGGGTCTTGTGGACGCCGGTGTTCACCGTGAACTGGAGCTGGCTGCCGCTGACGGTGGCGCTGAGCTGCGTCTTCCTGGCGCCGGTCTCGTCCAGAGCCCACACCTGCACCGAGCCGGGGTTGCTCACCGTCAGGGTCACCGTGGCCTGGAAGGGCTCCACCAGCGACGGCGGGCCGCCCCAGTTGGTGAGGGTTGTCCCTTCGGCGTTCCAGGTCTGGCCGGTGTTCTCGGTGCGGGTGAAGACGCCCAGGATCACCTGGCCGGAGGAGGACAGCGGCAGGCCGTCGCGGCTCTGCGCGGTGACGACCGCAAACTGGGCCGTGGCCGAGGGCACGGCCAGGCTCAGGTTGCTCAGGCTGACGGTGCGGCCGGCCAGGAAGCCGACGGCGCCCTGGGCCTGGGCGGCGTCGAAGGTCACCAGGCCGCGGCTGGGGTCGCTGACGTCCCAGCGCAGTTGCCCGCCCGCGCTGACGTAGACCGGGCCGCTGGGGGTGGGCAGGGAGGGGGTGACCGGCGCCGCTGCGTTGAAGTCGCCGATGCGCAGCCGGCTGCCGAAGACCGCGGCCGGGCTCACCCCCTTGGCCTCCTGCAGGTACTGGGCCACGCTGCCGCCCCAGCCGTACAGCGCGCTGTCGTAGCGCTCCGCCTCGGTGAAGCTCAGCGTGCTCGCCGTGGGCGCCGGCGCGGTCTGGTAGTCCAGGAACAGGCGGGACGCAATGGGCATCAGGCCGGTCATGATGGGGTTGCCGGCCAGGTCGAAGAAGGTGGTGCTGTACTGGGCGTTGTAGTAGAGCTGGTCCTGGTAGTAGGCGAACTGGAAGACCGCGTCCCAGTCCTGGAGGTTGGCGATCAGGGCCACGAGGATGGGCGCCTCGGCCTGGTAGCGGTTGGGGAAGGCATCGTTGAACTCGGTGATGGTGAACGGCTTGCCCTGCACCGCGGTCACCGCCTTGTCGAACAGGCCCGTGAAGGGGGAGTTCACCCACGGCTGGTTGGTGATGTACCAGCCGGTGGGGGACCAGGGCGGGTCGTAGGGCCAGTAGGGGTGGTCCCAGTACAGGTGGTTGTCCACGAAGTCCAGCTGGGACATGGCGTAGATGTCGGCCAGGCTGTCAATGTAGCTGGCGGTGCCGGTGTTCAGCGGGCCGGGGTGGTTCGTGTGCAGGTAGGTGCGCATGCCGCTGTAGAAGGCGCGCTGCGTCTCATCGTAGAAGCGCAGGGTGTCGCGTATCCGCTGGGGTGTGTACCGGTAGACCTCGCTGCGGCGGATGCGGGCCACGTTGTTCCCCTCCAGGCTCTCGCCCGCCAGCAGGCCTTTCCTGTTGTACGGCTTCAGGCTGACGTTGTCAATCCAGATGGTGCGGACGCTTTGCCCCAGGTCGAACACCACGCGGCCGTCGGCGTCGCTGGCCGTGGCGGTGAAGACGAACTCGAAGGGCTGCCAGCTGGCCGTGGCCTCGACCCAACCCCACAGCCCCAGCCCCTCCCAGGGGTCGTGGTTCTGCATGACCCCCACCAAGAAGCCGCCCGGCGCGCTGGTCCTGGCGTCGAAGGTCAGGCGGTAGGTCTGGCCCGCCACGATGTTCAGCCCGCCCTGGCTGACCTGCACGTGCCAGCTCACCCCCGACACTGCGGTCACGTTGGCGCGCAGGGAGCGGCTGCCGTGGGTGAAGGTGCTGGTGTCGGTGGTGAAGGTGGCCGCGGCCGGCGCAAAGACGCTGGGGGCCCACGGCGGGATGCCGGTCTCGAAGCTGCCGTTGGCCAGCATCTCCGTCTCCGGCACCGGGCTGGCCGGCGCCCAGGCGGCCTGGAGCGCGGCCGTGCTGCCGTAGCGGTTCTCCAGCCAGCCCAGCCAGCCGTCCCATGCGTCCACCTCCCGGAAGACGAAGCTGTCGAACCAGAGGGTGCGCACGGCCTGGCCGACGCTGAACGCCAGCTGCGCGCCGCCGTAGAGGGTCTCGGTGGCGGTGAAGGTGTAGTCGTACACCTGCCACCCCGTGGTCAGGTTGATCGTCTGCGCCCAGCCCAGGGCATCCCACGGGTCGCTGGCGCGCATGACCGTCGCGTAGACCGTGGTCGGCGTGCTGGCGCGCGCGGCGAAGCGCACGCGATAGGCCCGGCCGGCCTGCAACGCCAGGTTGGACTGGCCGAACTGGGCATGCCAGTCGGTGCCGGAGACCGATGTCACCTGCACCTGGAGCGCCTGGCTGCCTTCGTAGGCCGGGGTCGTGGCGATGAAGGTGGCGTTGGCCCCGCCGGTGGTCCAGGTCCACCAGTCGGTCAGGCCGCTCTCGAAGCCGGGGTTGCGCAGGCGCACGATGCGCGGCCCCGCGCCGGCCAGGTCGGTCCAGCCGTCCAGCTCCAGGCTGGAGAAGGCAGGGAAGCTGCTGCTGTCCCCCGGCCGGTGGTTGAGCCAGTCGGAGACCCAGGAGAGGAAGAAGCTGTCCTCGTTGCTGGTCTCGGTGGTGAAGATGACGGGGTCGTCCTGGTAGGCCAGGCCGGTGTAGGGGTTGACGTGGTTCAGGAGCTGCGCCGCGTACTTCTCCTGCAGCCCGCGCATCACCGGGTCGAACAGCGTGGCGCCCTTGTTGAAGTAGACGCTCGAGCTCTGGAACTCCGGCGCGTCCACCACGCCGTCGCCCAGGGTGAAGTTGCGGCTGACGTGCAGGTTCAGGTCCACGTAGATGCCGTGGCGCTTGAGCTGGTAGATCAGGTAGTCCAGCCGGCCGAGCTGCACCGGGTCCATCACCTGGGTGTTGTTCCAGTACTCCAGCCAGATGCCGCCGGGCCGGCTGAACCAGTCAATGTGGTGGAAGCGCACCGCGTTGAAGCCCAGCTTGGCCAGCCGGCGGGCCAGCTTCTCGGCCGCCTGCGCGTCGGGGAACTCGCCGGAGCCGCTGGGCGGGTGGTCGGGGGAGGGCGGGAACGCAGCGCTGAAGGTGAGGTTGGTGCCCCAGAAGCGGGCGCGCTCGCCGGTGTTGCTGAAGCGGAAGTGGCCGTCGGGCCCCACCACGACGCGGCCGCGGGCGTTGATCACCGCCGAGAGGTCGTCGCCCGGGGCGTCCCGCAGCAGGTCGGAGGCGTCAATGGGCGTAGCCGTGGCGTCGTCCCACGGCAGGGTCAGGGGGAACCAGGTGGAGGTGTCGGTTGTGGGCTGCGGAGCTGCGCCCGCAGCCAGGACGGGGTGGGCGAGCAAGAGGACCAGCAGGGTGAGGAGAGGCAGGGGGGAGCGCAGCGCGTTCATCGGTGGACCTCGCTGGGACGGCTCGCGGGCGCGTGCGGGCGTAAAATCGTGCAGTCGTGACCTCGTGAGGTCGGGTGGAGGCGTGGGTGGTCAGGGTGTGCGAGTTGTCGAGCCGATGGGCGTCGAGCCTCTGGGCGGGCTCTGATTGTAGCACCACTGCTGCGGGCGAGCTAATCAGCGCGGCGCGGCCGCCGGGCGGAGGCTGCCGGGCGATCAAATCGCCCGGCCACCAAGCAGCGCCCCATGAACGGGGCTGGGCATCAGGCCGGCACACGAGCCCGCTTCAGCGGGTGCCGCCTCTGGGCCGGGGGACTTCATCCCCCGGCCTTCGCCCGGCCTCATCCCAGCGCCCCATCAACGGGGCTGAGCGGCCGGCGCTGTCTTGGCGCCCGGTTGTTCATAACCGGGGCGGCCTGCCAAAACAAGCCCTACACCTCAGCGGAAAAAGTTGGACTGATCTGTTGAGCTTCAAAACAGCGCTCGGCGACGGGCCTCCGAGCGAGATCGAGCAGGTGCTTGCCTCGCGCTGTGGCCTGTGGTAGAATGCCCTTGCCGTTTCCTCCTTGTCCCCGGCGCCGGGGAGCCTCACAAGCGCTGAGAAGAGGAGCCCATGTCCACCCGCACCGTCTTCCTGCTGTTGGGGATCGCCTTGTTGAGCTTCGCCGCTGTTGCCTTAGCGGCCTTGGCGCTGGCCAGCACCGCTGCGGCCGCGCCGCCGCCCCAGGGTCCCGTCCAGCCGGAGGGGCCACGGCCGCTGGCCCAGGTGCAGGTGGTCGCCATGCCGGCCTTGGACAACCAAGCCCTGCTGGCCGCCGAGCTGCAGCGCCGCGGGCCGGGCATCGCCCCCCGCTTCGCCCACGCGGTTCCCGTGCGCTTGACGCCCGACACGGCCGGCACCTGGGACCGCCTGGCCGACGGCCGGTGGCTGTGGCGGCTGCGGGTGCGCTCGGCCGGCGCGGTCTCCTTGAACCTGGGCTTCACCCAGTACCGGATGCCGGCGGGCGGCCGGTTGGCCGTGTACACCCTGGACCGCAGCGCAGAGTTCGTCTTCACCGACGCGGACAACGAGGCCCACGGCCAGCTTTGGACCCCCCTGCTGCCCGGCGACGAGGTGGTCGTGGAGGCGACGCTGCCGGCAGAGGCGCGGTCCGCGCTGCAGCTGGAGCTGGCCGCAGTGAACCACGGCTTCACCGACCTCAAGTCCGTGCTACAGTCCGGCTCGTGCAACGTAGACGTGGTGTGCGGCGCGGCCGACGGCTTCCCCCAGGTGGACCTCTGGCGGGACCAGATGCGCGCGGTGGCGCGGCTGGTCATCGGCGGCAACACGGCGTGCACCGGCTTTCTGGTTAACAACACCGCCAACGACGGCAAGCCTTACCTGATGACCGCCGCCCACTGCGGGGTGGGCCCCGCAACGGCGCCGTCGCTGGTCGCCTATTGGAACTTCTACAACTCCTTCTGTCGCCCTCCCAACACCCCCGGCGCGGGTGGCCGGGGGAACGGCTCCCTGAGCCAGTTCAACACCGGCTCCTTCTGGCGGGCCGGCTACGGCGTCTCCGACTTCACCCTGGTGGAGCTGGACGACCCCATCCATCCTGCGCACCAGCCCTTCTGGGCCGGCTGGGACGCGCGCAACCTGGCGCCGGCCTCGGCCGTGACCATCCACCACCCCCGGGCCGAGGAGATGCGCATCAGTTTCGAGAACGACCCGTTGACGGTGACCTCCTACTTGGGCAGCACCTCGCCGGGCGACGGCACCCACCTGCGGGTGGCGGACTGGGACCTGGGCACCACCGAGCCCGGCTCCTCCGGTTCTCCCCTCTTTTCGCCGGAGGGGCGGGTGGTCGGCCAGCTGCACGGCGGCTTTGCGGCCTGCGGCAACGACGCAGCCGACTGGTACGGCCGCTTTGCCGCGTCGTGGACCGGCGGCGGCACGCCCACCTCGCGGCTGCGCGACTGGCTGGACCCCCTGGGCCTGGGCGTTCAGGTGTGGAACGGCTTCGGCGGCCGGCCTGACTTTACGTTGCGCGTGACGCCTCGGGAGCAAGGGGCCTGCCTGCCGGCCAGCGCGGCCTACTCCGTCACCGTGCAGGCCATCGGCGGCTTCACCGAGACGGTGACCCTCAGCGCGGTCAACCTGCCGGCCGGGGTGTCGCCGGCCTTCTCCCTCAACCCCGTGCCGCCCGACCAGACCAGCCGGCTGACCTTGGGCACGGCCGGCGCAGCCCCCGGCCGCTACACGTTCGAGCTGGTCGGCGCGGCGGCCAGCTTGGTCCACACGGCTACCGTGGGCCTGAACCTGGCTGCCTCTACCTTTGGCCCTCCCACCCTGATAAGCCCGGCCGACGGCGCGACAGGCCTCGACCCGATGCCGACCTTCCAGTGGCAAGCCGTGCCCGGCGCCACGGGGTACGAGCTGCAGATCGCAACAGATGCCGGCTTCGCCGACATCGTGTACGCCGCCACCGTGCCGGCGGCCCAGACCAGCGCGCAGATTGGCGAGCCCTTAGCCCGCGGGACCACCCACTTCTGGCGCATGGCCGTGCACAACCCCTGCGGCAGGGGCCCGTTCTCGCCCGCACGGCGCTTCACCACCCAGTATCCGCCCGGCCAGTGTCCCGTCGGCGCCCAGCTGGTGACCCTCTTCGCCGACGACTTCGAGAGCGGCGCAGCGGGGTGGACCTCAGAAGGATCGGGCAACACCTGGGCCCTGTGGAGCCAGCGGGTGCGCAGCGGCGCCTTCGCCTACCACGCTGACACGCCCTCCACGGTGACCGACCAGCGGCTGGCGTCCCCGGCCATCCCGCTGCCGGCCACCGAGCTCCCTATCTACCTCAGCTTCTGGAACTACCAGCACATGGAGTCGCGCGGCTCCGGCGGCTGTTTCGACGGCGGTCTGCTGGAGGTGTCCACCAACGGCGGCGCTACCTGGCAACAAGTGGAGGCGGGCCTGCTCACCGACCCCTACGACGGCCCCATTTCGTCAGGCTTTAACAATCCTCTGGCCGGCCGACCGGCCTGGTGCGGCGATCCCCAAGACTGGCTGGAGAGCATCGTGGACCTGGCGCCCTACGCCGGTCGGACCATCCGCCTGCGCTTCCGGGTGGGCACCGACAGCTCCGTCCGCCGCGAGGGGTGGACCATTGATGACGTGGTGGTGCAAGCGTGCCAGGTCGGGGGACCGCGCATCGTGGTGGACCCATCGGCCCTAGCCAGTAGCCAGTCGCCCGGCTCGGCCGTCCAGCAGGTGCTTCACATCAGGAACGAGGGCCAAACGCCCCTCACGTGGCGGATCGCTGAGGAGCCAGCCGCAGCCCACCGCGCGGCGGTGGCGCTGGCGGTCCCGGCCGGCAGCCCAGAGCGCCTGAGCCCCGCCGCGGCGCCCCGCAGCCGGTCGGCGCCGCTGATCCCGGCCGAGGACGTGATCAACGACGGCAGCTTCGAGGCGGGCACCCCCAACCCCTTCTGGGGAGAGAGCTCGGTGGCCTTCGGCTCTCCCTTGTGCAGTCGGACCACCTGCAACCCCAACGTCGGCTCTGGCCCCCGCACCGGCGCGTGGTGGGCGTGGTTCGGCGGCGTGGCCCGCGTGCGCGAGACCGCGTCGCTGACCCAGACGGTGGTGCTGCACCCTGGCGCGCCGGCCGAGCTCAGCTTCTGGCTGGAGATGCCCACTGCCCAGGCGCCTGCCACCCTCACCGTCTCGTTGGACAACACGGTGCTGTTCCAGGCTACCGCTGCCGACGCTTCCCGCTACGCCACCTACACCAGGGTGCGGGCCGACGTCGGCGCCTTCGCCGACGGCCGGCCCCATGCGCTGCGCTTCCACGCCGTGACGGCCAGCAACGGCGCCGCAGTGACCAACATCTTCGTGGACGACGTGGCGCTGAACGACAACCTGGTGCCGCCCTGCAGTCGGCTGGAGGATGTGCCGTGGCTAAGCGTGTTCCCCACCCAGGGCACGTTGGAGCCCTTCGGCGCGGGAAGCAAGGCTGCCGTCGCCGCCACAGTGACGTTCGACGCTTCCGGGCTGAACCTGGGCCTCTACCGAGCCCACCTGTGCGTGACCAGCAACGACCGGGACAACCCGCTGGTGGTGGTGCCGGTGCGCATGGAGGTGTTCCGGCATCCCGTCCGCACCTACCTCCCCTTGTTGCTCCGAGGGCCCTGAGAGGTTCGACGACGCTGTGCAACGCGGAGGCGCCCTGTGATCAGCCGCGAGGAGTTCGAGCAGCTGGTGGCGGATGCGCTGGCCACTCTGCCGGAGGAGATCCTGCAGCGCATGGAGAACGTAGCCATCACCGTGCAGGAGTGGCCGACGCGGCTGCAGCTGCGCTCGGCGCGCGTGCCGCCGGGCTCCACCCTGTTCGGGCTGTACGAGGGGGTTCCCCTGACCGCCCGCACCAGCCACTACGGCATGGTCACCCCGGACCGCATCACCATCTTCCGCGGGCCGCTGTTGGCCTATTGTCGCACGCCCGAGGCCATCGCCGAGCAGGTGCGCAAGACCGTGGTGCACGAGATCGCCCACCATTTCGGCATGGACGAGGCGCAGATCCGCCGGCTGGGCTACTAAGCCGAGTTGCAGCCGGCCGGTCGTGTAGCCGGCCATTCAGCCCCACTGGCTAAAGCCGCGACTCCCCTCCTCCCTCCACGGACTCGAGGCTTTAGCCGGCCATCCGTAAGGCTTCAGCCGGCCATCCATGCACACCCACCCTCCCAAACCGACCAGCTAAAGCTTCGCCTCCGATGGGATAACCGGCTTCCAGTCATTCCAACGGCGTCAGCAGGATCACGGGGATCTGCCTCGGATAGGCCCGGCGAGCGTAGGCGTCGTAGCCGGGGTAGCGCGCCGTGGCCAGCCGCCACAGCCGCTCCCGCTCCTCCCCGGCGACCTCCTGTGCCAGGTAGCGCCCCTCTTGCTCGCCGACCCGCAGCGTCACCTGCGGATGCGCGCGCACGTTGTGGTACCACGCCGGGTGCTGGCTGCGGCCGAAGCTGGAGGCAATGAGCACGAAGTTGGTCCCATCGGGGATGGCCAGCAGGGGCACCGACCGCGGCTGGCCGCTCTTGGCGCCGGTGGCCGTCAGCACCACCACCGGCAGGCCGGTCAACAGGCTGGTGAGGGAGCGGCGCCCTCGGCTGCGCTCCAGCACCGGCCGGTCCAGGCAGTGCAGGATGGGCGCCAGCAGAGCCGAGATCGGCCGCCACACCACGATGCGCTTGACCCCCCGCTGCAGCAGGTTAGGGCGGTGGTCCAGGGAGATCATGGAGTGCGCAGGCGCTACGCCGACACTGCGGCCTGGAGCGGCACGGCCTTCCACCGCTCCTGGCCGTCCTTGTCCTTCACCTTTACCAGCCGGCGCAGCTTCGCCGGCCCCTCCACCCGGTCAATGAACAGCACGCCGTTCAGGTGGTCAATCTCGTGCTGGAAGACCCGGGCCAGCCAATCCCGCGCCTCTAGCCGTTGCGGCTTGCCGTAGCGGTCCTGGCCGGTCACCACCACCCACTCGGCCCGCCACACGTCGCCCACGATGTCTGGAATGGAGAGGCATCCCTCCTCCCCCTCTACCTCGGTGTCGCTGGCGCGCACGATCTCCGGGTTGACGAACTCGTACAGCTTGCCGCTCTGCGGGTCCTCCTCGTCCTCCGGTAGCTCCACCACGATCACCCGCTCCGACACGCCGATCTGGGGCGCGGCCAAGCCCACGCCGGGCGCCTGGCGCATGGTCTCCACCATGTCGTCAATGAGCTGGTGCAGGCGTTTGTCGAACTTCTTGACCTTGCGGGCCTCTTGGCGCAACACCGGGTCGCCAATGGTTCTGATCTCGCGAACCGCCATGTCTACCCTCGCAATGCGTGGTCTTTGGTTGTCCAGCGGGCATTATAGCTGGCGCAGCGCACCTCTGCAAACGGATGGGTCGGCGTGGGCCGGTCTTTAGGGCCGGGCCAGGCTTGCCTCTTGCCTGTCCCCTGTTTATAATGCCGGCCATGACCAACCTTTCCTTCGTTGAGGCGCTAGAACAGGGGCCCCTGCTGTGCGATGGCGCCATGGGCACCATGCTGTACAGCTACGGCGCGTCCTTCGAGCAATGCCTGGACGAGCTCAACCTGAGCCGGCCGGAGCTGGTGCTGCGCATCCACAGCGAGTACTTGGCCGCCGGCGCGGACGTCATCGAGACCAACACCTTCGGCGCCAACCGGGTCAAGCTGGAGGAGCATGGCCTGGCCGACCGGGTGGCGGAGATCAACGCCGCCGGCGCACGGCTGGCGCGGCAGGCCGTGGCGTTGTCCGGCCGCCGCGCGTTCGTGGCCGGCTCCGTCGGGCCGATGGGCCGCGGGGTGGCGCCCTTCGGCCCCGTCTCCCACGAGGCGGCGCGCGCGATCTTCGCTGAACAGATCGCCGCGCTGGCTGCCGGCGGCGTGGACCTGTTGCTGCTGGAGACCTTCACCGACCTGACGGAGATCACCCTGGCCATCGAGGCCGCGCACCAGGCCGCGCCGGACCTCCCCATCGTGGCCCAGATGACCTTCTCCGAGGAGCGCTACACCATCGCCGGCCACACGCCGGAGGAGGTGGCCAACGCGCTCTGCTCCCTGGGGGTGACCTTGGCCGGCGCCAACTGCAGCACCGGGCCGGCCATTGTGCTGCGGGTGGTGCGGCGCATGCAGGCCGCCTGTCCCCAGGTGCGGGTCTCGGCGCAGCCCAACGCCGGCTTCCCCACCCGCCAGGGCGGCCGGGTGCTGTATCCCTCCAGCCCGGCCTACTTCGCCGACTTCGCCCGCATGGCCGCCGCGGCCGGCGTCCGGCTCATCGGCGGCTGCTGCGGCACCACGCCGGGGCACATCGCGGCCATGGCCGCGGCGCTGCGCTCCGCCCCCCTCTCCCCCGACCAGCTGCCGCCCTTGCCGCCGGTCAAGCAGCCTCAGCCGGGCGAGCCTCCTCCACCCACCGACCTGGCCCTCACCCTGGGCAAGCGCTTTATCGTCACCGTGGAGCTGCACCCCCCGCGCGGGGCCGACGCCAGCGACGTGGTGGCCAGCGCCCAGCGGCTCAAGCAGGCCGGCGCCACCTTCGTCAACGTGGCCGACAGCCCCCTGGCCCGCATGCGCATGAGCCCGTGGGCCTGTGCCTATTTGATCCAACAACAGGTGGGCATGGAGACCATCCTCCACTTCCCCACCCGCGGGCGCAACCTGCTGCGCATCCAGGGCGACCTGCTGGCGGCCCATGCGCTGGGCGTGCGCAACCTGTTCGTGGTGATGGGCGACCCGCCGCGCATTGGCGACTACCCCCAGGCCAGCGACGCCCAGGACGTGGTGCCCTCCGGCCTGATCCGCCTGATCACCCAGAACCTGAACCGAGGCACCGACCAGGCCGGCAACAGCATCGGCCAGCCCACCGGCTTCACCGTGGGCTGCGCGCTGAACATGGGCGCCGAGGACCTGGACAAGGAGATCGAGGTCCTCAAGAAGAAGCTGGACGCCGGCGCGCAGTTCGCCCTGACCCAGCCCGTCTTCGACCCTGCTGTGGTGGAGCGCTTCTTGGACCGCTTCGGCGGCCGGCCGCCGCTGCCCATCCTGATGGGCCTGATGCCGCTGTACGGCCTGCGCCACGCCCGCTTCCTGCACCACGAGGTGCCCGGCATCTCCATCCCGGAGCCCCTGCTGGCGCGCATGGAGGCCGCCGAGGCGCTCGGCAGGCCGCGCCACGAGGGCATCGCCATTGCCCAGGAGATCCTGCTGGCTGCCCAGCCGCTGGTGCAGGGCGTGTACGTGATGCCCCCCTTCCGCCGCTACGACATCGCCGCCGAGGTGATCAGCGTCGTCCGCAATCGGGAGCGCCCTGCGCTTTGACACTGCCCCAGAGCCGTGTTATACTCGCGGCGAGCTGAGCGATCGCACCTGAGCCCAGCCACGGCGATGTGGTTACCCAGCAACCGGCCTCTTGGCCGGTTCTGTATCTTGCGACGGCGCACCCTCACGGGGGCGATGACCACCTCACCCGCCGCCGGAGCTTCTGCGGATCGGCCCAGCCTTTGTAACAGTGCACACCGAAAAGCCCAGCCACATGGCTTCATCATTGGTTCGGAGACATAGCCAGGGGAGCGATCTTCGCTCGCCAAATCCCATTGCTTTCCTGATAGTTCCGCCTACCGGTGCAAGGAGATTGAACGATGTCCCCTTCTGTTAGGCCGGTGCATGTCGAAGAGGTCGAGGAGGTCGTCATTAGGTTCGCCGGCGACTCCGGCGACGGCATGCAGCTCACCGGCACTCAGTTCACCAACACCGCCGCCATCGTCGGCAACGACATCAGCACGTTGCCCGATTTCCCCGCCGAGATCCGCGCGCCCGCCGGCACCCTGGCCGGCGTCAGCGGTTTCCAGGTCCACCTTGCCAGCGAGGACATCTTCACCCCGGGCGACGAGCCCCACGTGCTGATCGCAATGAACCCAGCCGCCCTCAAGGCCAGCTTGGGGGACTTGATGCCAGGGGGCACCATCATCGTGAACTCGGACGAGTTCACCCCGGCCAACCTCAAGAAGGCCGGCTACGACCGCAACCCCTTGGACGATGGCTCGCTGAAGGGATACCACGTCCATCGCGTGCCCATCACCACCCTGAACCGCCATGCGGTGGAGGGCGTGGAGGGCTTGTCCACCAAAGAGGTAGACCGCTCTCGCAACTTCTTCGCCCTTGGGCTCACCTTCTGGATCTACGACCGGCCCCTGGACAACACCCTAAAGTGGATTGACGAGAAGTTCGGCAAGCGGCCGGAGATCGCCGAGGCCAACCGCCGCGCGCTGCTGGCCGGCTACCACTTCGGCGATACCACCGAGGCGTTCCAGACCCGCTACAAGGTCAAGCCGGCCGAGCTGCCTCCCGGCGACTACCGCAAGGTCACCGGCAACGAGGCCCTGGCCATGGGCCTGGTGACCGCCGCCCACCTGGCCGGCAAGCAGCTCATCTACTGCAGCTATCCCATCACCCCGGCCAGCGACATCCTCCACACCCTGGCGTCCCTCAAGAACTACAGCGTGGTGACCTTCCAGGCCGAGGACGAGATCGCTGCCATGGGCGCCACCATCGGCGCTGCCTTCGGCGGCGCCTTCGCCGTCACCGGCACCAGCGGCCCCGGCATGGCCCTCAAGAGCGAGGCCATCAACCTGGCCGTAGTGCTGGAGCTGCCCATGGTGATCGTGGACGTGCAGCGCGCCGGCCCCAGCACCGGCATGCCCACCAAGCCGGAGCAGGGCGACCTGTTGCAGGCCCTTTTTGGCCGCAACGGCGAGAGCCCCGTGCCCGTGGTAGCGCCCGCCTCCCCGGCCGACTGCTTCGACATGGCCATTGAGGCCTTCCGCCTGGCCGTGCAGGCCATGTCCCCGGTGATCCTGCTGTCCGACGGCTACCTGGCCAACAGCGCCGAGCCGTGGCACATCCCGACCGAGGAGGAGCTGGCCCAGCGCTTCACCTTCCACATCCACCACCCCACAGCCGCCGAGTTCGGCAACGGCCACGGCTTCCTGCCCTACGCCCGAGACCCGCAGACCCTGGCGCGGCCTTGGGCCTTGCCCGGCACCCCCGGCCTCGAGCATCGCATCGGCGGCCTGGGCAAGCAGCCGGGCACCGGCAACGTCTCCTACGCGCCGGAGGACCACGACCGCATGGTGCGCGATCGGGCAGCCAAGGTGGCCCGGCTGGCGGAGTTCATCCCGCCGCTGGAGGTCTTCGGCGCCCAGGAGGGCGACCTGCTGGTCGTCGGTTGGGGTAGCTCCTACGGCGCCATCCACCAGGCGGTGGACCGCGCGCACTTCCGCCAAGGCAAGAGCGTCGGCGCGGTGCACCTGCGCTACTTGAACCCCTTCCCGCGCAACCTGGGCGAGATCATGAGCCGCTTCGAGCACATCCTGGTGCCGGAGATGAACCTGGGACAGCTGGCCATGCTGCTCAAGGCCACCTTCCTGCGCCCGGTGATCTCCATGCCCAAGGTGCGCGGCCGCCCGTTCAAGATCAGCGAGCTCAGCGCCAAGATTGACGAGCTTCTCGGCTAGCCAAAAAAGGAATGCCAACCATGAGCGACGTCATCCAGTTGACCCGCAAGGACTTCGTCTCTGACCAGACGGTGCGCTGGTGCCCTGGCTGCGGCGACTACGCCATCCTGGCCCAGATGCAAAAGGTGATGCCGGAGCTGGGCATCCCGCGCGAGAAGATCGTGTTCATCTCCGGCATCGGCTGTTCCAGCCGGTTCCCCTACTACATGAACACCTACGGCATCCACAGCATCCACGGCCGCGCGCCCACCTTGGCCACCGGCCTGAAGCTGGCCAACCCCGACCTGACGGTGTTCGTCATCACCGGCGACGGCGACGGCCTGTCCATCGGCGGCAACCACCTGCTGCACGCCATGCGCCGCAACGTGGACATCAAAATTATCCTGTTCAACAACCGCATCTACGGCCTCACCAAGGGGCAGTACTCGCCCACGTCGGAGCCGGGCACTAAGACCAAGTCCTCCCCCATGGGCACCCTGGAGCAGGCCTTCAACCCCATCAGCGTGGCCCTGGGCGCGGAGTGCACCTTCGTAGCCCGCACCGTGGACGTGGAGCAGAAGCACATGGCCGACATCCTGCTCCGCGCCGCCCAGCACAAGGGCACCTCCTTCGTGGAGATCTTCCAGAACTGCTTGATCTTCAACGACGGCACCTGGGCCCCGGTCACCGACAAGGACGTGAAGGACGACAACCGCGTGATCCTGGAGCACGGCAAGCCGCTGATCTTCGGCAAGAACCGGGACAAGGGCATCCGCATCGGCCGCGACCTGCAGCCAGAGGTGGTGTCGCTGGACGAGGTGGACGAGAGCGAGCTGCTGGTGCACGACGAGCACGCCGAGAGCCCTAACCTGGCCTTCATGCTCAGCCGCATGAGCTATCCTCGCTACCCCGTGCCCATCGGCGTCTTCCGCGACGTGGACCACCTCACCTACGAGGAGGGGGTTCGCAAGCAGATCGCCGAAGCTACCCGCAAGCGGGGCGCCGGCACGCTGCAGGCCCTCTTCCGGGCCGACGACATCTGGACGGTGCGCAGCCACGACGGCCACAACGGCCACCACGAGGTGGAGCACCCCTTGTTCACCATGGCGGAGTAGCGCCAGGCCAACTCGCCTAAGGCCCGACGCAGCCAACTCTCCAGGACGCCCCATGGGGCGTCCTTTTTTTTCGGCCAGCGGCAGCGCGGCTCCGTTACTCCACCCGCAGCACCACGAACACGGCGCGTCCGGTCGGGTCGTAGATGGCGTCCTCGATGGCGAGGCTGCGGCCCTGGGCCTGGACGATGGCCGCCAGCGCCTGGTCTCGCCCGCGAAAGACCACGTCCTCCGGCATGTGGAAGAGGTAGAAGCGGTCGGGGTCGGCCAGCAGCTCCTGCATGCGACGGTCGAAGTCCTCGTCCGGCGCGTCCAGCCGGGTGTAGCCGAAGGCTTCGATGGGCTGCACCCGGTTCAGCGTCAGAAAGCGCACCGGCGCCTCGATGCCCCAGTCCATGGCCGCGGGCTGGCCGGCGCTGCGGGCGTCCAGCCAGTCGGCCAGGCGATAGATGGCTGCCGTGTGGCCGCCGAAGCCGCCGGTGGCGGCCAGGCTGCGATGGTAGCGCGCGGCAGCGGCTACGTCGGCGACGATCCACACGGCCAGCAGCAACGCCGCCGCAGCCCCCGTCCATCGCCGCCAGGCACGGCCGCTCTCCCCGGCCGCCGGCCCGACCAGCGCGTCCGCAGAGGCCGCCACGGCCAGGGCCAGGAAGGGGTGGAGCACCGCAAAGTGGGTCACGAACAGGTCCGACGCGGTGAAGCTGGACTGGACCACGATGAGCAGCACCACGAGCCAGGCCACTAGCACAACTGCCGCGGCCCGCCGTCCTTCCCGCCGCCGCGCCCGGCCCAGGGCCGCCGCTGCGCCGACCAGCCCCAGGGCCAGGGCAATGGGAGGCGCCCAGCGGTTAGGCGTGGTCTCCCCCAGGTACCACAGGTGGTCGCTCCGCAGCAACGTGGGAAGCTGGCCTAGCCGAGTGCGCAGGTTGGGCAGAAAGGCCGTGTTGTCCACGCCATAGTAGCTGCGCTCCAGGTTGCCCAGCACGGCCGTCAGGGTGCCGCCGGTCTGCAGGTTGAAGATCAGCATCGGCGTCAGCGCAGCCAGGAAGACAGCGGCCGCCACCAGGGCGGAGCGCCAGGTGAGCGTCCCGCCGCAACGCCGCCGGCCGACGACCCAGGCCACACCCCCCACGACGCCCAGCACCACCAGCACCCACACCGCCAGCAGCTTGGCCCACACCGCCCAGCCCGCGGTCCACGCCGCCAGGTACAGGGTCAGCGGTCGGCCGGTGCGCCGCCAGCGCAGCAGCAGCGCCGCCGTGGCCACCGACAAAGTCACAGCCACGTTGGTCACGAAGATCCCCTGCCGGCTCCAGAAGACGAAGGTGGGACTGGCGGCCAGCAGGAGCACGGCCATGCCGGCCAGGGAACCGGGCCGACGGCCGGCCAGCCGAGCCATCTCCCGCCCTAGCTCCCAGGTGAGCAACAGGGTCAGCAGGCCGCACACCACCCCCAACAGCCGCAAGGCCGGAACGTTGACCCCCAGGGCAGCCAGGAAGGGGATCGCCAAGTAGACGTTGAGCGCGCCGATGTAGTCCTGGACCATCAAGGGCAGCTGCGCGTCGCCGATCCGGACCCCTGCTCCGCGGAAGGCGGTGACCGGCTGCCCCAACAGCAGCTCCATGGCGTTCACGCCCGCCTCCTTGGCCTCGTCGTAGTGCAGGCCGGGCAGGTGGAGCTGCGGCAGGGCCAACGCCAGGTAGAGGACCACGGCAGCCGCCAGGGCTGCTCGCCACCAACCATCCCCCGAGCGAGTGGACAGGGAAGCCATAGCTCACAGCGGCGGCGAAGGGCTGGGGACCCTCAGCCCCTAGCGCGCCATCAGGCGCACCTCGGTCACCAAGCTGTCGTAGTTGTGACCGGAGGCGTAGATCTTCAGCCAGTTGATCCGAGAGGGCAGCGGCCGACCCTCCATGGGCAGCCGTTCCAGCAGGTTGCCGCTCTCGAAAGCGTACCAAACCCCCTGGGCGATCTTCGTGCCGCCGGTGACCACCCACTGCGGCGGCGGGTCCCGGTAGTAGAAGCCGTGGGTCCAGAACTGGTGGTTGCCGTAGACGTCAATGTAGTCCAGCCAGAACATCACCGGGAACTCGGAGCTTTGCTCGCCCGCGCCGGGCAGGCTCTGCCAGCGCACCAGCACGTCCATCTGCAGGTTGAGGTACTCGTAGTCTTGGACGCTGCGGTTCAGCACCTGGGTGATGGCGGCCTCGGTGTGGGTGGGAGGCTGGTTGATGCGGCTGAAGCGGACGACGTTGCGGCCACCCACCTCCAAGGACGTGACCTGCGCCGCCGAGGTCTCAGCGTCGGGGTAGAAGCTGACCAGCCAGTTGGGTGGGCCAAGAGGCCCCTCGAAGCGGCCGTCTGCGATCAGGTTCTCGGCCAGGGGCACCGGCGCCGAGGGGGGCTGGCCGGCAGCCACCTCGGTGCGCAGCTCCTCCTCGACGACGATCTCGCTGCCGGCAGCCCGCACGGTGGCGAGGCCGAAGCGCGTGGCCACCAAGGTGCGCTCCCGGTCCACCTCGACCGCATAGCTGCCCGGCGTCAGGTCCACCGTGGCGTGGGGCGTCTCCACGGTGAGCGCCAAGGGCCGCTGGCCCTCGGCGGTAGGCGCCGGGATCACCCGCACCCGGCCGCGCACCACCCGCAGCACGATGCGGTGGGGGTGGGGGCTCAGGCCGAAGCGGGGGCGGCTGGCTTGGACCAGAACGACCTGCGAGTCGGGGTAGAGCTGCGCCGTAGCCAGCTCGGCCGCGTTGGCATCCTGGCTCACGGCGAAGCGCAGCGTGGCCTGCGCCCCTTGGGCGATGGCGATCTCGGCGGCCGGCTCTAGACCGCGCGCGTCCACCACCGCCAGGGGGTCCGTCTGGTTGGGCAGGAGCACCAGGGCCGTGCCCTTGATCAGCCGCACCTCGGCCGCCAGCGGCCGGGTGGCGTTGAACAGGTAGGAGCGGATGGCCAACGGCACGGCAATGGCCAGCGCGCAGAAGATGGCAAAGGCCGTCAAGAGCACGATCCACGCCAGCCGCGCCGGGTTGCGGTGCGCCCAGGGGATCTCCTGTTGGGCGGCTGCAGGCGTGGCTTCGCCGGAGCCGCTGCGCGCTGAGGAGGAAAGGGCCATGTCAGCCGTCCTTGGCTGCTGCGGTCGAGTCGGGGGAGGGGGGAGAGGCGGGCTTCTGCTCGCTGGCCTCCACGCGGGCGAGCCAGTCCAGCCAGCGACGGGCGTCGCGGTCGCCGGGGTCTACCTCTAGGGCTTGCTGGAAGCAGGCGCGGGCGCGCTCCCAGGCGCCCTGGTCCTTGTAGATCAAGCCTAGGTTGTAGTGCACGTTCGGGGTCTTGGGGTCGAGGGCCAGGGCGCGCTCGTAGGCTGCGATGGCCCGGCGCTGGTGCTGCGGGCCGGAGGTCTCCAGCCGCCCGAGGTAGGCCGCGGCCAGGTTCACCCACACCATGGGGTTCTCCGGCGCCAGCTCGGTGGCCCGCTCCAGGATGGGCACGGCCTGCCGGTAGCGGTGCTGCAGGATGTAGGCGCCGCCCAGGTTGATGGCCACGTCCACGTCGTCGGGCAACAGCCGGGCCGCCTCCAGCAACACCGCCAGGGCCTCGCCCGGCCGCCGCTGGCTGAGCAGCCGTGCGCCGGCGGCCAACAGCTCCTGGCCGCGGCGGCGCCGCTCCTCCGGTCCGGCAGAGGAGCCCGCGGAGCCGCCGGCGCGCGCGTCAGAGGGAAAGGAAGAAGCCATCGGCTAGATCAGGAAGCTTAACAAAAGGGTCAGGGTCACCAGGCTGCCCAGGGTGGACGCCATCACCACGCCGGCGGTGAAGGCCGCCTCTGCGTGGTACTCGTCCGCCAACACGGTCGCCATCACCGCGGTGGGCATGCTGGCCTGCAGCACGCTACTTTGGCGCGTTAGACCGCTCAGCCCCATCCAGTGCGCCACCAGCAGGCCGACGGCCATGCCGCCCAGCAGCTTGACGGCCGCTGCCAGGGAGATGCGGGTCAGCGAGTTCTGCAGTCGCACGCCGGCCAGCTGTACGCCCAGCAGCACCAGCATCACCGGAATAGCGCCCTGGCCCAGCAGGCTGGCCGTGCGCTCCACGGGCACCGGAACGGGGACGCCGGTGGCCCACACCGCAACACCCAGAACGCCGGCGTAGGTGAGAGGCACTCGCCACAAGCTGCGCAGCGCAGCCGCGGCGCCTTGTTGGCCGGCCGACACCACGTAGACGCCCAAGGTGGCAATCATCAGCGTGCTGACCGCGTAGTACACCACCGCGGGCTCCAGGGCAGCCGGACCAAAGGCGAACTGGTTAGCCGCCAGCCCATAGTTGCCGGTGTTGCCCGCCAGGGCCGCCAGCACGAAGGCCGCGGTTTGGCTGCGGCTGCTGCGCAGGGCGCGGGCCGCCATCCACGCCAGCAGCGCCGTGCCCAGCATGGTGGCTACAGCAAACGTCGCTATCTGCCCCAGCTGGGAGCCAGACAGCGACGAGTGGCTGAGCTTGTCGAACAGCAGACACGGCGAGAGGATGTAGAAGGCCACCCGCGACAGGTGCTGCGAGGGCAGGTGGATTCGCCGGGCCAGCAGGTAGCCGAGCCCGGCGGCCAACACGATGGGCATCAGCACCTGCCAGAAAACGCCGAAGATGACCGCCGCCATGGTCAGCTCCGGCAGAGGGCGGGCAGCCCGTCGTGCGCGTCAGTCATCGGCGTCGTGCAGGTCGAACCAGAGCAGGCCCGGCAGCTGGTCGTCGCCGCTCATGAAGGCCAGCTCCTCTAGCGCCTCCTCGGCCGCGTCGGCCAGGTCGGGGTCGTCGCTGTCGCAGCAGGCCTCGAGGGCCCGCCGTGCGGCCGGGCCGCCGATGCGTCCCAGCGACCACACGGCGATGTTGCGTAGGTCCACGTCGTCCTGGTCCAGCATGCGGATCAGCTCGGGCACCGCCTCGGCCAGCTCCAGCTCGCCGCTGGCGCGCGCCGCCTCGTAGCGCATGGCCGGGTCGTCGCTGCTCAGCTCCTGCAGCACGATCTCGCCCCAGCGGGTGTCGGCGCTGCGCCCCATGGCAAAGACGGCGCTCAGGCGCATGTCCGGGTCCTCGTCCTCGTAGGCCTGCTGGATCAGCGCCGGAACGTTGGGAGACGCAGAATAGGCCAACGCCTCCAGCACCCGGCGACGCACCGATACCTCCTCGGCGGAGTTGGCATAGGCCGCCTGCAGGGCCGCCTCAACGCCGGCAGCCAGCGCCTGGTCCATCTCCTCCAGCTCGCCAAGGAGCAGGAAGCGGCCCAGGGACTGAGCCGCGGCCGCGCGCACCTCGGCCGCCGGGTCGCTCTGCAGCAGACGGATGAAGGGCCCGATCAACAGGACGTCCTCCACCTCCCACAGCCCGTCAATGGCCTTGGCGCGCACCCAGGGATCCGCGTCCTCCAGCGCCCACTGGAAGATGCGCCGAAAATAGACGTCAATGCGCTCCTCCGAGAGCTCCACCAGCCGCTCCATCAGCGCGCGGCGCCGAGAGGCGGAGAGCGCAGCCCACGTCTCCTTGAACTGGTTCAGGCCGTCCTGGGTGAGGTCGGACAGCACCGCCAGGTCAACGGTGTTTAAGCTGCGGCTGGAGTCGCTTACCTCGGCTAACACGCTGCCGACGCTGGGCCGCGACCGAGGTCGGATGGTGCGTGCTGTCGGTGTCATGGTCAGCGCCAGTAGAAGGTGGCCTTGCGGCTGATGGGCGACACCTCCACCACCTGGCCCGAGGGCAGACGGCGGCGCACCTGCACGGTCCACGTGAAGATGCGGTTGGGCGTGGCCGCCACCTCATAGGTCCAGCGCGGCACCTCGAACCAGGGGCGGGTGGTCTCGTCGTCCACGAAGCCCACGCTGCCGTCCTGCATCAGGAACTCGACGTAGACGTAGTAGTAGTCTGCGGCGGTCATGCCGGGCACCGGGTCCCAGCGCAGGACCGCCTGGCTGTCGGCCGTGAAGCCGTCGTCGTCGCGAGGCAACAGGCCTTGGGGCGCAGGCAAGGCCGGCACGGGGACGGTGGGGGTGGGCGTCGGGGTAGCGGTGGGCCGCGGCCGGGTCGGTGTGGGCGTGGGGGGGGGCGGGGGCGTTGCGTCGGCCGGCGGGATGCGCAGACGCTCGTTCACCTGCAGCACGTCGTTGGGGGTGCGCCGGTTGTAGGCCGCCAGCGCCTCCTGGGTGATGCCGAAGCGCCGGGCGATGGTGAACCAGTTGTCCCCCGGCTGCACGGTGTAGAGCAGCTCGCCGGGTCCCCCAACGCCGGCCGCCACCGCCTGAGGCGTCGGGGTGGGCGGCGTTGTAGGCGTGGGCTGGGCGCGGGTCGGGGTGGGCGGCGCCGGGCTGGCGGTGGGCGTTGGCGCTGCGGTTGGCGCCTCCGTGGAGACCGCCGCCACGACGGCCGTGGCCTCCGCGGTGGGGGTCACCGGGTTGGTGGCCTGCAGGGCCGCCATAGCCACGGCCTCAGGCACGGTGGTGGGCGCCACGATGAGCGTAGACGGCTGGGTAGACGTCAGCGAGGCCTTGGCAGCCAACAGGCTCTCATCGGGCAAGGGAGGCAGGAGGACGATCGGGGTAGGGGTCGGGGTCTCCTGCAGGGGAGCGGGCTCGGCGAGGCTGGACGCGGTGTCCAGGACCTTGCCGCCGATGTGGCTCACCCGTTCCTGTAAGGTGGCCAGGCGATCGTGTGCCAGCGAGCGAGCGGTTTGCCATGGCGTGCGACCCGGCGCAGCAGCGAGGATCAGCACCGTGGCTGCTGCGGACAGCACCAACATGACGGCGAGCAGCGCAGAAAGGCCCACCGGCAAGAGGCGGCTGCGCAGTCGGCACCCACACGATGGACAAAGCTCCAGCGCGGAGGATGCCCGACGGCCACAGTGCGCACAACGTATCTGAGCCGGTTGGCGGCGCTGGCGGGCGCCGCAGTGGGGACAAACCTCAAGCCCGCTGTGTATCTCGATACCACAGCGTTTACAGTGCATAGAAACCTCATAGAAGGTCCAGGCCGCGCATTGCTGCCCTTGCGCCGCCTGGGGTCACCTGAGCTCTGCGGACGCGGTTAGCCGACGGCCGAGACGAGAGCGGGACGTGGGGCAACGACCTCCTTGACGGGCAGAGCTGGGCCGGATGCCTCTCAGTTGCCCAACGGCGCAAGCCAGTCGGGCGGTGACACCGGCGAGGCGAAGTCCTGGTAGGTGATGAGAACCATGAGGCCGAGCAGAAAAACCATGCCGGCCAGGTGAATGGCGCCTTCCCACTGGGGGTCAATGCGCCGGCCGCGAATCTGCTCGATCAGCACGAAGAGCAGGCGGCCGCCGTCCAAGGCCGGCAGGGGCAGCAGGTTGGTGATGGCCAGCGCAGCGCTCAGGATGCCCATGAGCTGTAGGATCGGGAACCACCAGCCGGAGCTCAGGCTCTGCTGGAAGGTGCTGCTGGTGAGGTCGTAGATGCCCTTGGGGCCGATGGGCCGGGCCTCCTCCGGGGTGATGACCCCGCGCATCAGCAGCGCCGGCACCGACAAGGTGATGCGGATGAAGCGCGCCGTGTCCTCGGTCCCACGCACCAGGGACTGCAACGGATCGTAGCGCTGGATCTCGGTGACGGGGTACATCTTGAGGCCGATGTAGCCCTGGCCGGGGGGCGGGTTCAGGCGCGGGGTGACCTGCACGGTGAAGGTTTGGTCGCCTCGCTTCACCAGCAGGGTCACGGCCCGGCCGGGGTGCGCCTCGATGTATCGGGCCAGGTCCCCCGCCTCCACCACGGTTTGGTCGTCAATCTGAAAGATGCGGTCGCCCACTTGCAGGCCCACGGCCTCGGCCGGCGAGCCGGGGGCGATCTCCACGATGCGGCCGCCGGGCACCGGCTCCGGCCGGCCCAGCATGAAGGAGAACGCAAACAGGAGAATGGCCAGGACGAAGTTCATGGCCGGGCCGGCCAACAGGGTCACCGCGCGCGCCGTGCGCGAGGCGCTGGCGAAGCTGCCGGGGCCGGCCGGTCCATCCTCGCCCCGCATGCGCACAAAGCCGCCCAGGGGGATCAGGTTGATGCTGTAGATGGTGCCGGGGTCCACTAGCTGCACGCGGCGTACGTCTGCGCCGAACGGCGGAGCCTGCTCCGGGTCGAGCACCTCGATGCACTGCAGCACAGCCCGGCCGCGGCGGTCGGTGGTCGCCTCGTACGTCACCAGGGAGTCGGCGGCCAGGTCGGCGGGCAGCCGAAAGCCGCGGGGCACTTTGACCTCGCGGCCGCCGATCACCAGCTTGCCCGCCCCGCGGAAGAGAGTGATCACACGCGGGGGGAAGCCGAAGCCGAACTCCTCGGCCACGATGCCGTAGCGCCGCGCGGCCAGGAAGTGGCCCAGCTCGTGGATGAACACGAGGACGCCGAAAATGATCACAAATACGGCGATGTTCAGCAAAAACATGGGTCGTCTTCTCTCTAGCTACGCCTTCTGCAAATCGCCTTTGCGCAATGAGACAGCCTGTAGCAAAACCTCTGACTCGCTTCTCCTACGGTCCAGCGCGCATTATAGCCGCGACCGGCTGAAACGCCAAAGCGATTAACAGATTGTCATTTTTTTGTCAGCTAGCCCGGATCACGGTGCCCCCGGCCTCCGGCCGGCCGAGCACCGCTGCCGCCACGGCGCCGGGCCGCAGCCCGGAAACCAGCCGCACCTCTAGCCCTGGCTGCTGCGCCGCCAGCCGACACATCTCCGTCACCTTGCTCAACATGCCGCCGGTGACGTCCACGCCGTGGGAGCCGCCCAGGCTGGCCCGCAGCGCGGGCAGGTCCTGGGGGGTGATCAGGGGCCAGTGCATGGCGTCGGGGTGCTGCAGCGGGTCGGCGCTGTACACGCCGTCTACGGTGCCGGCCAGCACGATGCGCTGCGGCCGCAGCCGCTCCGCCAGCCAGACGAACAGCTCCTCGGTGCTGGCAATGGTTCCCCCGCGGCGGACATCCAGCATGGCGTCGCCGTAGGTCAGCGGCACCACCTCCCGCGCCAACGCCATCTGGAAGAGCTCGACCTGCCAGCGGGCGACGTGGCCGTCCTCGCACCAGCCGCCGGCCGAGGGCTGCACCGACCACACCGGCACGCCCGCCGCCAGGAAGGCGGCCACCACCAGGCGGTTGAGCCGCGCCGCTGCGTCCGCCACCTCGGCGAAGCCTTGCCAGCCCGCTGCGCCCTGCACGCCGTGGCGGGTGCCGTGGCGGCTGGCAGCCATGTGGCCGAAGGAGCCGCTGCCGTGGCCGACCAGCAGGTGCAGGTCGGGCGCCTCCGCGCGCGCTTGCACAACCTCTTGCGCCAGCCGCTGCAACACGTCCGCCGCAACAGTCTCGGGCCGCGTCTTGTCGGTGATTAGCGACCCGCCGAGCTTAAGGAACACCAGGTCGCCCTGGCGTGCGTCAAACCCGTTGCTGCTCATGTCGGCTCCTCGCGCACCTCCACCACTCCGTTCTCCACCACCACCCACGCGCCGTCGGGGATTAGCTGGATGGGCACCTGGTCCACCATCGGGATGTCGGCGATGATGGCGCCCACGGCGACGATGGGCTCGCTCTCAGCGTTGACCATGGCCGCCGGGGCAACGCCGTTGCGGGCCAGGCGCAGGATGGTGTAGGAGCCCACGGTGCTGCCCTTGCCGGTGGGGAACACCAGCACGCGGCCGGCCACCGACTGCCCCTGGAGCGGGTGGTTGGGCTCCACCACCACGCCGGTGTCGGGGTCCACGCCGCCCAAGAAGCCGATGGGCTCGGGCGACACCAGCGCGCGGCCCTCCCCGCGGCCGGCCTTGATCACGCGGCCTTGCAGTCGGATCACGTCGTTCATGGCACTTTCCGGTCACTGCTCATCGGTGTTCATGCCGTTCACCGCCGCAGCTACCGCAGCCACCAGCGCGTCGTCCTGGTCGGGCAGCACGGTGCGCGGGTCGAGACAGAGGGCATCCTCGACGATGCGGCCTACCACGGCGGGCCGTCCCCGGCGCAGGCGGCGGGCCAGCGCCTCGGCCGGCAGGCCGGGCAGCGCGAGCAGGCGGGTGGGCAGGGTCTCGCCCGGCAGGGAGCCGCCGCCCACGGTGGACTCGCCCGCCCAGGTGGTCGCAGCCACGCCCAGGGCCTGCAGGCGAGCCGCCCAGGCCTCGGCGCGGCGGGCCAGGTCCTCCGGCCGGGCGGCGATCATGCGCCACACCGGGATCTTCTCCAACGCCTGGCCGCGCAGGTAGTGGCCCAGGGTGGCGGCCAAGCCGGCCAGGGTGACCTTGTCCACCCGCAGGGCGCGGGTGAGGGGGTGCTTGCGCAGGCGGGCGATGGCGTCGGCCGCGCCCACGATCAGCCCGGCCTGCGGCCCGCCCAGCAGCTTGTCGCCGCTGAAGGTGACCAGGGTGGCGCCGGCCTGCACGCTGTCCTGGACCCGCGGCTCGTAGGCTAGGCCGAAGGGCCGCGTGTCCAGCAGGGTGCCGCTGCCCAGGTCGTCTATCACGGGCAGGCCGTGTTCCCGGCCCAGGGCCACCAAGTCGGCCAGGCTCACCTGGGCTGTGAAGCCGATCTGGCGGAAGTTGGAGGCGTGCACCCGCAGCAGCGCCGCGGTCTCCGGCCTAATGGCCTCCTGGTAGTCCCGCAGGTGGGTGCGGTTGGTGGTGCCTACCTCTACCAGCCGGGCGCCGCTGACGGCCATCACCTCGGGGATACGAAAGCCGCCGCCGATCTCGACCAGCTGCCCGCGGGAGATGACCACCTCCCGGCCGCGGGCCAGCGCGGTCAGGCAGAGCAGCACCGCGGCGGCGTTGTTGTTCACCACCAGCGCGTCCTCGGCGCCGGTGAGCCGCCGCAGCAGGTCCACGGCGTGGACGTAGCGGGAGCCGCGCTGGCCGGCCTCCAGGTCGTACTCCAGGTTACTGTAGCCGCCGCCGGCGGCCTGCATGGCGGCTCGCGCCTCGTCGCTCAGGGGCGCGCGGCCCAGGTTGGTGTGGACGATGACGCCGGTGGCGTTGATCACCGGCTGCAGGGTCGGCTCGGTGGCGGCCCGCAGCCGTTGCGCCATCTCCTCCAGCAGGGCGCCCGGCGACGGAGCGGGTCGGCCCTCGGCCAGGATGGCCTGGCGCGCTGCGTCCAGGGCCTCGCGCAGGGCCTGGGCGGTCAGCTCGTGGCCGTAGGCGCCGCGCGCGGCCTGGGCAGCCGGCTCCTGCAGCAGCCGGTCTACGCTGGGCAGCTTGCGCAGCTCAAGGTGCGACACGGGTGAACCTCACAGCGGCGGACGATCCGCGCCAACGAAAAAGGCCCTCGGCCGCAGCCGGCCGACGGCCTGATGGCGCAGTGGGCGAAACAGGACTCGAACCTGTGACCTCCTCCTTGTAAGGGAGGCGCTCTAACCAGCTGAGCTATTCGCCCGTGATCCCTGGCGTCTGCGGGGCATTATACGGCGGAAGGGCAGAGTTGCCAACTTCGGCCGGCCCGGCTGCGAGACCGACGTCCTGACCCTTTCTGACCCCTGCTGAGCTTTTGACAATTTTTGTGAGCTGTGCTATCATCGCCCCCGCTATCTTTGGACACGTCAAGGATCGTGACGGATGAGCCAGAAAACCAAGCTGCCCATCTACGAGAACGCCGTGTACTCCCGCGAGGAGGCCGCGCAGCTCCTGGGCGTGAGCCTGAGCACGCTCAAGCGGCTCATCGAGTCGGGACAGCTGGTGGTCAGCCAGCCGGCCGGCATGCGTCGAGTGTTCATCAAGGGCTCCAGCATTCTGCGTATGCTGGATGCGACCACTGTGGAGACGGGTCAACATGCTCGGTAATCATCATTTCTTGTGGCGGACGGTGTACGACAGCGCCGTTTCGTGCGGCGGTTGGACGATCGCGAGCACCCGGCGCGCTGCGCAGCCTGGCGCGGCGGCGCGCACCGGTCGCGTCGTCCTGCCCGCCTTCTCCAGTTCCCCGTCTCACGCCCAAGGAGGGGCTCCCCCAATGAGGTGGTAGCCGCTCAAGGGTCAGGCCAGGCCTGACCGGCACGGGTAGCGGTCCAGGCGTGAGACGAGGCGACGGTCTCACGCCTTTTTGTTTGCCCTTGAGCCGGGCCGGCCCGCTGGGTCGGCGCGCCCACCGGCTCAAAGAAAGCGAGGAAAACGCCATGACCACTCGTGCCATGTTAGAGCTGATGCTGCGCCAGCGGCTGATCTTCGACTTCAGCGACGACGGCTTCGCCGACGTCTGCTGGAAGCTGGACCTGCTCCACGACGCAATCCGCTTCGGCCGCCTCGAGGCCGTTACCGACCTGCCCATGGAGGTCCTGCGCGGCTGGCTGCGCGAGATCATGTTCCTGGCCCGCGAGACCCTCTACGAGCTGGACGCCGAGCGCGGGCAGGCGCTCTGGAACTGACACAACGATGACCTGACCTGATCGGGTGGGTGTTGGCTCACGCCCCCCACCCGCAGCGCAGGGTTGGCTCACCGGGCGGGGGAGCCGACGGCGCTGTCGGGTGGGGGGGAAGGAGCGAGGCCGGCGGTCCGGCGCCGGGCAGCCTCCGTTCGATCGGGCGGCGGGCTGCCGGCGGGCCGCCGGCCTCTTCTTTGGTGCCATGCGAGGAGCTTATGGCTGTGCTGATGCTGAACGCCACCTACGAGCCGATGCACGTGATCTCCCTGCGGCGGGCGGTCGCCCTGCTGGCCCTGGAGCGCGCTCAGCTGGTGGAAACGTCAGGACGGGTGCTGCGCTCCCCCAGCCTGGCCATCCCGGAGCCGCTGGTGATCCGGCTGCGCCACCCTGCGCCGGCCCCACGGCGCTGGCACGTGCCCATCACCCGCACGGCCATCCTGCTGCGCGACGAGGACACGTGCCAGTATTGCGGCGCGCAGCCGGGCCGCCACGAGCTGACGGTAGACCACGTGATCCCGGCCTCGCGCGGGGGACAGTGGACGTGGACGAACCTGGTGACGGCCTGCAAGGCGTGCAACGCGGCCAAGGGGAACCGCACGCCCGAGGAGGCAGGCATGGCCCTGCGCCGGCCGCCGGGCAAGCCCCGCTTCGGCCAGGCGGTTCCCCTGCGCGGCGGACGCCTGCACCCGGCCTGGCGGCCGTACCTGTGGACCTAGCCGTCGAGGTTGCCAACTCCTGGGGAGTTGGCAACCTTTTTTGTGGCTGCGATGGCCGTCGCCAGCGCCTCCGGCTGTTGCGAGCCGATGAGCACCCGGCTGCCGTCCCGCAGGGTTAAGCGCACCCCGCGGTTGCCGCTGACGTTGTAGGCCACGTTGCGGCGGCTCACCCCGCGCACGCCCCAGCCGCCGTACTCGCGCACGGGGCGGTAGGTGGTGGCCTCCACGTCCTGGATCTCCTCGGCCGGGATGCGCCGGTTGACCAAGGGGGCAAAGCGCACATGGACCGCGTCGTCGTGGACCTCTACTACCAGAGCCAAGCGGTAGAAGAAGATCGGCAGGCCAACGCCGAAGAGCAACCAGATGACCCACACCAACCAGTCGGGCCCGGGGCGATTGCCGGCGGGCTTGCCCAGCACGATCTGCTGCAAGAAGATCCACCAATTGAGGGCAACGACCAACAGGACGAGCAACCACAGCCACAGGCTGCGGAAGCGCTGCTCCTCGCGATAGAGCGGGGGAGGGGAGGTGTGTGAGGTCATGGGCCGATTATACCCCAGATCGGTCCAGCCTGCGAACGCAGCGGCTGCCGTGCTCCGGCCCAAGAGGCTGGATCGGTCTGCCGCCGGGCTGGACCAGTTAGCCTCCAAGGGGTACAATCCGTGCTTGGGATGCTCGGCTCGGGATGCTCGCAGCACCCCGGCACTTCAGGAGGTGCGCCATGTGCGGACGCTTCTCGATCTTCATTGACCCGGCGCGGCTGGCCGAGCGCTTCCAGGCCAGCCTGCCGCCCCAGGGCCTGGTCCCGCGCTACAACGCGGCGCCTCGCCAGGACCTGCCGGTGATCCTCAACGCAGAGCCCCACGCCATCCAGCTGCTGCGCTGGGGGCTGGTTCCCTCCTGGGCCAAGGACCCGGCCGTGGGCGACCGCATGATCAACGCGCGCGCCGAGACGCTGGCGGAGAAGCCCAGCTTCCGCGCTGCCCTCCATCGCCGCCGCTGCCTGGTGCTGGCCGACGGCTTCTACGAGTGGCAGAAGCTGGACGGCAGCAAGATCCCGCTGCGCATCGCCCTCAAGTCGGGCGAGCCCTTCGCCTTCGCCGGCCTGTGGGAGATGTGGCAGGCGGCCGACGGCTCGCTGCTGCGCACCTTCACCATCGTCACCGTCCCGCCCAACGAGCTGATCGCCCCTATCCACGACCGCATGCCGGCCATGTTGCTGCCGGAGCACGAGGCGGTGTGGCTGGACGACCGCGCCGGCGTGGCGGCCTGGCTGGACGTGCTGCGCCCCTATCCCGCCGATCGGCTGGTCGCCTACCCGGTCTCGCGGCGGGTGAACTCGCCCGCCAACGACGACCCCTCGGTGGTGGCGCCGGTGGCGTAGGCCTACGGCACCACGACGCGCATAGGCACCGGCGTGAAGACCAGGAGGAAGACCACCAGCATCAGCGCAGCCAGCAGCCGCTCCGGCCTGTTCAACCCGGTCACGTCGTCCAGGGGCTGGATGCGGAAGCGGCCGAAGACCAGTAGCAGGCCCAGCCACAGCAGCCACCCCTGGTAGAGCGCGCTGAGCCCTGCCAGCGCCACGACGATGCCCCAGAAGACGTAGCCGGCCGCCCGCTCCCCCGCCAGGGCCGCCAGGATGTGGCCGCCGTCCAGCTGTCCCGCCGGGATGAGGTTCAGGCCGGTCACCAGCAGGCCGGCCCACCCGGCAAAGGCCACCGGGTGGATGAACACGTCCACGCCGTTGCTGGGCAGGAGCTGGCCGAACTTGAGGTACTTGATGGCTGCGTAGAGCAGCGAGTTGCCCTCCAGCATGTAGGGCTGGTCGGTGGGCAGGGGCTGCACTCGGCTCAGGCTCAGGCCGATCCACAGCACGGGGATGGCCACGGCCAGCCCGGCCAGCGGCCCGGCGGCCGCAATGGCCAGCCAGTGGCGGCGGTTGCGCGGGGGCGCGGCCATGTTGATGAACGCGCCGAAGGTGCCGAAGCTGCCGGGAATGGGCACCGGGATGAAGTAGGGCAAGCTCACGGGCGTGCCCACCCGTCGGGCCACCACGTAGTGCCCCAGCTCGTGGGCCAGCAGGATGCTCAGCAGCGCCGCCGCATAGGGCAGGCCGTCCAACAGGTTGAGGTTGATGCTGGTGAGCCCCTCCACCATCTGCGCGCCGGCGAAGAGGCAGGAGAGCACCGTCAGCGCGAAGAGCGCCGCTGCCCGCGCGATGCGCGGCTGGGTCTGGCGCAGCCGGCCGGGCAGGGCCAGCACCACGTGGCCGCCGGGGTGGTCTGGGTCGCGGCGCAGCAAAGGCGTGTAGCCCAGGGCAGCGAACCGCTCGGCCAGGCGCTCGTAGGCCTCCTCCGAGGGCAAGAGCAAGCGGCCTCGCAGCCGCACCCCGGCGGGTGGTTGCCTCTGGGGACGGGCGGCCGAGAGCGCGCCGGCGTAGGGCGAGACCACGCCCTCGGTTACGTCCTCCACGGCCATCACGTCGGTTGCAGCGGCGCGCAGGGCGGCTACAGTGTCGGTCATCGGAACAGGCGTCCTCCTTGGGATCGGTCTTTAGTGTGTACCGTCTCTGAGCCCCATTCTGCCACGCGAGGAGGCGATTCGGCGAATTGGCGCTGTGGAGCCTTGGTCAGCCTCCTCACCATTGTTCGCCGTGGCTGCGGGAGCCGCGCTACAGACGTCGAAGGCCGCTAGCCTTAAGGTCGAGCCGGCCACCACAGCCACACCGCACGTCTCTAGGAGGTTACCATGAACGAGCGACTGACCCAGGCCCAGATTGACCAGGCGTTGGCCAGCCTCTCCGGATGGAGCCAGCAAGGCAACGCCATCGTGCGCACCTTTACCCTGCGCAGCTTCCCGGCCGCCCTGGCCTTTGCCGCCGCAGTCGGCCACCTGGCCGAGCGCGCCGACCACCACCCCGACATCCTGATCCAGTACAAGCGGGTCACCCTCACCCTCTCCACCCACTCCGCCGGCGGGCTGACGGTCAAGGACTTCGCCCTGGCCCGCGAGATAGACGCCATTGCGTGACGGATGGCCTCGTTCGCGGGCTCGAGGGAGGTGGTCAGGTTGGTACAATCACCGACACCTGCAGTCTGCCGAGTGTGTTTCTCCGCTCTTCAGCCGCAGCGCGCGATCGCCTTCCGGGCTGCCCCATGACCCCACTCCCTCGCTTTCATCCCAACGTCTTGGCCGCCGACCCGGCGCGGCGGGCCGTGGTGTTGGACATCCTTCAGGCCGCGCTGGCTGCCGTGGAGCCGGCCGCGGCGGTGCGCCGGGCGATGGCGCGCAGCGACCGCCGCCTACTGGTGGGAGAGGTCGCCTACGACCTGGCCGCCTATCGCCGTGTCTTGCTCGTCGCCTTCGGCAAGGCGGCGCTGCCCATGGCCCAGGCCGCAGCGGAGGTCCTGGGTGACCACCTGACCGCCGGCCTGGCATTGACCCGCCGGGGGCACGCCGCGGCGGACCCCGCAGCGCAGTGGTCCCTGCCTCCCACCGTGGCCGTCCTCGAGGGAGGCCACCCCGTGCCGGACGAGGGCGGGGTCGCCGCGGCCCGGCGCATCGCGGACCTAGCGGCCGGGGCCGGCCCCGACGACCTGGTGGTGTGCCTGATCTCCGGCGGCGGCTCGGCCCTGCTCACCCTGCCGGCCGACGGCCTAACCCTGGCCGACCTGCAGGCCACCACCCAGACCCTGTTGCGCAGCGGCGCGCCCATCCAGGACCTCAACGCAGTGCGCAAACACCTGGAGCAGCTCAAAGGGGGGCAGCTCGCCCGCCTGGCCGCGCCGGCCACCGTGGTCAGCCTGGTGCTGTCGGACGTGGTGGGCAACCCGCTGGACGTGATTGCGTCCGGCCCGACGGTGCCCGACCCGACCACCTGGGCCGACGCCTGGACTGTGGTGGAGCGCTACGGCCTGCAGGATGCGCTGCCGGCCGCCGTGGTCCGGCGCCTGCAGGCCGGGCTGGCCGGTGCACTGCCCGACACCCCCAAGGCCGGCGACCTCGCCTTCCAGCGCTGTCGCACCCTGATCGTGGCCGACAACGCGGCCGCGGCCGAGGCGGCCTGTCGAACGGCTCAGCGGCAAGGGATGAACGCTGCGGTGCTCTCTACCTTCGTCGAGGGGGAGGCGCGAGAGGTGGCGCGGGTAGCCGTGGCCCTGGGCCGCGAGGTGGCGGCGCGCGGGCGTCCTCTGGCGCCGCCTGCCTGCCTGGTCCTGGGCGGCGAGACCACCGTCACCGTGCGAGGCCACGGCCGCGGGGGCCGCAACCAGGAGCTGGCCCTGGCCGCTGCGATGGGCCTGGCCGCCATTCCGGAGGGGGACCGGCTGGTGGTGGCGAGCCTGGCCACCGACGGCAGCGACGGCCCCACCGACGCGGCCGGCGCGCTGGTGGACGGCACCACGCTGTCCCGCGGCCGTGCTCTGGGGCTGGACGCGGCCGCGCACCTGGCGGCCAACAACGCCTATCCCTTCCTGGCGGCCGTGGGCGACCTGTTGGTCACCGGCCCCACCCAAACCAACGTCAACGATCTCATCGCGGTGTGCGTGTTCTGACGGACAGCCCGGCCGCTGATCGGCGCAAGAGGCGGGGCAGCGCCCGTGGCACAACAGCGGGAGACGGGCGTTGATGGGCGCCGGTCGCAGGGCTGTCTGCGGCGAGCCAGGGGGCGAACAGTTTCTTGACAAATTCTTAACTTTGGTTATACTGGAACCGCTTCCAAACGCAGCGCAGCGTGCCCGAGTCGAAGGAGACAAGCGGTGGCTGTCACGATCTACGACGTCGCCAAGCAGGCCGGGGTAGGTGTCGGCACGGTCTCACGTGTGCTGAACGGCAACCCCAACGTGCGGCCGGAGACGCGCCAGCGGGTGTTGGCCGTCATCGAGGAGCTGAACTACCACCCCAGCCCGATCGCCCGTCGGCTCTCCCTGCGCAAGACGCTTACCATCGGCGTCATCGCCCCCTTCTTCACCCGTCCTTCCATCGTTGAACGCCTGCGCGGCATCGAAGCCCTGGTCGCCGAGAGCGACTACGACCTGGTGGTTTACAACGTCGAGACTCCCGAGCGCCGCGACGCCTGTTTTCGCAGCGTGGTGGCTGGCCATCGCGTGGACGGCCTGATTGTGATCCACCTAGCCCCCACGGACGACGACGTGCGGCGCTGGGCCCAGGCCCAGACGCCGGTGATCTTGGTGGACACCCGCCACCCGGCCCTGCACCGGGTGGTGATTGACGACGTGGCCGGCGGCCACCTGGCCACCCGGCATCTGATCGAGCTGGGGCATCGTCGCATCGGCTACATCAGCGACTGGCTGGACGAGCCCTTCCACTTCACCTCCAGCCGCGATCGCCTGCTGGGCTACCAGCGGGCGCTGGCCGAGGCGGGCCTGCCCTTTCGACCGGAGTACCATCGCCAAGGCGACCACGGCCGGGAGCAGGCCCGGCAGATGGCGCATGACTTGCTGCGGCTGGCGCCGCGGCCCACGGCCATCTTCGCCCACAGCGACACCCAGGCGCTGGGCGTCATGCAGGCGGCGGCCGACCTGGGCCTACGGGTGCCGGAGGACCTGTCGGTGGTGGGCTTCGACGACATCGAGATGGCGGAGTACGCAGGCCTGACCACCGTGCGGCAGCCGCTGGCGGAGACCGGCCGCAAGGGCATTGAGCTGCTCCTGCGGCTGATGGACGACCCCAGCCTGCCCACGGCCTGCGTTGAGCTGCCCATCGAGCTGGTGGTGCGGCGCACCACGGCGCCGCCGCCTAACCCTTGAACGAAAGGAGGGAGGATCCCCGCGAAACCAAGAGTTTAACGCCCCTGCTGTCGTGTCTCGGTCGTTCGATCGGTTTCCAACCCATCTTTCCATCTCCGGAGGAGAGTTCCCCATGAAGAGACAGCTTTTCGTCCTGTTCAGCCTGCTGCTGGCGGCGGCCCTGGTGCTGACGGCCTGCCCCGGCGCCCAGCCTGCAGCGCCCGCCCAGCCGGCGGCGCCCCAGCAGCCAGCTCAGCCAGCCGCTCCTGCGGCGGCCAACCCCAAGGCCGACGCGGCTGCGGCCAAGGGCCTGACCGAGCTGGCCAACGCCTACAAGGGCATGTACAAGGGCACCGTGGTCACCATGACCGGCCCCTTCACCGACGAGGACGCAGTGCGCTTCGACAACTCCGTCAAGGAGTTCGAGCAGGAGACCGGGATTGACATCCAGTACACCGGCTCCAAGGAGTTCGAGGCCAGCATCACCGTGCGCGTCCAGGCCGGCGACGTGCCCGACATCGTGGACTTCCCGCAGCCCGGCCTGCTGGGCACCTTCGCCCGCCAGGGCAAGGTCATCCCCGCGGCCACCCTGGTGCCCGAGAGCTGGCTGAAGCAGAACTACCTGCAGTCGTGGCTGGACATGGCCACCATGCCCGGCGCCGACGGCAAGCCCGCCATGTACGGCGTGTGGCACCGCTTCAACGCCAAGTCCCTGGTGTGGTACCCCAAGGACAACTTCGACGCCGCCGGCTACAAGATCCCCACCACCTGGGATGAGCTGCTGGCGCTGCAGGATGAGATCGTGGCCGACGGCGACACCCCCTGGTGCATCGGCATCGAGTCCGGCGCAGCCACCGGCTGGCCCGCCACCGACTGGACGGAGGACCTGATGCTGCGCACCACCTCGGTGGAGAACTACGACAAGTGGGTGGCCGGCGAGCTGCCCTTCTCCTCGCCCGAGGTCAAGCGCGCCATCGAGACCTTCGCCAAGATCTGGAACGACGACCGCATGGTGTACGGCGGCCGGGCCAAGATCGTGACCACCTTCTTCGGCGACGCGCCGACCCCCATGTTTGAGGACCCGCCCAAGTGCTGGCTGCACCGCCAGGGCAACTTCATCACCGCCTTCTTCCCCCAGGGGGTGCAGTACGGCAAGGACTACGGCGTGTTCTACCTGCCGCCTGTGGACCCGGCCTACGGCAAGCCGTTCCTGGTGGCCGGCGACATCATGGCTGCCTTCCGCGATCGGCCGGAGATCCGGGCGGTCATGCAGTTCTTCAGCACCGGCGAGGGCATCAAGGGCTGGCTGGCGGCCGGCGGCGCCCTGGGCATGCAGAAGGACGTGGACCTGGCCTGGTACGGCAGCGACCTAGAGCGGGACATCGCCGCCCTGGTGAACCAGGCCACGGCTGTGCGCTTCGACGCCTCGGACCTGATGCCGGGCGAGGTGGGCGCCGGCTCCTTCTGGCGGGAGATGACCAGCTACTTCTCCGGCGCGGTGGACCTGGACACGGCGCTGGCGGAGATCGACAAGTCCTGGCCGCGGTAAACCGCACACAGCCGATCGCGAGGTGGAAACGCCTCCGGCTGTGGCTCCCGGCGCCATCCGACGCCCTGCTCGGCGGCGTTCTCCCTCGGCGATCGGCCTAGCCGCGCGGCGGGGCTGCCGCTTCGGCCAGGCCGGCAGCCCCGCCTTTTCCCCTCCCCCTCCGCTCTGCTCAGCTCAGGCGAGCCTCCCGGTTGATCGCTGGGCCAGGCGATCAGATCCTACTCTACAAGCGAGGCGACGATGGACGAGTTCACCGAAACCACCGTTCAAAGACACGCTCCGATCGAGGCCAGGGAGGTGAAGCCTCGAGGACCGCTGGACTGGATGGCCACCAACCTGGGCCGCATCCTCATCGCCCTGTTCGTGCCTATCGTCACCTTCCTGGTGTTGTACTGGGGGTTTCAGTTCCTGCGCGCCAGCCAAGCCCCCAAGGGGGTGATCGCCATCGTGGCCATCGTCTGGGGCGTGGGCGGCGTGGCGCTGCTGTATGTAGTGGCTAATTGGCTGGTAGAGCAGCTGGGCGATGCCTGGCGGTCGCGGCTTCAGCCCTTCGTGTTCGTGGGGCCGGCCATCGCGATCCTCTTCTGGTATCTGGCCTTTCCCACGGTGCGTACCTTCTACCTGAGCCTGCTGGACCGCAACGCGCAGAACTTCGTGGGGCTGGCCAACTACCAGGCGGTGTTCACCGACCGCAACATGTTCATCGCCTTCCGCAACAACGTGCTGCTGTGGATCCCCTTCGGCGCGCTGTTCACCGTGGTCTTCGGCTTGTTGGTGGCGGTCTTGGCCGACCGCAGCCGCTACGAGCGCCTGGCCAAGTCGCTGATCTTCATGCCCATGGCCATCTCCATGGTGGGCGCCGGCGTGATCTGGAACATGATCTACGCCGTGAATCCCAACATCGGCATGTTGAACGCCATCTACACCAGCCTCACCGGCAACCAGCCTGTGGCGTGGAAGGCGGCGTCGGAGATCGCGCCCTGGAACAACCTGTTCCTGATCGTGGTGATGATCTGGCTGCAGACCGGCTTCGCCATGACCATCTTCTCGGCCGCCATCAAGGGCATCCCCACGGAGCTGATGGAGGCCGGCCGGGTGGACGGCGCCAACGAGGTACAGATCTTCTTCCGCATCATGCTGCCCTACATCCGGGGCACGGTCATCACCGTCACCACCACCGTGATCATCTTCACCCTGAAGATCTTCGACGTGGTGCAGGTGATGACGGGCGGCCAGTTCGGCACCCAGGTAATCGCCACGCAGTTCTACCGAGAGCTCTTCACCAACCAGAACTCCGGCTATGGCTCGGCCATCGCCATCGTGTTGCTGATCGCCGTGCTGCCGGTGATGGTCTACAACCTCAAGCAGTTCAGCGAACGGGAGGCCTTCTGATGACCGCACAAGCTGTATCCCGCAAGAAGCACGGCGTCTCCTGGGGCCAGGTGTTCGTCAACGTCACCCTCATCCTCCTGGTGCTGATCTGGACCATCCCCACCATCGGCCTCTTGATCTCCTCCTTCCGCACGCGCTTCGACATCCAGACCTCTGGCTGGTGGACGGTGTTCCCCCATCGCGACTGGGTGACGGTGGAGGAGTTCCAGCCGGGGCCCGAGGTGGACCGGGACGGCGTGATGAACCTGGCCGGCGCCCAGGGCACCTTCGAGGAGTTTCGCGCCGGCATCACCCTGCCCGACGGCCGTCGCGTCCTCTGGATCGGCAACAAGCGCATCGGCCGGGTGGCGGTGCAGGAGCGCCAGTGGGTGATGAACACCAACTTCACCCTGGAGAACTACCAGGAGGTGCTGGGCGGCAAGACCTTCGAGGTGAAACAGCCGGACGGCAGCACCATCACCGTGCAGGGCTCCGACTTCAGCAGCGCGTTCATCAACAGCCTGATCGTCACCCTGCCCGCCACGGTGATCCCCATCCTGATCGCGGCCTTTGCCGCCTACGGCTTCGCCTGGATGAAGTTCCCCGGCCGCAGGCTGCTCTTCACCATGGTGGTGGCCCTGCTGGTGGTGCCGCTGCAGATCGCCCTGGTGCCGATCCTGAAGGACTACGTGCGGCTGAACCTCAACGGCACCTTCCTAGGCATCTGGCTGGCCCACACCGGCTTCGGCCTACCCCTGGCCACCTACCTGCTCTTCAACTACATCAGCAGCCTCCCGCGCGACATCCTGGAGTCCGCGTTCATTGACGGCGCGTCGCACTTCACCATCTTCACGCGGTTGATCCTGCCCCTGTCGGTGCCGGCGCTGGCCTCCTTCGCCATCTTCCAGTTCCTGTGGGTGTGGAACGACTACCTGGTGGCGCTGATCTTCATCGGCGCGTCGCCCGACTCTCAGGTGCTCACCCAGCGCATCGCCGAGATGGTGGGCTCCCGCGGCAACGACTGGCACCTGCTGACCGCCGGCGCGTTTGTCTCCATGCTGCTGCCGCTGATCGTCTTCTTCAGCCTGCAGCGCTTCTTCGTGCGCGGCCTGCTGGCCGGCTCGGTGAAGGGCTAGCCAGCACGCAGGGGCACGAAGGGGCCACGCGGCGCTCGAGCTCTGAGTCCAAGGGAGCCTGCCGTCGAGCGCAGAGCGGCCCACGTTGTTTCGCTCGACAGGGCCAGCGCGCTGGAGGGGACGCCTGCGGCGGCTGGCTCTTGTTGTGCCTCGGCGCTGATGCCCCGTGGTGTGGACAGGGGTTTCTCTCATGACCGACGCAATGTGGCTTCATCGGCACACCGCGCGCTCCCTGGAGCGGCTGCTGCCTCGGCTGGAGGCGCGCTTCGCCGCCCAGGCCGACCCCGCCGACTGGGCGGCCTTCCGCAGCCGGCTGGAGCGCCACTTTCCCCGCCTCTTCCGCCTGCTGCTGCACCTCTACGGCAGCCACTACGACTTCTTCTACCACCTGGAGGAGATCCTGGCCAGCGCGGCGCGCGCCTGGCTGGAGCGGCCCGCCCGTCTCAAGGCCCTGGACGTCCAGCGCGAGGCGGACCCGGACTGGTTCCAGTCGCAGCGCATGCTGGGCGGCGTGTGCTACGTGGACCTCTTCGCCGGCAACCTGGAGGGCATTCGGGCCAAAATTCCCTACTTCCAGGAGCTGGGGCTGGCCTACCTGCACCTGATGCCCCTGTTCGCGTGCCCGGAGGGGGACAACGACGGCGGCTATGCGGTGAGCAGCTATCGGGAGGTCAACCCCAAGCTGGGCACCATGGCGCAGCTGGCCGCCCTGGCCGAGGACCTGCGCGCGGCTGGCATCAGCCTGGTGCTGGACTTTGTGTTCAACCACACCTCCGACGAGCACGAGTGGGCGCAGCGGGCGCTGGCCGGCGACCCGGAGTACCAAGAGTACTACTACATGTTCCCGGACCGCACCATGCCCGACGCCTACGAGAAGACGCTGCGGGAGATCTTCCCCGACGTGCGGCCCGGCAGCTTTACCTACCGGCCGGAGATCAACCGCTGGGTGTGGACCACCTTCTACTCCTTCCAGTGGGACCTGAACTACAGCAACCCGGTGGTCTTCCGGCGCATGGCCGAGGAGATGCTCTTCCTGGCCAACCAGGGGGTGGAGGTGCTGCGCTTGGACGCGGTGGCCTTCATCTGGAAGCAGCTGGGCACCTCGTGCGAGAACCTGCCCGAGGCCCACATGATCATCCAGGCCTTCAACGCGCTGGCCCGCATCGCCGCGCCGGCCCTCCTCTTCAAGTCGGAGGCCATCGTCCACCCGGACGAGGTGGCCCGCTACATCTCGCCGGAGGAGTGCCAGCTCTCCTACAACCCCCTGCTAATGGCGCTGCTGTGGGAGACCCTGGCCACGCGCGAGGTGAAGCTGCTGCACGCGTCCATGCGCGATCGCTTCCGCATCAGCCCCGGCTGCGCGTGGGTGAACTACGTCCGCTGCCACGACGACATCGGCTGGACCTTCGACGACGGCGACGCGGCGCGGGTGGGCATCAACGGCTTCCACCACCGCCAGTTCTTGAACGCCTTCTACACCGGCCGCTTCCCCGGCAGCTTTGCCCGCGGCCTGCCCTTCCAGGAGAACCCTAAGACCGGCGACGCGCGCATCTCCGGCACCTGCGCCTCCTTGGCCGGCCTGGAGAAGGGGCTGCGGGAGCAAAACCCCCTGGAGACCGACCACGCCGTGCGCCGCATCCTGCTGATCCACAGCGTGATCCTCTCCATGGGCGGCATCCCGCTGATCTACCTGGGCGACGAGGTGGCCACCCTGAACGACTACAGCTACGCCAACGACCCTGCCAAGGCCGCCGACAGCCGGTGGGTCCATCGCCCCTACGCCGACTGGCAGCGCTACCAGCGGCGCCACGACCCCACCACCGTGGAGGGGCGGGTGTACCAGGGCCTCAAGCGGCTGATCGCCCTGCGCCAGGAGAACCCCGCCTTCGCCGGCCACGACACGGCCGTGATCGAGACCGGCAACCCCCACGTCTTCGGCTACGTGCGCCAGCACGGCGGCCAGCGGGTTCTCGCGCTGGCCAGCTTCTCCGAGCACCCCCAGACCCTCGCGGCCAGCCTGGTGCGAATCCACGGCCTGGGCTACATCTTCCAGGACCTGGTGACCGGCCGCACGCTGACCCTGGACGGCGGCCTGCAGCTGGAGCCCTACCAGTTCCTGTGGCTGGTAGCCGTCGGATGAGGGGCCGGCGAAGGTGATGTGCGGTTTGCAGCGCCCGGCCGGCCGTGGTATAATCGCCGCTAGTCCATCGGAGGCAACACCAGCGTGCAACTGATACTCTACATCGTCCAGATCATCCTGGCCCTAACCCTGGTTGGGTTGGTGCTGTTGCAGTCCAAGAACATGGGCAGCCCTGCGGTCTTCGGCGGCAGCGACAGCTTTCGCGCCAGCCGCCGCGGCTTGGAGCGCACCATCTTCAACCTGACCGCCATCGTCAGCGGCCTCTTCTTCGTCGTCTCGCTGATCGTGGTGATCATCTCCTGACGTCCTCTGCAGGTCAGACCTCTTCCGTGGCCGCGTCTGCACCCTGTGCGACGCGGCTCTGTTTGTTTGAAAGGAAGCTGCGTGGGCCGCGCCATTCGCTGGCAAGCGATCATTGCGTTCTTAGGCATCCTGCTGCTGGCGGCCGTCCTGGCGTCGCGGGCCCCCCAGTTCACCAGCGTCACCGTAGCTGCCCCCGGCGGCGTCTACCAGGAGGCGGTGGTGGGGATCCCGCAGGCCATCAACCCCCTGCTGGGCTTCACCAACCAGCTCGACCGAGACTTGAGCGAGCTGATCTTCCAGGGCCTGGTGCGCTTGGACCAGCGCGGGGAGCTGCAGCCGGCTCTGGCGGAGCGCTGGGAGATTGATCCCACGCAGACGGTTTACGTCTTCCACCTGCGGCGGGACGTGCGCTGGCACGACGGCGCGCCGTTCACCGCCGCCGACGTGCTCTACACGGTGGGGGTGCTGCAGAGCGATGAGTTCGCCGATCCGAGCTTCCCGGCGCCCTCCTTCCTGGCCGAGCTCTGGCGCAACGTCGAGGCCACCCAGTTGGACGACTACACCGTCCAGTTTCGCCTGAAGGAGCCCTACGCGCCCTTCCTCTACGAGAACACCCTCGGCATCCTGCCGGCGCACCTGTGGGAGAAGGTCCCGGTAGCAGAGATGCCTCGCTCGCTGCTCAACCTACAGCCGGTGGGCACCGGGCCCTGGCGGGTGGCGAGGCTGGACGCCGAGAAGCTGCGCCTAGAGCCCAACCCGACCTTCGACGGCCCCAAGCCGTACCTGGAGGCCGTGGAGTTCGTGTTCCATCCCGACTACGCCAGCGCCCTGGCGGCCTTTCTCACCGACCGCACCGACGGCGTGAGCCAGGTCCTCGGCCAGGACCTGAGGACGGTTGCCGCTAGGCCGGACGTTCGGCTGCTGTCCGCGCCGCTGGCCGGCGAGACCTTCCTATACTTCAACCTGACCAACCCCAACGCGCCGTTCTTTGCCGACAAGCGAGTGCGCCAGGCGCTCTGGCTGGCCCTGGACCAGCAGGCGCTGATAGATCGTGCGCTGGCGGGCCAGGGGGTGCCGGCCTATGGTCCGATCATGCAGGGCACCTGGGCCTACGCCGCGCCGCCGCGGCCGGCGCCGAACCGGCAACAGGCCGCCCAGATGCTGGCCGAGGCCGGCTGGGTGGACACCGACGGCGACGGCGTGCGGGACCAGGGCGGCAAGCCGCTGGCCTTCGTGGCCGTGGGCGACCACGAGGGGCTGCTCAGCGCGCTGGCCGAGCAGTGGGCGCCGCTGGGCGTGGCCGTGAAGCCCCAGGTCGTCAACATCATCAGCCTGGCAGCCGACTACTTGAGCCCGCGGACCTTCGAGGCGGCGCTGGTGCACTGGCAGCTCAGCGGCGATCCCGACCCGTATCCCCTGTGGCACTCGACCCAGATCGAGAACGGCCAGAACTACACCGGCTGGGACCATGTGCGGGCGGACGAGGTGCTGGAGCAGGGCCGCTCGACGGTGGATCCCGGCCAGCGCTTCCGGCTGTACGAGGAGTTTCAGCAGATCTTCGCCGAGGAGCTGCCGGCGCTGCCCCTCTACTTCGACGTGTACACCTTCGCCGTGAACGAGAAGGTGAAAGCGGCGCAGGTGGGCCGCCTCAACACCCCTGCCGATCGTCTGTTGACCCTGCCGCAGTGGTACATGGTGACGCAAGAGGTGGTGCGGCCGGCCGACGGCGAGCAGCCGTAGGGCAGACGACTCGCCGGGCAGCTCTTGAGGGGCCTCCGGCGAGTTTGACATTTTGGGCCAATAGTGGTAAACTCGCACTCGAAAGTGAGCCGAAGTGGCGGAACTGGCAGACGCGCTACGTTCAGGGCGTAGTGGGCATTGGCCCGTGTGGGTTCAAATCCCTCCTTCGGCACCTCAGACGGAGCCCTGGTCCCAGATGCGCGCATCTGGGACTATTTGTTCCGGCCTCGGTTGGCCCAGGAGCCTCCATGTCCTCGAAGACGCCGCCGATTAGCTTCACCCCCAAGCAGTTGGTGCTCTTGGTGGGTTTGGCGTGGGTGGTGGCCTTGGGCTTTAGCTACACCAGCCGCGTGATTGCCCATCGCGACCTGAAGGCCCAGGAAGCGCAGTGGCAGGCGGAGGTGGAGCTGGAGCGACAGCGGCTGCAGGAGAACCAGCGGCTCCTGGAGGAGGTTAAGACGGACCGCTACGTGATCAAGCGGGCCCGGGTGGACCTGGGCTGGACCTTCCCCGACGAGGTAGCGATCCGCGTGGTGGGCGACCAGGCCGGCCAGGTGGGTGCACCTACTGCGACGCCCACGCCGCAGCCCGGCTGGCAGGGATGGTGGCGGCGACTCATCGGACGGCAGTAGGCTTGACTCGGCTGCTGAATTGTGTATAATGCAACATGCGATGCGGGGTGGAGCAGTGGCAGCTCGTCGGGCTCATAACCCGAAGGCCGCAGGTTCGAGTCCTGCCCCCGCTACTGACGATGGCTGACAGCGCTGCTGTCAGCCATTTCCGTGGCGACGTAGCTCAGGTGGCCAGAGCGAGGGCTTCATAATCCCTAGGTCGGTGGTTCGAGCCCACCCGTCGCCACCATCACCTCCCCAACCAACCTGGCCCCTCCCTCCTAGTCGAGCCAGCCCCCATCCACGATGGGGGCTGGCCTTTTTTTCGGCCGGAGCCGATGTCCGGTCCACTCAGCGCGTTCAGCCTTGCGGCGAGGCCACCCCTTCCGCCGGATAGGGCGGCAACGTCCGCAGGCGGGGGTCCTCCACCGGCCCGCCCACGGTGAAGTGGTAGAGGGTCTGGTAGCGCAGGTCGGGGTCGCCCGGGGTGCGATAGCCGGCCATGCCCAGCAGCGCGTGCATGGAGTCGTCGAAGAAGCAGCCGATGCCGGTGCCCCGCAGCCCGGCCGCCTCTGCCTCCAGGTAGAGCACCTGGCCGATCGCGCCCGTCTCCCAGTGTAGCCGTCGGTAGAACCAGGCGCCGTGGCGCTGCAGCCGCTCGGCGAACTGCGCCACCATGCCGACGGCAAACGCGCCGTGGCCGGCGATCTCCTGGCCACAGGCGATCCCCTGAGCAGCCAGCCGCACGTCGCCGGGGGCCAGCAGGCTCAGGTCCAGCCACTCTGGACACCCCTCCGGCCGCTGCCAGGCGAAGGCCGGGTGTAGGGCAGATCGCAGCTCCTCCCGCTGCGCCGGGTCGCGGACGAGGAGGTAGAGCCCCGGCGCCAGCCCCCGCACCCGGTGCACGAAGAGGGCCAGGTGCACCGCCGGCGCCCAGGGCAGCGCGGTGAAGGGCATCTGGCCGGGCAGCACGTGGGCCAACATGGCGTAGAAGGCGTCCCGCTCCAGCCCGGTGACGCCGTCCATGGCCACTGCGCTGCGCCGCCGGCGGATGATCTGCCGCGCGGAGACGGGGCCGGGACGGGGCGGGGCGAGCGGGGGCGGAGGCGCAGGCGGCTGCGAGACGTAGTCGGCCGGCGGCGGCTCACTGCGCTCGGTGGCCTCCCCCACCGCTTGGACGATGGGCCAAGGGTGGTGCTCAGGGCTGAGGACGTTGGGCCGGCCGGCCAAGGGCAGGGCGGCCCAGGCCTCCACCAGCGCCCGCTCCAGCCGCAGCCCGGCAATCACTGTTTGCGCGGGCAGGCTGCCGTGGGGCGGGTAGAGCACCAGCAGGCAGTCGGGATGCTCCGCTTCCTCGCCGCTCTGGCCGTGGACGCCCAACAGCACGGCCAGGTCGCGGTCGGCCAGGCCCTCCGCCAGCGCCAACTGCCAGCCGAGGGCCGCCGCAGCGATGGTCACCGCAGCCACCGCGTGGCCCACGTCGTGCATGCAGTAGCGGAAGGCCCGCTCGCCGTACTTCCACGACTCCCGCCAGTAGATGGAGGTGAGGCCCACCAGCAGGGCGCCGGGGGGCAGCCGGGCTGCCAGGCTGTTCCACAGCGGTTCCGGCAGCTCGGCGCGCACCTCCAGCGCGTGGCAGGAGGGCGCGTAGTGGCACAGCGCGGGCCGCTCCAACAGGCCGGGCACGGGGCCGCTGAGCAGATAGCCCTCGGTGGGGTGCAGGTTGCCGCTGGAGGGGTTGACCCGCAGCGACCAGCGGCTGCCCCGGTACTCCTTCCAGGCCGACAGGGCCAGGGAGTCGTAGAAGAGCTGGGAGACGAAGCGGCGGTCCAAGGGCTGCGGGGGCACGGCGCCAGGCCGGAACAGGTCGTCGTAGGCGGGCGCCGGTGTGGGCGGGACCTCGTCCAAGGGCAGCAGCGGCGCGCCGAGGTAACGCCGAAAGGGGTCGGGCTGGGTGTCCCAGTCCAGGTAGCCCAGGGCGCGGGCGTAGCGGTGCGGGTAGTGCTTGGTGGCCGCGTGGTAGGCCAGGACCATCTCCAGGGGCGAGGGGGAGGCGGCCGGCCCGCCGGCGGGCTTGGGTTGCGCTGGCGATGGGGGCTTCGAGCGGAACCACATGGCTCCCATTATACCCACGACGGCCAGGTCGGCGACTTCTGTTTGACAGTTGCGCGCAGACAGATACAATCAAGGTCGCCCCTTCGGCGCCTCTTCAGCCCCTCCGCTCGGAAAGGAAGGCCATGAACCGAGAGTATCACCGCTGGTACAGCCCGTCGCTGGGCCGCGACATGGAGCTGCTGGTGTTCGGCCACGCCGGCGCGCGGCTCCTCATCTTTCCTACCTCCAAGGGCCGCTTCTACGAGTGGGAGGACCGCGGCATGATCGAGGTCATGCGGGACTCCATCGAGAAGGGATGGCTGCAGGTGTTCTGTGTGGACAGCGTGGACGAGGAGAGCTGGTACGCGCGCTGGAAGTGGCCGGGCGACCGCGCCTGGCGCCATGTGCAGTACGACAGCTATATCCGCAACGAGGTGATCCCCTTCACCCAGCGCAACCCCAACCCCTTCATGATCGTCATGGGCGCCAGCTTCGGCGCGTACCACGCGGTGAACTTCGCCTTCCGCTATCCCTACCTGGTGGGCCGGGTGCTGGGGCTGAACGGCCTCTACGACATCCGCGACTGGACCGACGGCCACCACGACAACAACATCTACTTCAACAACCCCATCGAGTACGTGGCCAACGAGCACGACCCGGTGCGGCTGGCCCAGCTCCGGGCCATGGACATCATCCTCACTACCAGCGAGGACGAGGCCCTGCGCTGGGAAACCGAGCGCTTCTCGCAGCTTCTGTGGAGCAAGGGCATCTGGCATGCGCTGCGGGTGTGGAAGGGCTGGGCCCACGACTGGCCCTACTGGAAGGAGATGATCCGCCTCTACCTCAGCGGCCACGACTGAATGCCGGCCTCTGTTACACGTGACGGGTTTCGCCTTGCTCGGCGCGCATCGCGCATCGCTCGTTGCGCAGTGCCTGTTTTCCGCTGCCTCTCCCTCCCCCCACGTTCCTTCTCCTGAGGTTCCCCCTATGCTGGCCGACGCCATTCAGCACTACCACGACCTCCTGACCGACGCCATGGCCCAGGACTCCCAGGCCCAGCTGGAGGCGCAGCTGCGCAAGCGGGGCCTGTTCTTCGGCGAGCGACCCCTGACCACGGTGCTGCGCCCCCGCTTCCTGACGCCGGAGCAGTTCGACTTCATCCAGCGGCGGGTGAAGGTGCTGCTGCGGGCCTTCCACCGCATCCACGAGGTGGGCATGGCCGACGCCGAGTTCCGCCGCCAGTTCCGGCTGACGGAGCAGGAGGAGGCGCTGGCGCTGCACCACCCCGGCTATCGTTGGCCCAGCCCGGTGTCGCGGCTGGACGCCTTCTTCCTGCCCGATAGCCTGGTGCTGAAGTTCAACGAGTACAACGCGGAGACGCCCGCGGCCTCGGCCTACAACGACGTGCTGTCAGAGGTGTTCTACGGCCTGCCGGTGATGGGCGCGTTCATGCACCGCTACCGGGTGCGGCCGCTGCCGGCGCGCGAGGGGGTGCTGCACGCGCTGCTGCAGTGCTACGAGCAGTGGCTGGGTCGCCGCGAGCGGCCGCGCATCGCCATCGTGGACTGGGGCGAGGTGCCCACCTACAGCGAGTTCGTGCTGTTCGACGAGTACTTCCGGGCGCAGGGGCTGGAGTGTCGCATCGTGGACCCGCGGCGCCTGGAGTACCGCAACGGTCGGCTGACCGCGGACGGCTTCGCGATTGACCTGATCTACAAGCGGGTGCTGATCTCGGAGCTGCTGGACTGGGGCGGCACGGAGAGCGCGATGGTGCGGGCGGTGCTGGACAACGCGGTGTGCATGGTGAACCCCTTTGCCTGCAAGCTGCTGTACAAGAAGGGGAGCTTGGCGGTGCTGAGCGACGAGCGCAACGCGCACCTGTTCGACCGCGAGGAGGCGCAGGCCATAGCCGAGCACATCCCCTGGACGCGCCTGGTGGAGGAGCGGCGCACGGAGTACAACGGCCGGCCCGTGGACCTCATCCAGTTCACCCTGGACAACCGGGAGCGCTTGGTGCTCAAGCCCAACGACGACTACGGCGGCAAGGGGGTGGTGCTGGGGTGGACGGTGGACCAGAGCCAGTGGGAGGCGGCGCTGAAGGTGGCGTTGGAGACCCCCTACGTGGTGCAGGAGCGGGTGGTAGTGCCGCGCGAGCCCTACCCCAGCCTGGCCGACGGCCGCGTCTACCTGCTGGACCGCCAGTTCGACACGGCGCCCTTCTGCTACTTCGGCGAGTTCACCGACTCCTGCCTGACCCGGCTGTCCACCGAGCCGCTGCTCAACGTCACCGCAGGCGGCGGCTCCACGGTGCCGACGTTCGTGGTGGAGGCGCGGTAGACGAGCGCGGAGGCGCGCGGAGCCAGGACTCATGGCTATTGGCACGGATGCAGTGATGGCTTCAGTAGGGGTGAGGCACCATGGGGTTATTTCCGTCCAGCCTCCATAGGCGCCGATGTTCGCAGACTACTGAAAGTGTTAGGGTAGCTATGGACACTCTCTCCCTAATTCGATTGATCGAGGGTGGAGAGACCCCCCACCTTAGAGTTTAAGAGCGATCGTGGTCCCTTGAGTGACGCAGATCTTGTGGAAACAGTGGTTTGTCTGGCCAAAGCAGAGGGCGGTAAGCTGTTTATCGGCGTGGAACAGGACGGTAAGATCACAGGATTGCATCCACGGCACCAAACCGATCCACACCACTTGGAAGCGTTGATTTCGGCACGCACTGTACCGCCGTTGAACGTCCAGGTCTTTTTTTTAAACCTTCCCAGCGGCACGGTCGCTGTGGTGGAGGTCCCACGCTCGAACCAGCCGGTGGCTACCAGCGACGGCAGGATGCTTATTCGCTATCGCGACAGTCATAATCTTCCTGGCTGCCGGCCGTTGTACCCTTATGAGCTAAACTCCTTGTATGCAGACCGTGGACAGCGTGATTACACCGCTCAACCTGTCTGGAACACAAGTTTAGAAGATCTAGACCCTTTGGAGTTTGAGCGGTTGCGACGTCTTGTGCGCCGGTATCGCGGCGACGCTAGTCTGCTTGATTTGGACGACCGACAACTGGCCCTGGCGTTAGGGCTAGCGGTTGGTGTGAACGGTCAGGTGACACCAACTGTGGCCGGCTTGCTGCTGGTAGGCCGTGAACAAGTCCTGACGGCTCATTTGCCAGCGCACGAAGTAGCCTTTCAGGTGCTCGACAGGCAGCTCGTGGCCAACCTAGACCCCACTGCGCAAGCCTTGGCGGCTGTCTAACTACGGAGCCCCATGAACCCCTCCCTCCCCCTCCTGCTCCTCTCCCTCCTTCTCCTCCTCTCCCCGGCCGCTGCGGCGGAGCAGCCGTCGGTGGCGCTGGTGGCGGTGGAGGTGCGCTCGCCGGCTGCCGTGGAGCGGCTGGCAGCCACCGGCGTGCCGGTCTACGCCCGATTGACTGCGCCGGCCGGCGAGGTGATGCTGGCCGGCGCCGATGTGCGCGCACAAGCGCAGCTGCGGGCGGCCGGGCTCCCTTTCCGCGCGCTGGACGCGGACATGGCCGGCGCGGAGTACTTCGTGGCCTACCCGGCGCCCGGCCGCAGCGTGCCCTGGGCCGCCTATGGCCGACTGCTCTACGCAGACGGCCGCCAGGCGGTGCTGCGCTCCACAGCCTCCGCAGTGCAGCGCCTACAGGCCGAAGGAGTGAAGGTGGTGCCCATCGGCCGGGAGCCCCTTCCCCTGCTGCGGCGCACAGCGGCCGGCGCGGCTGGGGCCTTTGCCGACCTCTCCCAGCCCGACCCCTTGGTGCAGGCCATGGTCGCCCAGGTCAGCCAGGCCACGGTCTACCAGTACACCGGCGACCTCAGCGGCGAGTGGCCGGTGGTCGTGGAGGGCGCGCCGTACACCATCACCACCCGCAACACCCTCAGCGGCGAGCCCGTGCGCAAGGCCACCCGCTACGTGGGTGAACACCTGGCGGCGCTAGGGCTGTCGGTGGAGTACCACACCTACCGCACCGCCTGGCCGCCCAACGTCATCGGGGAGCTGCGGGGCGTCGCCTCGCCGGGCACCATCTACATCGTCGGCGGCCACCTGGACAACATGCCGCCCAGCGGCCGCGCGCCCGGCGCGGACGACAACGCTAGCGGCGCCGTGGGCACGCTGATCGCGGCCGACATCCTCAGCCAGTACCAGTGGGACTGCACCCTGCGCTTCGTTTTTTGGACAGGCGAGGAGCAAGGGCTGATCGGCAGCGACGCCTACGCGCGCCGCGCGTCCCAGCGCAACGAGAACATCTTGGGCGTGATCAACCTGGACATGATCGGCTGGAACACGCCGGGCAGCCCGCCCGACATTGACCTACACGCCAACGCCAACCTGCCCGCCACCCTGGACCTGGCCGACCTCTTCGCCGACGTGATCGCCGCCTATGGCCTCGACCTGATCCCTCAGATCGTGCCCGACGGCACCGGAGCCAGCGACCACGCCTCCTTCTGGAGCCGCGGCTACACCGCCATCCTGGGCATCGAGGACTACCGCGGCAGCCCCAACGACTTCAACCCCTACTACCACACCAGCAACGACCAGCTCTCCCGGCTGGACATGGCCTACTTCACCGACTTCGTGCGGGCAGCCGTGGCCGCCACAGCCCACATGAGCAACTGCCTGCGCACCGGCCGGCTCCAGGGCCAGGTCACGGCCAGCCACGACGGCAGCCCCATCGCCGCTGCAACCGTAGCCGTCACCCGCACCGTGGGCTACCAGGGGCAGGTTGCCGCCGACGGAGCCGGCCACTATGCCACGACCGTGCCGGCCGGCAGCTTCGCGGCTCGGGCCTCGGCCTACGGCTACCTGCCGGCGGACGTGGCCGGGCTCACGGTGGGCGGCGGCGCCGTGGTCACGCAGAACTTCGTGCTGACGGCGGCGCCGCCTCAGGCGCCGGCGGTGGCCATCGGCGGCAGCGGCGGCGCGATCAACCTGGCCTGGGCCCACGTGTCCCCCAACATGGCCTATCAGGTGCACCGCGGCGAGAGCCCCTACTTCACGGCGGAAGGCAGCACACAGCGGGCCGGCTTCAACCTGCCCTTCCCTAACCCGGTGACCTACTCCGACCCCGCAAGCGGCCTGGGCAATCCCCTGGTCAACCACTTCTACGTGGTGCTAGGGGTCAACGCGGCCGGGGCGACGGTGGCCAGTCAGCGGGTGGGGGAGTTCGACTTCGCGTTGGCGCCCGGCGGCTAGGCTGTAGGCCGGCTGCGCCGTGCTTTGACTCTCTCTGTGCCCAATGGTACAATTGCCAGCAAACGCTGGACGTTGATGTCAACGACCATCGCACAGCAACCAGTCCCGGTTCCCGGCGCGCTGCTCGGGAACGGACAGCCAGGAGGAGGAGACCATGTCCGAGCGAAAGATCCGTGTGCTTGTCGCCAAGCCCGGCCTCGACGGCCATGACCGAGGCGCCAAGGTGGTGGCCCGCGCGCTGCGGGACGCCGGCTTCGAGGTGATCTACACCGGCATCCGCCAGACGCCGGAGATGATCGCCGAGGCCGCCCTACAGGAGGACGTAGACGTGGTGGGGCTGAGCATTCTCTCTGGCGCGCACATGGCCCTGTGCCCCCGGGTGGTGGAGCTGCTGCGCAAGAACGGACTGGAGGACGTGGTCGTGTTGGTGGGCGGGATCATCCCCGACGAGGACGTCGAGCCCCTCAAGCAGATGGGCATCAAGGCGGTGTTCGGCCCCGGCACCAGTACCCAGGAGATCGTGGACTTCATCAACCGGGCGATGGCGGAGCGCGACCGGGCTGCTGTGCCCGCGTGATCTCCCTGGCTGCCCGCCGGTCATCAACACGCGCTGCCGGCCGAGGCCTCTGAGCACCTCGGCCGGCAGCGCGTGTTCGCTTGTGGGACAGTTGCGCGGCAGATGGAACTTACGGCCGCCGACGCCGGGCCACGCCCAGCAGCGCAACCGCGGCCAGGGCCAACGCCGACCAGCCTGCTGCCGCCAAGGCCTGTCGGCCCTGCTCGGCCCCAAACGAACCCACGCGCAGCGCTGTCGGCTCGCCCAGGATGATGGCAACCGGGGAGACCTGCCACGGGCCGGTGGCCTGGCCCAGCCGCGCGCGCACCCGCAGCCGTATCACTGCGCCTCCCGTCTCCGGTGTCGGCCACACCACGGCGGTCGTCTGGCCGCCGGCCGGCAGGCCGATGGGCCGCCACTGGGCCAAGCGGACGCCGCTCAGCCGCACCTCGTCCAGCCAGGCGCTGTCTTGGCCTGCGCTCACGGTGCTGTCCTTGCGGTAGCGCCAGGTGATCACGTGGGGGCCCGGCGTCAGGTTCACCTCGAAAGTGGTCCACGGCGTCTCGCCGCTGGCCCGCAACACCGTTTGGCCATCCACCAGCGCCTCGAAGAAGTCCCGCCCCGGCTCGGAGCTGACGCGGTAGCGGAAGCTGAGCCGGCCTCCCGCCGGCGCGTCCACCTCCAGCGCCAGGCTGCTGCTCTGGCCATGGCCAACTGCGCCGGCCTGGGCCGCGCCGCCGGCCGTGCGCCAGAGCTGGTTGCCGTAGGAGAGGAAGTCGGGCGGCAAGCGGCCGGCGGCGAAGCTCTCAGCCCGCTCGCCCACGGCGTCGGCGTCTAGGCTGTACTGCAGCTCGTAGGCGGCAGCCAAGCCGTCGGCCGAGGTCCAGCGGATGGCTAGGGGCGAGCCCGGCGCCAAGTACAGCGGCTGAGCCGGCTCGAGAAAGGCCGGCGCGGGCAGGGGCCACAGCCCGCGCGCGGCCAGCGCCTTGACGATGGCCTCCCGGTGGGCGCCGTCGAACAGGTTCTGGTCCGCGTCCAACAGCGCACGGCCGGCCGCCTCCAGGGTAGCGCCGCACGGCATGTAGAAGTTCGCCTCTAGGGCCAGGGTGTCGCCCACCGTCGGGCCGGCCGCTTGACGCACGTCCCACAGCACGCGGCTCCAAAGCTGGCCGTCGGCGTGGGGGTCCCCGCTGAAGTGCACGGGGTACTGCAGGTCCCGGTCCACCCGGCGCAGGCAATAGGGAGGGGTTTGGGAGTAGCCGTAGCTGTCCCACTCGCCGATGCAGGCGGGGTCGCTGCCCACGTCGGCGAAGCGGCTGGCGGCCAGGTAGTCCGCAAATCCCTCGCCGATGGCCGCCATCTCGCCGCCGCCCCAGCAGACTACCTGGTCGTGGTGCAGCGCGTGGGCGTACTCGTGGACGATGATGTCGGCGTCCTGAGCGTCCGGCACCCCGCCGTCGCCGAAGTGCAGGGCATCGTCGCTGATGCTGTAGAAGGACTGGTCGTGCGCGAACCAGTGGGGGCTGGCGTGGGTCACTCGGTCGCGGATGCCGTTGGGCGGGGTGTTGCGGTTGCTGTAGCCCAGGGACTGCAGGTAGCGCTGGGTGGCGTCCAGGTGGTAGTAGACCATCACCTCCTCGAAGCGCGGGTCCCCGGGCTGGTACAGGAACTTGCCGTCGGGCGCGAAGGCAGTGGCCGGCAAGTAGCCGCGCGGGGCAGTGACGTCTACGTACTCACCCCGCAGCCAGCCGCTGCCGTCCAGGCCCTGGAGGACGACCGCCTGCAGCGCGGGCGGCTGGGCAACGTCGCTGGGCATGGGCAGGAGCTGTTGCACGGGGTTCGGCATGAACACCTGGGCCCGGTTGAAGATGAGCCGGTTGTAGCGCTTGATGGCGGCGCCGGTGACCGCATCCACCAGCACCTCCCAGTCCCCCTGGGGCTCGGCGGCCAGGAGCATCACCCGCCAGGCCAGCCGGCCGACGTCCTCTCCCTCCGCCAGGACCACCAGCTCCGGCGGCGGCCCCTCTCGGCGCAGCCGAACCAGGCCGACGGCCTCTTTGGCTGCTGCAGCGGCCTGCTCTGCGCTTACGGCGATGGACGCCGGGTCCACGGCCAGCCGGCTCCGGGCGCTGCTGTGCACCACCTGGACGCGGCCATTTCGGTCAAGGTGGACGGAGACGTAGGCGTCCAGCACGGGCAGGCCGGCTACCGTCTGCTGAAAGCGCACATGGGCGCTGCTAAGGCCGTGGCGCACGGAGAGCAGGGCCAGCTCTCCAGCGTCAGCCAGGCCCAGGGCAGGCGCGTACCGCTCCAAAAAGGCGCGGGCGGCGGCCGCCGGGTCGGCCTCGCCGGCCGCCGGAGGATTGCACCCCCGCAAAACGGTCGGAACACCGGTGAGGGGGCTGACCACCACCTCGGCGCAGGGCAGGGGCTGCGAGCCCGCGACAGCAGCTTGCGCAGCCACAGGCGCCGGCGCAAAGGCCGACGTCAGCAGCAGCGCCACCAGCAGGCTGCGCAGCACTGCCACATATCTTGAGAGGCTGACGCCAGGGCGCCGAGGCCCTGCAAACCGTCCTGACAACCCGGTCGCTCCGCTCAGTAGGCTCGGGCGAAGATGGCCACGCGGGAGGTGCGCTGGCCGGTGTAGAAGCACACCCCCTCGCCCTCGGGGGTGTCCAGCGGATAGCAGCGGATGGTGGCCTTGGTCTCGGCCTTGATCAGGTCCTCGTCCTCGCTGCTGCCGGCCCAGTGCACCCGCAGGAAGCCGCCCTTGCTCTCCAGCACCTCTTTGAACTCGTCGTAGGAGCGGATGCCGGTGTGGGTGTTGGCGTCGCGGAAGGCGGTGGCCTGGGCTAGCAGGTTGGCCTGGATCTCCCGCAGCAGGTCCTGCACGGCAGCGGCCGCGCCGTCGGCCGGCACGCCGAACAGCTTGGCCTTGGGGCCACCGGCGGCCTCGATCTCGCGGGAGCTGTCGCGGCGGGCCAGCACGACTGCGTGGTTGGCGACGTCCTTGGGCCCGATCTCGACCCGCACCGGCACCCCGCGCATCTCCCAGTCGTTGAACTTGAAGCCGGGGGTCAGCTCCTCTCGGTCGTCAAGGCGCACCCGGATGCCGGCAGCCTTGAGCTGGGCCTCGACGTTGCGGGCGAAGGCCATCACCGCAGCCCGCTCCTCGTCCTTCTTGTAGATGGGCACGATCACGGCCTGGATGGGGGCCATCACCGGCGGCAGGCGCAGGCCCTGGTCGTCGCCGTGGGTCATGATGATGGCGCCGATGATGCGGGTGCTGAGGCCCCAGCTGGTGGTCCAGGCGTACTGCATCTCGTTGTTTTGGTCCAGGAACTTGATGTCGAAGGCCTTGGCGAAGTTTTGGCCTAAGAAGTGGCTGGTGCCGCTCTGCAGGGCCCAGCCGTTGCCCATCATGGCCTCGATGGTGTAGCTCTCCACTGCGCCGGCGAACTTCTCCCGCTCGCTCTTCTTGCCCTTGATCACGGGGATGGCGGCGTCGTTGATGGCGAAGTCGGCGTAGACCTCCAGCATCTGGATGGTCTCGGCCAGGGCCTCCTCGGCGGTGGCGTGGGCGGTGTGGCCCTCCTGCCAGAGGAACTCCAGGGTGCGCAGGAAGGGGCGGGTGCGCATCTCCCAGCGCACCACGTTGGCCCACTGGTTGATCAGGATGGGCAGGTCGCGGTAGCTCTGCACCCACTGGGAGTACATGTAGCCGATGATGGTCTCGGAGGTGGGGCGAACCACCAGGGGCTCGGCCAGCTCCTCGCCGCCGCCGATGGTGACTACGGCCAGCTCGGGCGAGAAGCCCTCGACGTGCTCCTTCTCGCGCTCCAGGAAGCTCTTGGGGATGAAGAGGGGGAAGTAGGCGTTGACGTGGCCGGTGGCCTTGAAGCGGCGGTCCAGGCCGGCCTGCACCGCCTCCCACAGGCTGTAGCCGTAGGGCTTGATGACCATGCAGCCGCGCACCGGTGCGTTCTCCGCCAGCTCTGCCTCGCGGATCACGTCCAAATACCACCGGGAATAGTCCTCGCGGCGCGGGGTGATCTTCGATGCCATGCAGTGCTCCTCTGAAGATATGTAACGACGAAGCTAATGCCAAAGTTACGGGTTACAGACGGTGCTTGTCTTTGGTTCGATGGTATGAAACGGACGCTTGACCTCCGGTGGCCGGGTTGCGCCATATCTCGTGGCTACCTGCACCAAAACGCGTGACCTCGCGACCAAGACGTCGCAGCTTTCAGACAGGCTCGGCGTACTTCATGCTACAACTGCAACCTGGGCTGTGAATGGGTACGACTCAAGTGGCTGCAGGTTTGCCGGAAGCTTGTCCCCATGAGCCTTTATGGAAGCAATCAGCGCCGACGCTACCTGGGGCGCCAGGGTTCGGTGATCGTCCACGCCGTTCTGGTCAACGACCGGTTTGCGTCCGTCAGCCCATTCTACGCGCTTGTGACGCGCGCGGCAAATTGCCCGGGGCAGGAGGCACCCGGCACGGGTAGCGTGAGCAGGTTTCCAGACGAAAGTGTGGCTATGTCGCTGCATGAGATGTGAAGACAAGAGGCGCCAACGCTTGCACGGCGCCCTCCGGCGTCTCCACCAGCGTGAGCAGCCGCAGCGCCGAGGAGCCCATCTGGGTCTCGGCGTAGACCGTGTTGATCACCTTGGGCCACTCCGGCCCGACCACCACTAGGGGCTTGGCCGGCAGCTCCTCGGCCAGGATCATGTTCCACACGAGGGCCAGCTCGGCCAGGGTGCCCAGGCCGCCGTGCACCACCACAAAGGCGTCGCTCTCCTCGGCCAGGCGCTGGATGCGGGCCGTGAGCACGGGGGTCTTGCGCTCCTCGCGCACGTAGGGGTTGGGCGCGAAGCCGCGGTCGAAGGTAGTGCAGGTGTAGCCCACCGTGTGCGCGCCGGCCTCCGCAGCCCCGCGCAGCACCGCCTCCATGGTGCCGGTGTAGCCGCCCGTGGCCACCACGAAGCCGGCCTGTCCCAGGAGCCGGCCGAGCTCGACGCACTGCCGGTACAGGGGGCTATCGCCGTCCACGCGCGCGCCGCCGAAGACGGTGACCTGGGGAGCAGAAGGGGACGAGGGAGAGGACGCAGAGGCAGGTGAGACCGGTTGTGGGACGGTGGGCATCGGCTGGGTCATCGGCGTACTCCGGTGAAGGGGACGCTAGGCTTGTCGAAGCGTCCGCTCGGACTGGTTCGGCGTCCGCGAGGTCACAAATCCACAATCCGCCACGGGTAGACGTTCACCACCGTGGTGGCGCCGTACTGGGTGACGGTGACCTCGTCGGGGCGGTAGACGTGCTTGTGGCCGTGCAGCAGGTAGCGCGGCTTGAAGGTGCGCATCAGCCACAGAAAGCTCTCAAAGCCCTGGTGGGCCGGGTCGGGGCCGTCGTGAATGCCGGCCGGCGGGCTGTGGGTGATCAGGATGTCCAGGCTGCGGCCGTAGCGCAGCCGGTTCCAGGCCAGCTTGGCAGCCAGCCGGCCGGCCTTGCGCCACATCTCCGCCTGAGTGTACTGAAACCGCGGGTTGCGGTTGTAGCGAATGGAGCCCTCCAGGCCGGCGAGGATCACCCCCCTCGCCACTATGGTGCGCTCGTCCAAGTCCATGAACAGCCGGGGGGGACGCTGGTAGGGGTTGACGTGCTCGAACTCGGCGCCGGCGGCATGGTTGCCGTGCACCAGGAAGCAGGGCACGTCCAACACGCTGGCCAGGTAGTCAATGTAGTAGAGGGGCAGGTCGCCGCAGCTCAGCACCAGGTCAACCTGCCCCACGGTCTGTCGCAGTGAAGGGCCATAGAGCAGGGGCACAACCTTGTCGCTAACGGCCAGGATGCGCATGGCTCACGGGTTGCCGCCGGCCGCCAGCCAGTCGCGCCAGAACGCGGCCGCCAGGTAGTCGGTCAGAGGGTTGGACTGGAGCTGGATGGCCAGCTCGCGGTTGCGCTTAGCCGAGGCCTCGCTGCCGTTGAGGCTGCCCACGTGGAGCCAGCCGCGGCCGCCTGCCTGCACCAGCACCATCTTGTTGTGGATGCCGCTTCCGGTAGGGTTGCCCAAGCGCACCTCTAGGTCTAGCCCCTCGGCGCGCGCCACTTGGCTCAAGTAGGCCACGGTGGTTGCGTTCCCGCCGGTGTCGAAGAACGCGTCCAACAGGATGCGCACCCGAGCCCCGCGGCGGGCTGCGTCGAGGTAGGCATTCAGCCGCGGGTTGGGCGCGGTCTGCGGCGTGTCGGTCGAGCGGCCCCAGTGCTCCCGCTCGTAGAGCTGCTCCACCAGCACCGTGTCGCCGGGCCCGGCCATGGCCACCATGCCCAGCAGCCCGCCGTAAGCCGGCGGCGCTAGGGCGGCCTCCGGCGCCTGCACGAACTGGGCCGTGAGATCGCCGAAAACCGTCGCCGGTTGAGCGATCACGGGGTTGTAGAAGGTGCCGCCCGACTGGGTGCTGGGCACAAAGCCGGCCGGCGGCGCGCCGTATTTGGGGTCGGACGCGGTCCAGCGGACCAGGTCGCGGTGGTTGGCCGGGTCCAGGTCGTCCCGGAACAGGGCCAGCGCGTGGGCGACCAGGGGCGCGGCGTCGGTGACGATGGCCGCGCCGCGGCGGCCGGCGGTGCCGTCGGACTTGTCGTCGTCGGGCATAGCGTCGGGCGTGAAGTTCTCAGAGCTGATCAGCAGCAAGCGCCTGTCCACCACTGCGTACTTGGCGTGGAGGTGCTCATAGCGCTCGTGGGTGGCGTCGTTGCGGTCGGAGACCATGAACCACACGTGCCCGCCTGCTGCCTCGATGAGCTGCGCGCAGTAGCGCTCTTGGTGGGTGATGCCGCCCACCGGGCTCCCCTCCAGCAGCACCACCACCTGGACACCCCGAGCCGCGCGGTTGGCCAGGGTTTGGGCCAGGGCCACGTGCTCGAAGGTGTAGCTGCTCAGGCGGATGCTGCGCTGGGCCGAGGCCAGGACAGCGTTCACCAGGTCGAAGATGTTGTCCGGCGCCAGGGCCACTGTGAAGGTGCCGCTGGCAACGATGAGAGGCGGCCGGCCGAACTCCTCCAGGTTCCAGCCGGGGTATTGGACGCGACGTCCGGTGATGTGGTCGGCCGGGTCCTGGGCCCAGTCGGCGGCCGTGTCGGTGTCGGCGATCGGCCGGCCGGTGGCCCAGTCGGGCTTGCGGTAGAGCACCTGGCCCTCGGCAGGGAAGGCGGTGGTGGGCGCGTAGGGCTGCACGCTGGGGCCGCTCCAGCCGGGCTGGTTAACGTTGCCCTGTTCGTACACCAGCGCGTCCACCAAGGTGAGCGGCGCCGCGCGCTGCAGCAGCGCTTGGCTGCCGGCGTTGGCGAAGCGCAGCACGCCGCCCGTCAGGTTTGGCACGGTGGGGTCGGAGTCCAGACCCCACTCGCAGGCCGGCTTGAAGCCGAACACGGTCCAAAAGGCCTCGGCGCTGTAGGCGCACCACAGGCCCGCGCCGGCCGGCGCCGTCAAGGCCGGGAACGCGGCGGTGCGGCGGCCGTCGCTCAGGGTGTAGCCCGCCAAACTGGCCGCATGGTTGCTGACGTTCCAGAGCTGGACGGCCTCGTCCGGCTCGTCAGTCATTAGCCCGTCGTAGTAGAGGGCGGAAATCCGCCACACCGGATGATGGCTGGCGGCCAGGGGGAGGAAGACGGTGCGCGGTGAAGAGGGCGACGCAGCTTGGGTTGTGCTGCCGGCCAGCACAACGCCGATCACCAGGGCGAGGGCTGCGACTGCGGGCCGCAGCCGTTGCCAGCGCCAGGTCGTGCACATGGAAGTCGCCTCGCAACAAAAGGTGGTGTCAAGGGGCGTGCATGCCACCGCGCGCAGGGTGGGCTGCTTGCCACGAATGACACGAGCTGAACAAAGGGAAAAAGGCCTGTGGTCCCGTGGGCAGTGTTCGTGGCCAAGCCTAAACTGAGTGCATGGACCTGGTGGCATGAGGGCTCGCTGACGTCGGCCGTCTTGTTTTCATTATAGCGCAGAGCCAAAGGTTGCCAACTCTCCGAGAGTTGGCAACCCTGGCGGAATGTGCTATCATGGCAGCGCTGCCCCCGTAGCTCAGAGGAAAGAGCGAGGGTTTCCTAAACCCTGCGTCGCAGGTTCGAGTCCTGCCGGGGGCGCCTGTTGCGTCCACGGGCAGAGCGATGCCTGGTCGTGTCGCAAGGGTTCAGGCGCAGCACCGTAAACCACCGAGGCACGAAGGCCACGCAACCATGGCTTTGTGTTCCTTCGTGTCCTTGTGACTTTGTGGTGGAACAAGGGCTGAGCAAAACCGTTACTGGTGCTGCTAGGACGTTGCATGCGCTTTCTTCCCACTGATATCCCCGACGTCGTGCTGATCGAGCCCCAGGTGTTCGGCGACGAGCGGGGCTTCTTTATGGAAACCTACCAGCAGGAGAAGTTCGCCGCCGCCGGCATCACGGCCTCCTTCGTGCAGGACAACCACTCTGGCTCTCGGCAGGGGATCCTCCGGGGTCTGCACTACCAGATTCGCCAGCCCCAGGGCAAGCTGGTGCGGGTGGTGGTGGGCGCGGTGTGGGACGTGGCCGTGGACCTGCGGCGCGGCTCGCCCACCTTTGGCCGGTGGGTGGCGACGGAGCTGTCGGCGGAGAACCGGCGGCAGCTGTGGATCCCGCCCGGCTTTGCCCACGGCTTTTACGTGCTCAGCCCGTGGGCGGAGGTGATCTACAAGGTGACCGACTACTACGCCCCCCAATGGGACCGCACCTTGCGCTGGGACGACCCGACGGTGGGTATCGCCTGGCCCCTGCTGAACGGCCAGCCGCCCATCCTCTCCGCCAAGGACGCGCAGGGGCGGTGGTGGGACGAGGCGGAGAAGTTTGACGGGTTTCGTTGATGTGAAGGCTGGCAGTTCGTGTCGAAGATTAGTAGGTCACTAG
>JANWYQ010000202.1 GCA_025055015.1 Caldilineales bacterium
GCGCCCCCAGGCGCCGGCCGGTGGTTCGCACCTGGTGGTGCGAACTCCGCGGGGAGCGGGAGCGCCGCAAACAGAACAACGGCGGCGTGTTTTGCACGCCGCCGTTGAAGCTCATTTGCTCCGGCTCGTCGCCGGACGACCGCCGGCCGAGGCTCAGGGGAGCGAGCCCTGCAGGGCACCCAGCCCGGCGGCGCCGACCCCAAGCGCCACGCCGAGCACCAGGCTAGCCACGAAGATCACCGCCCAGCCGATGACCACGGTGATGATGGCCTTGCCGGTGTCGAAGTTGAGGGCCTCGCGCACGGCCACCACGCCCACCACCAGGGACCAGATGCTGGCCAGAAAGGCGATCAAGGCGCCCACGCAGGGGATGAAGCCCAGCACGCCCAGGGCCTGAGGCGCATAGGCGTAGCCCAGAGTGCGCAGCAGCTCGTCCGGCTCCGCGGTGCCGCCGAAGAGCCGGGTGCCGATGAACCAGGTGAGATAGGCCCAGATGTAGTAGCCGATGATACCTAAGACGACGCCCACCGCCAGACCGATCAGGGCTGCGGTGATCTGGCCCGAGAGGAGCCCGCCCAGGAACCCTCCTACGCCCAACAGCAAGGCGACGATGATCACCACCATCCGGGCTTCGCCGGTGAGGCTCTTGTCGTGCTCCACCTCCTGAAAGAGGGTGACGTCCAGCCGAGCAGCACGGATCGCGCGGTTGAGCATGGTGTTGAAGTCCATATTTACCTCCTGAACCGGTGTGAGATGAGAACGAGAACAGAGACGAGACGGAACAGACGGGGCGATGGAGAGCGATGGAGGCCGTATCGCTCATCACCGGAAACGACTGCCTTTGGCAGGGTTTGCAGCGGGGAGCAACGGCTCGCAGCCGCCGCAAGCATAGCACAAGCCGTTGGCGTTGTCAATAGGCTCAAACGGACGGTTGGTTAAGAGTCTGTCAACGCTCGGTGCAAAACGGCTGCGCGCCAGGGTTGCCAGGGACCGATGGCCTGTGGTAGAATGGGCACGCCAACGACCTGTCGTGGCATCAGCCGGGCCAAGGGCGTCCTGTATGGCTGGATGCAAACGTGTTGCGACGGCCTGGGCAAGCGTTGCTCAGGCCGTTTTCTTGGCCTTGAGAAAGGAGATGACCTATGAATACCCGTGAATACATCGAGCTTGAGAACACCTACGTGGCCAACATATACCACCCCCTGGAGGTAGTGCTGGAGCGCGGCGAGGGGGTTTGGGTGTACGACGTAGAGGGCAAGCGCTATCTGGACTGCCTCAGCGCCTACTCTGCCGTCAGCCAGGGCCATTGTCACCCGCGCATTGTGCAGGCCCTGGTGGAACAGGCCCACCGCGTGACCCTGACCTCGCGCGCCTTCTTCAACGACCAGCTGGGCCTTTTTGCCAAGGAGCTGTGCGATCTCCTCGGCTACGACATGATGCTGCCTATGAACTCCGGCGCCGAAGCGGTGGAGGTGGCGGTGAAGACGGCGCGCAAGTGGGGCTACGAGGTCAAGGGGGTACCGGACAACCAGGCGGAGATCATCGTGTGCGAGGGCAACTTCCACGGGCGAACGACCACGGTAATCAGCTTCTCCTCCGAGCCCAAGTACAAGCGGCACTTCGGCCCCCTCACCCCTGGCTTCAAGTTCGTGCCCTTTGGCGACAAGCGGGCGCTGATGGACGCCGTGACGCCCAACACGGTAGCCTTCCTGGTGGAGCCGATCCAGGGGGAGAACGGCATCAACGTGCCGCCGCCCGGCTACCTCAAGTTCGCCGAGACCCTCTGCCGCCGCGAGAACGTGCTGCTGATGGCGGATGAGATCCAGGTGGGCCTGGGCCGCACCGGCAAGATGCTGTGCAGCGAGCACGATAACGTCCGCCCCGATGTGGTCATCCTGGGCAAGGCGCTGTCCGGCGGCGTCTATCCCGTCTCCGCTGTCCTAGCCGATCGGCCGATCCTGGGCCTGTACAAGCCGGGCGACCACGGCAGCACCTTCGGAGGCAATCCCTTGGGCGCGGCGGTGGCGCGCGCAGCGCTGCGGGTGTTGGTGGAGGAGCGGCTGGCGGAGAACGCAGCGGTGCAGGGTGCGTACCTGATGGAACGGCTGAAGCGCATCGAGAGCCCCTACATCAAGGAGGTGCGCGGCCGCGGGCTGTTGATCGGCGTGGAGGTGACGCCGGAGGCTGGCGGCGCCCGCCGCTTCTGCGAGGAGCTGGCACGCCGCGGCATCCTGGCCAAGGAGACCCACGGCACGGTGATCCGCCTGGCGCCGCCGCTGATCATTAAGCGCGAGCAGGTGGACTTCATTGCGGACACGCTGGAAGCCGTCTTCCACGACATCGAGCGCCAGGACCAGCGGGTGAGAGAGCCGGTGCTGGTGGCGGCCTAACCAGCGCGCCGGCAACCGTTGCCAACCTTCTGGGAGTGGGCAACGGCTATGGCAGGTACAACGGTGGCCAACTCGCTACGAGTTGGCCACCGTCTTTTGGAGGGCCGCGATGATCTTCTGGTCGGTGACGGCGAAGGGGAAGGAGGCCAGGTCGTCCAGGGTGACCCAGCGCCAGTCGGCCACGCCGATGGCCTGGGGCTGGCCGGCCACCAGCTCGCACTCGAAGGCGTGCAGGGTGATGCGGAAGTGGGTGTATGCGTGCTCTACCACGGTGACCAGCCGGCCTACGGTCGCCTCCACGCCCAGCTCCTCGGCCAGCTCGCGGCGGAGGCAGTCGGCCAGGGGCTCACCGTCGTGGCACTTGCCGCCGGGGAACTCCCACAGGCCGCCCAGCATCCCCTCCGGCGGCCGCTGGGCGATCAGGAACTGGTCGGAGTGGCCGGGGCGGCGCAACACGGCTGCGGTCACGTCGAAGTGCGGCAACGGCTTGCGCCGCCGACGCACCGGCCGCTCCTCTTGGGTACCCCGCTGGCGGGCCAGGCAGAGACCGTGCAGGGGACAAACCAGGCAGCGCGGCCGCTGGGGCAGGCAGACGGTGGCGCCCAGGTCCATCAGCGCCTCGTTCAGCCGGCCGGCCTGGGCCGGCTCCACGGCCTCCACCAGCGCCTCGGCCAGCTGCCAAAGCCGCCTCGCCGCGGCCGAGCGGCCGATCTCCTCGTCCACGTCATAGACCCGCGCCAGCACCCGCTTAACGTTGCCGTCCAGCACCGCCGCCCGCCGGCCGAAGGCGATGCTGAGGATGGCGCCGGCGGTGTACTTGCCGATGCCGGGCAGGGCTAGAAGCGCCTGGCGGTCGGCCGGCAGCCGGCCGCCGTGCTGTTTGACGAGGACCTGCGCGGCGCGGTGCAGGTTGCGCGCGCGGCTGTAGTAGCCCAGCCCCTCCCACGCCTTCAACACGTCGTCCAGGTTGGCTGCGGCCAGGGCCTCCACGGTGGGAAAGCGCTCTAGCCAGCGCTGCAGGTAGGGGGTAACCGTGCTCACCTGGGTCTGCTGCAGCATGACCTCGCTGATCCACACGACATAAGGATCGCGCGGCTCCGTGCGCCACGGCAGGTCGCGCAGACCGCCCTGGTCAGCCCAGGCCAGCAGCGCCGAGGCGATGGCGGAGGGAACAGGCATGTGAGCCACGAAGGGAAAGGGGAAATGGAGGAAAGAAACGGAAGCGAGGGAACGGTGCCGAGGAGTGAGCACCCCCAGGTGCGAACGGCGCCGTTGCGACCGCCTTACACGGCATTGGGGAGTGAGCACCCCCAGGTGCGAGCGGCGCCGTTGGGAGCGCCCCCTCCTCTTGCAGCCAGCGTTCCCGCCCCATGGGGCAGGCCTTAGGCGTCGCTGTTCGCTCCCTTATCTCGGCATGCCCTCGGACCCCGCTTCGTCCTCCGGCTTGCGCAGGGCGCGGGCGATCAGCGCGGCCGGCACCGCCACCGCCGCGGCCACGCCCGCGCCGATCAGCACCTTGTCCAGGGTGCTGCGGCCGGTGTGGCCGGCGTTGTGGGCCGCGTCCACGTGGCGACGCTGCGCTGCGATCTCCGGCGCCTCCACCAGCGCGGTCTTGAGCACCTCCAGGGACTGCGGCATCACCTCCATGCCCATGCGGTCCAGGCGCACCCCCTCCTGGCCCACGTCCGGCCAGCCCAGCTCGTCGGGCTGCACCCGCTCCCAGTTGGCGAAGAGGCGGCCCCACTCGCTGTTGAGCGCGTCGCGCATCATCTGCTCCCCCTTGAAGGGGTACCAGTACATGTCGTGGTAGGCCACCGAGGCCAGGTAGGACCAGGGCGCCAGCACGGTCTTCAGCGACCACTCGATGGGCCGCTTGAGGGGACCCCAGTAGATCTTGTGTTGCATGCGGGAGGCGAAGGTCATCTCCTTGAACGGCCCCTGGAAGTGCCAGTTCTCCTGGGCTGCGTCCTCGTCGCCCACCACTTCGATCTCCGCCGGGTCGCCACAGCCCAGCCCCAGCTCGTGGGCCAGGCGGATGTACTTGATGTCCAGCGGGTTGAAGCCCATCAGCTTCGCCGCCAGGGCGTCAATAGCCACCTGGTCGGCCGAGGCCAGGATCACGTTCTTGACGTGCGGATACATGCAGCGGGGGCCGGGGCCGTCGCCTGCGAAGGTGCCGTCCATCACGGCGAAGACGCCGCGGTGGATGCGCTGCTGGATCATCAGCAGGTCCACCAGGGTCTCGTGGATGACGGGATGGGTCCAGTGGCGCCGCTCGTTCAGCAGGCCGCCGAAGGCGTTCTTCATGGCGCCGGTGGTGGTGGTGAAGATGTGGGTCTTCACCGTGGGCAGGTGGATGATGTTCTCGCCGATGAAGCGCTTGGGGATGTAGAAGCCGTTGGGGTAGACCTCGTTCAGCACTAGGAACTTGTCGGCCAGGTCGCCCACGGCGTCGCGGATGTGGATCCACTCCTCGCCCTCGTAGAGGTGGATGTTGCGCAGGCCGTGGGCCTGGACGACGGGGAGCTGCTTGTTCTCCCGCTCGCCCAGGTGCGCATCAATCACCACGGTGCGGTTGTGGCAGGCGTGGATGAGGTTCGGGTCGTAGCCGTCGCGCTTCATGGCGCGGATCACGCCCTCCAGCTGCCACGGCGTGGTGGAGGAGCCGGGGAAGAAGTAGTGCCAGGAGATGTTGACCTTCAGGGCGGTGTCCGCGTCCTTGGCGATCACGTCCTGGTAGCCGGCCAGGTTCATGAGCCGGTGGTAGTCCGCAAGGACGGTGCGGGGAGAGGTGCGCAGAATAGCGACTTTGCTTTTCGTCATCGGCATAGGTCCTCGTGGATATGGAGGTTTTGTCAGGCCCCAGATTGTACCACAGACTGCTCTCGGAACAAGAGTCGAGGTGCTGAGCAGGCGGTTCCTTTGCTCCGCAGGAGCTCTACAGTACGCTGCGCCAGGCCCATGTCCAACAGGAGTTTCAGGCTGCCACCCTCAGCGGAGCGTAGATAGTGCCATTCACCGCCCAGGAGGCATACAGCTAGGTAGCGAGCGGTTGCCGAGCCTTGCAGCATCAGAGCCAACTAGCCGCACTCGCCCGTCTACCCTCACACCCTGATCACCGTCCGCACGCCGCCCGCCGCGTAGCGGTCCAGCCGGTCCAACGCGGCGTTGATGGTGTCCGCGTCGAGGGGGATCACGTCGGTGACCACCGGCGCGAGGTCCAGGCGGCCGCCGCGTATCAGCTCGAGCAGCGGGGGGATCTCGCTGGCCAGGTGGTCGGAGCAGCCGATGATCTCCGCCTCGCGGTTGATTAGCTCCTGGTAGGGGTAGATGGGCACCGGCCGGTCGCCCAGGCCCACGGCTACCGCGCGGCCGAAGGGCGCCAGGCTGAGGACGGCCGGCCGCAGGGTGGCCTCCACGCCCACTAGGTCCAGCGCCACGTCCACCCCGCGGCCGCCGGTGAGGCGACGCAGCTCGTCCACCACAGGGAACCGGCCGCTTCCGGCTCCGGCGTGGTCCACCTTGACCGGCACGGCCCCCAACCGCTCCGCCAGCGCCAGCCGACCTGCGTCCCGGTCCACGGCGAACACCGCCAGCGCGCCCATGGCCTGCGCCAGCTGCACTGCCGACATGCCCAGGCCGCCCACGCCGAAGACGGCCACCGTCTCGCCCACGGCCAGCCGCGCCTTGCGCAGCGCGTGGAAGGCCGTGGCCGATGAGCACATGGCCACCGCGCCGTGCTCGAAGGGGATCTCGTCGGGCAAGGAGAAGACGGAGCGCGCCGGCACCGCGATGAACTCGGCGTAGCCGCCGTCCCGGTGCTTGCCGATCATCTGGCCGGTGGTGCAGAACTGCTCCGCCCCGCGATAGCAATAGGCACAGCTTCCGCAGGTGGCCAGGTAGTGCAGGCAGACCCGGTCGCCCGGCCGCCAGCCGGTCACCTGCTCGCCCACCTGCGCCACCACGCCGCTGACCTCGTGGCCCAGGGTAAGCGGCAACGGCCCGGCCGGCGACAGGCCGCTGCGATAGTGCGCGTCCGAGTGGCAGAGGCCAGCCGCCCGCACCTGCACCAGCACGTCCAGCGGGCCGACAGCCGGCAGCGGCACCTCCCGCATCTCCAGCGGCCGGCCGATCGCGGTCAGCTGAACCGCTCTCATGGTGGCTGACATGGCGTCTCCTGGGCTTGGCGGCGGCGGGCTGAGGCTCGCAGCTCGTGACCCGTCACTCGTAGCGGAGCGCCGCTCACCACCCACCGCCTACCGTTCACCGTTCACCGTTCACCGGTCACGGTTGCGAGGCAAACAGCGCCACCCGCAGCCGGAAGGTTACAGGGCTTGCCGGCGCAGTCACCCGGATGTAGTAGTCCTGGGTAGCAGGAACAGCGCCCAGCCAGGCCATGGCTCCCGCCTGTTCGCCCACCAGGACGGTCCCGTCCGCGCCCTGCACGCTGAGGACCAGGCTGTTGGCCGGCGCGTCGGCGGAGACGGACAGGGTCTGCCCCTGGCTGGCGGTCAGCACATAGGTGCGCGGCCGGCCGGGGGCTGCCGTGCCGGGCACGGCCGTGGAGCCGGGGTCGGCCGGCAACCGCAGGCGGATTGCTTCGCCTGCGGCGCCGGGGGCCGCAGCGGCGGGCGGCTGCGCCGGCGCGCGCAGGGCAGCCGCAGCCTCGGCCAGGTAGGCGTCGTTGGGCGCCAGACTGGACGCCTGCGCCAGGTCGGCGGCGATCGCCGGGTCGTTGGGGTTCAGCAGGAAGCGGCCCCAGGCGCGCACGGCGTAGGCGGGAGCCATGTCCGGTCGCACGGCCAGGGCTGCGTCGGCTCCTTGCACCAGGTAGCCGCCCAAGGCCTCGGTCCACTGCTCGGCCACGGTGCCCACGACCAGCGGCGACTGCGCGCTGAACACCTGCTGGGGCGGATAGGCGCGCATCAAGTCCAGCGCGCCGGCGTAGTCGCCGTAGAAGACGTGGTTGACCAAGGGGTAGGCGCTATTGGCGATGGCCTGCAGCAGCGCGTCGTGGTGCAGGCGGATGAGGGCCCGGTTCCAGCGCAGGGAGCCTGTGGGCGTGGGCAGGTCCTCGCTGCCGGCTAAGGCTACTGCCTCGTCAATCTTGGCCAGCGCGTCGGCCCATAGGCCGGCCTGGACGAGGGTCAGCGCCTCGCCGTTGGCGACGTCGGCAGGCGTCCCGCGCTGTCCCATCATCAGGGGCGACAGCTCCACCTGGGCCATGGCGTCCCCCAGCCAGGTGTAGACCTCGAAGGCAGGCCGCCGCACGCCGCAGGCATAGCAGAACACGTAGGGATCGGAGACGTCCAACACCACGTCGTTGCGGCCGTCGCCGTTGACGTCCTCCACGCGGCCGACGCCGGGGCTGGGCGCAACGCCGACCACCTCGGCGCGCAGGTTGCGGCCGTCGAAGCTCAGCAGGTGGTAGGTGCCGCTGTGCGCGCCGGCGCCTCCCTCCACCTGGAGCCAAAGGCGGCTCGGCTCGATGGCCACCTGGGTGACGGTGCCTGCGCCTAGGTAGTCGGGCGCGGCGAGGGGCTCCTGGCCCTCCGGCGCGGCCTTGTCCAGCTCGGCGCGCGCCAGCTCGCGCCAGCCGTCCGGGCCGAAGGTGTACACCGCCACGAAGTGGCTGGCCGGCGGGTCGAGCTCGTAGTTGCGCAGGCCGTTGCTGTACACGGCCCAGAGGGGCGGGCTGTCGGCGGGCGCGTAGAGGGGCAGCACCGTCACCCCGCCGTCGCTGAAGGCGTTGGCGGGGAGCTGCCCTTGGACCAAAGCCACCAGCTCGGCCGTGGGCGCGTCGGCGGGCGGCAAAACGCCGGGCAGCCGGGCAGGAGGCGTGCCGGAGCCCCGGCCGGCCGCGCACTCCCCTCGGTAGAAGGCCCACTCCTCGCACTCGCTGCCGTCGGGGAAGACGCAATAGCCTACCTGCCCGGCCTCGGTGGTGCGGATCTCCACCCGGCCGCCCTGCTCCTGGCAGTAGACCGAGGCGGGGTTGGCCAAGCCGGGCGTCTCGCCTTCGGCTGGCTCAGGGGTCGGCGTGGCCCTCTCTCTGAACAAGCCGCCACAGCCGGCCAACAGGGTGGCCAGCACCAACAGTCCCAGGCACCACAGGGGTCCTATTCCCCGGAGCCTCTGGCCGGTCTTGGGGCGCGCCATAGCTGTTCCTCCCTTCGCTGTGCTCCCGATCACTGTCAGCGGAAATCGCTGGGCGGCGTGGGCTTGTTCTGTAGGATGCCCTCGATGCGCGCCATCACCTCGTCGGTGAGCTTGGGCACCACGTCCAGCGCCGCCATGTTCTCAACCACCTGCTCAGGCCGGCTGGCGCCGGTGATCACGGTGCTCACGTTGGGGTTCTTGAGGCACCAGGCTAGGGCCAGCTGCGCCTGGGTGCAGCCCAGCTCGGCGGCAATGGGCGCCAGCCGGCGCGCCTTCTCCACGTTGGCCTGGCCCTCGGGGCTCTCCAGCCGCTGGCGCAGCCACTCGTAGCCCTCCAACGACATGCGCGACCCCGCCGGGATGCCGTCGTTGTACTTGCCCGTGAGGATGCCGCTGGCCAGCGGGCTCCAGATGGTGGTGCCGAGGCCGATCTCTCGATACAGCGGCGCGTACTCCTTCTCCACCCGCTCCCGGTGCAGCATGTTGTACTGCGGCTGCTCCATGGTGGGCGGGATCAGGTGCTCGCGGCGCGCGATGCCGTAGGCCTCCATGATCTGAGCCGCGCTCCACTCGCTGGTGCCCCAGTAGAGGGCCTTGCCCTGGTTGATCAGGAAGTTCATGGCCCGCACCGTCTCCTCGATGGGGGTGCGGATGTCAGGGCGGTGACAGAAGATCAGGTCCACGTAGTCGAGCTGTAGGCGGGCCAGGGCGGCGTTGGTGCCCTCGATGATGTGCTTGCGGCTGAGACCGACGTCGTTGGGGCCCTTGCCGCCCCAGAAGATCTTGGTGGAGATCACCAGGTCGGAGCGCTTCCAGCCGGCGCGCTTGATCACCTTGCCCATGAGGATTTCGGCCTGGCCGTCGGCGTAGACCTCGGCGTTGTCGAAGAAGTTGACGCCTGCGTCAAAGGCCGCCTTCATGCATTGGTAGGCCATGTCCTCGTCCAGCTGCTTGCCGAAGGTGACCCAGGCGCCAAAGGAGAGGGCAGAGACTTGCAGGCCAGAGCGGCCAAGGTGGCGGTATTCCATGGTGAGTGCTCCTTGGAGGGTGGGTTGGTAGGTTGGTAGAGTGGCAGGTTGGTAGATTGGTAGACCGGTGAATGGGTAACCGGCGGGCCGGTGGGTGAGAAACGTGGAAGAAGCGCCGGGCGAGGGTTGCAGCCGGCGCAAACATTGTACCATAAGTGGCGGGGAGTGGGTATCTCTGAAGCGAAGCTGCTAACGCGTGGGGAGCGGCGGTGTTACTTCTCTGGGCGCCGGTTCATCCTAAACGCTGCCACCGCTGACCGGTCGCAGGAGCGGGGCGGTACGCCCTGCTGAGTATGGCGAAGCCTGTTCACCGTCCACCGTTTAGCGTTCACCGTTCATCGGTCGCCCATCACCAACCATGAGAAACTCCGCCCTCACCTCCGCTCAGCGCGCCGCCAACGGCAACGGCTGGCGCCGCTACGTGCCCGCCCTGGCCTGGGTGCGCAACTACCGCCGCGACTACCTGGCCGGCGACCTGATGGCCGGCCTGGTCGTGGCCATCATGCTGGTGCCGCAGAGCATGGCCTACGCCCTGCTGGGCGGCCTGCCGCCTCAGGCGGGCCTCTATGCCAGCATTGCGCCTCTGGTGGTTTACGCCCTCTTGGGCACCAGCCGGGCGCTAGCGGTGGGGCCGGTGGCCATCGTGTCGTTGCTGGTGGCCAGCGGCCTCAGCCCGTTGGCAGAGCCGGGCTCGGCAGCCTACGTGCAGCTGGCCCTGACGCTGGCCTTCTTGGCCGGCATCGTCCAGGTCGCCATGGGCCTGGCGCGCATGGGGTTCCTGGTGAACTTCCTCAGCTATCCCGTGCTGGCGGGCTTCACCAGCGCCGCGGCCCTGGTGATCGGCCTCAGCCAGGTGCGCACGCTCTTGGGGATCAAGATCCCCCAGACCGACAAGTTCCTCGAGACGCTGCTGTACACCGTCCAAGGCGCGGGCCGCACCAACTGGGTGACCTTGGCCATCGGCCTGGGCAGCTTAGCCCTCCTGCTGTACTTCCGCGGTGGCCTAGGCAAGCACCTGGCTCGCCTTGGGCTGTCGCGGCCGCTGATCGTGACCATAACCCGCAGCGGCCCGTTGGTGGTCGCCCTGCTGGGCACGCTGGTCGTGGCGGCCTTGGATCTGGACCGGCGGGCCGGGGTGCAGGTGGTGGGCCGGGTGCCGGCCGGGCTGCCGCCCCTGACCTGGCCCACGGTGGACCTGGCGCTGTGGGCGGCGCTGTTGCCGACGGCGCTGGCTATCAGCCTGGTGGGCTACACCGAGAGCATCTCCGTGGCCAAAGCGCTGGCCAGCAAGCGGCGTCAGAAGGTGGACCCCGACCAGGAGCTGTTGGCCTTGGGCGCCGCCGACGTAGCCGCGGCGCTGACGGGGGGCTATCCGGTCACCGGCGGCCTGAGCCGCTCCAGCGTGAACTTCGCGGCCGGCGCCAACACCGGCCTGGCGTCGCTGGTGACCGCAGGCCTGATGGCCTTGACCGTGCTTTTCTTCACCCCGGCTTTCACCTACCTCCCCAACGCCGTGCTGGCGGCCATCATCGTGGCAGCGGTGACCAACCTGTTCGACTTGGAAACCCTGCGCGAGGCGTGGCGCTACAACAAGGCAGACGCCGCGTCGTGGCTGGTGACCTTCGGCGTGGTGCTGGCCTGGGGCATCGAGGTGGGCATCGGCGCGGGGGTGCTCACCAGCCTGGCCCTCTTCCTGTGGCGCACCAGCCGCCCCCACATGGCGGTGGTGGGCCGGGTGGGGGAGACGGAACACTTTCGCAACGTGTTGCGCCACCCGGTGCGCACCTGTCCCCACGTGATCGCTGTGCGGGTGGACGAGAGCCTCTACTTCGCCAACACGCGCTACCTGGAGGACCAGCTCTTGGCCATGGTGGCCGACCGGCCGGAGGTGCGCCACCTGCTGCTGATCTGCAGCGCCATCAACTTCATTGACGCCAGCGCGCTGCAGACGCTGGAGGCGCTGCACGAGGAGCTGCGGGACGCCGGGGTGCAGCTCCACCTGGCCGAGGTCAAGGGGCCGGTGATGGATCGCCTGCAGGCCATCGGCTTCGTGGAGCGCCTGGGCGCGCAGCACATCTTCCTGAGCACCCACGAGGCAATGCGGGCGCTGGAGTGTGTGTAGTTGTCGGTGAACGGTGAGCGGTGAACGGTAAACGGTAAACGGTCAGGTGTTGGCGGAGTTCGCACCCCCAGGTGCGAACGGGGGGTATGCTGCGGACGGCCTCCGCATGTGGGAGGTGTGTAGGCGCAGTGCGCGGCCCCCGAAGCGCGGAGTTCGCACCCCCAGGTGCGAACGAGCATCCCCCGGGCGCGAATAGCTGCGCCCAGGGACGCGGAGCGTCTCAGCGGCTGCGCGCCTGCACGGCCACGCCCAGGCCAAAGGCCACCAGCGACGCGATCCCCACGACCTGGCCCGTGATGTCGAACACCCCGCTCAGCCCCCCCATCAAGAGATTGGCCCCGATCAGCGACGACAGCACGATCAGCCCCAGCTCGAACACGGCCGACAGCAGATAGGCTCCCACCACCCCGCCCACGACGACGACCAGCGCCTGGACGAGGGCAGTGGGCTCGAAGCCGAGCGCCTGCACCAGGGCCAACAAACCGATGCCGCCTGCCAGAAAACCCACCAGGCCGATCAACGCCTTCTGTGCCACCACGGCCAACACGGCGCCGACCACGCCGAAAAACAGCGCTACCAACAGAACCGTTGTGCCCGACTGGTCTCGCAGCAGCCGATTGGCCAGGAAGAGGCCGAGCACGAAGCCGGCGCTGCCCGCCAGCAGCCAGAAGAGGCGCCGGCCTTGCAGCAGCAGAACGGCGCCAACCACAATCTGAACCAAACTAAACGACATGGGCGGTGCTCCAGGTGGGGGACTGTCCGGCATTGAGGCGGTCAGCTGGGCGGCTCAGTCGCTCGCGAGGGCCTCCAGGGGCAGGTCGTACTGCTGTGCCACCACCGTGTCCGGGCGGTGGAGCCAGCGGCCGGTGAAGGCCTTGACCATCAAGTCGGTCAGAGCAGCCGCAAGAGGGCTTAGCTCAGGCGAAAGGTGCCGCAGCCGTAGTGGGTGTGATCGCCGATGTGCAGGATGGCGGCCAGGTCCAGATAGGGCAATAGAGGCGCAGGGATGGGCGCAGCCCAGCGTTGGTCGCCGATCCAGCGGCCGGGCCACCCTGCCGGGGGCGCGGCCAGGGTGTGCTGGCTGACTGCCGGCGCGTCGGCCAAGAGGGCCTGCAGCGCGTCTCGCTCCTGCGCCTCCAGCCAACCCCACGCGCCGCTGTTGAGCGCTCGCCTGCCCGTCTGTAGCTGCGCCAGGCGGCTAAGAAGGGCAGCGACCAGGTCCGTCAGCGCCGGGGGCTGGGCGGCCGAGGCTGTCACTGCCGAGTCGGACGGGTTAGGGGGTACGGTGGTCTCGGCCAGGGGTAGGGCAAAGGGCGTGATCCAACGCAGGCGTCGCGGCTTGAGGGCCGGCTCGGCCGAGGACCAGAGCCGGTTCGCCCACTGGGAGGTGGTCGGCCGGAGGCGCAGGTTCAGGCGACCCTCCTCGGCCAGCGGCTGCCACTCGGCGCCGTTGGCCACGTAGACCGCCTGGACCACGAACCGTCCCCAAAGGCTGTAGTTGGAAAACCAGCGGGGGTCGCGAGTGACACCGGCCGCCTCGATGGCGGGCAGCAGGACCTCTAGGAAGAGGCCGTGGTCAGCATGGGCGCCCAGCAGCTTTAGCTCCCAGACGATCGGTTCGCCCTCGCCGTAGGTGCGCTTGCCGGGGGGCACGAAGATGACGCTCTCAATGGGCCAGGCCGCGGTCGCCGGCTCGCCGCCGGCCGCCGCCTGTTGGGCTGCGGCGATTGCCTTCTGCCAGGGCTTGGCCTGCTGGGTGGGCAGGCGCTCGGCCACCAGCGCGGCCACAGTGGTCGAGATCTGCACGGGCAGGTAGGGGGGAAGCCGCACCAGTCGCCCCTGTATGCGCCAGACCAGCAGGTAGCGGATTGCGCTAGGCAACGCGGTGAATAGCGGCATAGTTGACCAGCTCGAAGAAAAGCCGATGCTGCCCCGGCGACCACTGGCGCACCTTCCAGGCCGTCAGCATGTCCTTGGCCTCCGGCGGGATCATCCCCAGGAACCTGCCCCAGTAGAACTGCGCCTCGTTGGGATCCGTGATGGCCAGCACCTTGCGCAGAGCCTGTTGCTCGTCCGGCAGCATCACGGCCCGAAACACGGCTGCGCTCTCCAGCATGCCCATGAACTGCACGGCGTCAAAGGTGATCAGTCCTTCGCGCTCCAGCTTATGGCCCCGCAGGATGTGCTGTGGCGTAGGCAAGAAGCGCACCCGGAGCTGGTCAAAGGCAAAACGGCGCTCCTGGTATGCCACCTGGCAGAGGAGCTCCCCGCTGCGGTAGTGGGGCCCGTGTTCGGCCGGGAAGATAGAGAGCACACCCCGCAGCTCCAACCCCTCGTAGAGCAACAACTTGCGCAACCAGTGGTGCACAGAGCGCTGGTACAGCGCCACCAGGAAGTGATGGTGGTCGGTGACCACCGCTCCGCGCACGCGCTTGTCGGCCCGATAGGCGCCGGTGGCCAGCTCCTGGGGCAGCTGGTTCACAAACCCCCAGATGATCACCGTCTGTTTGGCCTTGTCGTTCTTATGCAGCCAGGCGGCCAGGGAGAGCACGCTGCGACACATGGGGCAGTAAACGGCAGGCTCCGCCGCCTGCGGCGCGTAGAACCAACAGCGCAGGCAGGGCCCCCCCAGGCCGCTGTGCGGAGGCGCTAGCTGCAAGCCGTCAGGAGCCGGCGTTGGTAGGGGCGGCGGGTTGGACTTTGCCAGGGCCCGCCGTTCCAGGACGCGCACCGTGGCCAAGAGCTCTGCGCCGGTGCGACTGCGGAGCAGCCAATCAAAGGTGCTGAGCATTCATCACCCGGCGCAGGTCGTCCAGGTAGGCGACGACCTGTGGATTGCGCCACTGGTCCAGGGCCAGCGGCACACGGCCCCGGGCGTCGGCCGGGGCGAGCGAGACGGCGTAGCGGTTGCGCCAATCAACCAGGTAGCTCTCCGGCAGAATGCGCAGGCGCAGGCTGCCGAAGCCCATGTGGCGTCCCTTGCCGAGCTTGTGGGCCAGCTCCGGCTCCAGCTCGACGCACCAGATGAGCCGCTGCAGCTCCTCCTCGCTCAGGTTCCAGAAGCGAATGGCAAAGCGCGCCTGCTGGCCTGGCAGGATAGCCTGGAAGTAGACGGCCTGGGCTGTGTCGGGGTGGAAGCGCTCCATCTGACGCACCGTTGGGGCCAGGGGCGCGTGCAGGAACACCCGCCACCGCTCGCCGACGCGCACCTGTGGCACCCCATTCCCTCGTCGCTCCTCCCAGCGGCCGTCCTGAAAGCGCCAGCCGGTGTAGGGGTAGGGAAGGGCGAACCAGGCCCGCTGCGGCGAGGGGTCGAAGAAGGCGAAGCTGAGGGAGACCCGGCCCATGATAGCCTGGTTGGGGCCCGGTCCCACCCAGCCGAACAAGCTGTCCACCGGGTTGAGCCGGCTCAAATCAGGGCTGGTGCTGCGGGAGTCGCTGGCGATGGCGTAGACGTGGCGCAACATGCCTTTCAGGCTAAGGCTGGGGAAGGCATAACGCCGCTCGCTGGGCCGGTCGCCGGCCGCCGGAGGGGCCATGGAGAAGGTGTCCCAGCCGTAGACCGGCCGGCCGTCTATTTCCGTAGCGAAGGAGGGCTCGCCGCTCTCGCGAACATGGGTGGGGGTGAGGATGTCCACACCGACCATCAACACGCCGCAGTAGCCGCCAAAAGCGCGATGGGACACAAAGCCGGCCTGTGCCCGTGGGGGATGCGCCGGCAAGCGCTCGGCGGCCAGCGGAATGCATAGGCTCAGCGCGCTCTGGGCATCCGCTCCCTCTAGGTACAGGCGATGCCAGACACCGGAGCGAGTCAGCCGGCGCTCGCCGAACAGACGTCGCGACACGCCCCCAGGCGATCCGGTGAGCCACTCAAAGGAGCGCACTTCTGCCTGAACCCAGCCGAAGCCGCTGGTCTTCTCCCCACCGATCGGGATGTCCCCGGCCTGGAAATCGCGCAGCAGATGCTCCAGCACCGCGATGGCCTCCAGGTCCTCCTCGGCAATGTCCTGCAGGTCGAGCTGAAGCTGGAAGACCAGCTCTCTGCCGTAGGCGAACAGAAAGTCGTGCTTGGCTTCCTCGACGGGCCGGCCGGTGGTGGGGTCCATCTTCACCCCGTCCATGGAGCACCACACGTGGTCGGGCGCGTCTGGGTCCACCAAGTAGGCGTCCGAGAAATGCACTGCGCCCCGCTGTCCCTGCTTGCCAAAGAGGTGGTCCAGCACTTGTTCTGTGCGAGGCGACTCGCCCCACAGAGTGCGCAGCACCTGACCGGCGCGGCGTCGGAACGCACCCTTGATGGTGCTGCCAGGGATGTAGATCTCCCAGCCGCCGTCCTCGCCGGCCGACGGCGTCCAGGAAAGCATGCGCATGAAGAGGGTATCGTAGGGCTTGCCGTACTTGCGCGACACCTCGCTGCCGAAGGGTCCGCCGGAGCGAAAGTCAATGTGCTTGGGCTGAACCAGCTCCTGTCGGGCGCGTGCCCGCTGGGTGGTCAGGAAGGCAATGAAGTTGCGGTCGTTGTTGATGCTCTTGCGCAGGTTGGCGGGCGCAATCATGTGGTGGTACTGGACTCGGCGGTGCTCGGCCAGGAACTCGCGCCAGGCCGCTGCGCTAACCCCTGCCGGCGGGCTGTGCGGGTCATTCCATTGCCGCTCGCTGATCTTGCCTTCCAGCAAGAGCTGCTTGATCTTGAGATGCTCCTCGCGCGCAGCGATCTCGGCGTCAATCCACACGTCGCTCTGCAGCAGGCGGATCTGCTGGTCCACCTGATCCAGCAAGGAGGGTAGCACCCGCACCGCCTTAGCCGCCAATAGCTCCTTGAGCGCCCGCTCGTCGGCCAGCGCGGCCTCCACCTCGGGAACGTCGGCCTCGGTGAGGCCCAGGTCCGCGGCCACGGCTTGCCAGGCGCTCTGGTTCAGCCGAAAGCCCTCGGCCTGGCTCACCACCATCTCCTGCAGCACGCGCGGGGCCATGTTGGCCTTCTTGCCTAGGGCTGCGTTGATTGCCTCTTCGGCGGCCTCCTGGCTGGGAAAAGGGGTGTCGCACAGGGGCTCCAGGGCGGCGAGCACCTTCTCCGGCAGGCCATACTTACCCTTGGCCAGCCGTTTCAGGGCCTCCTTGGGCAGGGTCCAGGTCTTGCCCGTGGTCTGCGACTGTTTGCGCAGGTAGATGGCGATGACCTGGGGTAGGAACGCGGAGAAGCGTTTCTTCCAGTCGGCCGGGCTGAGGATGGGGCCGCCCAGCACCAGAGCCAGGCCCTGCCGCACCTGCGGCGAAAGCTGGCGCATGGCCTCCACCAGGGTCTTGCCGTCAATGGCAGCGAACGCCGGCTTCTCCGGGTCCACCTTGCCCCAGTTCCAGCCCACCAGCACGGGGTTAGTGGCGTTGAAGGTGAGCTGCAAGCGCAGGTGGTTGGCGGCCTCGCGGACCTTGGGAGGGGCGACCGGCTGAGGCAACGGCGCGTCCAGCTCCAGGCGCACCCGGCCTAGGCCCTTGCTCTTGCCGGCGCCGAACCAGAAGCGGCCCCTAGCCAGCTCCTCCAGCAGGTAGTACAGCTTGGCAGCGTTGTCCCCCTCGGCCAGACCAGCGTCGCTCACCTGCATGACGAAGTTAAACTCCGCGTTGCGGAACACCGTCTCCATCTTGTAGTTGGCGTTGGCCTCGGCTGCCCAGCGGTCGTCGTCCAGCTTCAAGCCCATGCGCAGGTCGAAAAAGCGCTCGCGGGGATAGGAGTCGGGCGCCAGTTGACACTGCACGGCGGTGATCAGACCTCGGGGCAAGGGCTCGCCGTACAGACGTGCCCACTGGCGGTGCAGCAGGCCGATGTTCCGGCCCTTGGGCGCCTCGCCGATGAACGCATCCATCAGGGCTTGCGCAGTGCCTGCGATCTCTCCCGGCAACGAGACCAGGCGGTGGGTGCCGTCCAGGTCGCGCGTGAACAAGGTCTTGCGCGCATTGCCCCGGTAGATGGGCGACTCTGCGATCAGTTTTCCCGTGAGCTTCATGAAAGGTCCTTTCGAGGAGGAGGCATGTTTGCCTTGCCCATGAGTGGAACGCTCGCATTATAGCGGTACCCACCAGCGGTGTCAAAAGCGTGTTCACCAGGGGCGGGGAATGCGCGGACGTTGAGCTCACCCAGGCGCGCCACCCCCTCGCCGACGGTTACGGCTACACCAGTAGCGCAACTCCGCAGGAGTTGCGCTACGCATTTCGTTCACCCGGCCCCGGCCACCGCATGCTGAAACTTCCTGAGCCACGTCATAGCAGACCCTGCGCCAGCATGTTATAATGCGCCACGGTTCCCGCAGTTCATCACCTTGACATGGTCGGCATCGTCGCCAAACGGGGGCCGTTGGCTGCACCGGGCGCCGGGCCACTGCTTGGGGAAAAGGAGGAACGGGTGCAGCCGCGTGCGTCTGACGATGCAGGGCTTTTTGTCAGGCCAGGAGGTCAGCCATGAACACCTCAACCACCGTTTTGCTAGCCCAAGGCTTGACCAAGTCCTACGGCCGCGTCCAGGCCTTGCGCGGCGTAGACCTGGAGGTCAAACAGGGCGAGATCTTCGGCTTCCTGGGGCCAAACGGCGCCGGGAAGACGACCACCATCCGCATCCTGCTCGATCTAATCCGTCCGGACGGCGGAACGGTGCGCGTGCTGGGGCTCGACCCGCAGAAGGACTCGCTGGCGGTGCGTGCCCGCTGCGGCTACCTGCCCGGCGAGCTGCACTTGGAGGAGAGCGAGCGGGTCGAAACAATCCTCAGGCAATTCAACGCCTTCCGCGGCGGCAAGGCGGATTGGGGCTACGTCCGCAGCCTGGCCGAGCGCCTGGGGCTCGATCTCAAGATGCCGGCCCGAAACCTCTCCAAAGGCAACAAACAGAAGGTCGGCGTGGTACAGGCGCTGATGCACAGGCCTGAGCTGCTGTTGCTGGACGAGCCGACCAGCGGGCTCGATCCGCTGATGCAGCAGGAGGTGCATCGGCTGATCCGTGGCGCCAAAGCGGACGGCGCCACGGTCTTCTTCTCATCCCACGTCATGGCTGAAGTGGAACAACTGGCCGAGCGGGTGGGCATTATCCGCCAGGGCGTGGTGGTCGAGGTCGCCGAGACGCAGACATTGATCAAACGGGCCCTGCGCCGCGCTCGGGTGCGCTTCGCTGGCGGGTTCCAGGCCCCGGCGCTGGAGGGTGTTCGCGGCGTGTCCCTGCTGTCACGCGACGGCGATACCCTTGTGCTGCAAGTTGAGGGCGAGATGGACGCCCTGATCAAGGAGCTGGCGAAGTACCCAGTGGCGGAGTTCGAGACCGAACGCCCATCCTTGGAAGAGATCTTCCTGGCGTACTATGAAAGGTAGGAGCGCATGATCACCGTCTTCAGCCAATCCTTGCGACGTTGGAAGTGGCAGATCGTCGGTTGGGGCAGCGTCCTGTTGGTGATTACCCTCTACCTGATGTGGTTGTACAAGCCGATGCTGGAGCAGCAGGCGCAGCTTAAGAACCTGCTCGACGCCTACGGCAAGGAGATGCTCGCCTTTTTCGGCGGCGCAGTGGACCTCTTCTCGCCGGCCGGCTACCTGAACTTCGGCTTCTTCTCTTACATTCCGGTGGTAGTCGGCATCCTGGCGCTGCTGCTCGGTGCGGGGTTGGTGGCCGCAGACGAGGAGAAAGGCACGCTGGACCTAATCCTGGCGCATCCCATCCCTCGCACTGCGCTGTTCTGGGGACGCTGGCTGGCGCTGGCCGTCGCGTTGGGTGCTGTGCTGCTGCTGACGTGGCTGGGCTTCGCCCTGGGATTGCCCCTGTCAGGGCTGGACACGACCGTCGGAGAGTTGCTCCTGCCGCACATCTCGCTGTTCTCGGTGTTGATCCTCTTCGCCGCGCTGGCGCTGTTCCTCAGCCTGGTTCTGCCCTCGCGCACGCTGGCCGCCAGCGTGACCGCCGCGCTGTTGGTGGCGAGCTATGTTGTCACCTCGTTGGCGTCGGTCAACGACAAGCTGGCGCCGATCAATAACCTCTCGCCGCTGAAATACTACCAGGGCGGCAACGCTGTGGACGGACTGAATTGGGGTTACCTGCTGGGCACATTGGCCGCGGCGCTGATCTTCACCCTGCTAGCCTGGCTCCTGTTCCTGCGCCGCGACATTCGCGTCAGCGGCGAGCACGGTTGGACGCTGTCCTGGCGTTGGGCTGCCAAGAAAGGTTGATGGCGCGCTGTAGCCGTTAGAGAGCCCCCAGCTGCGGTAGGCCTGCCGCATCCGGTTGACCGTTGTAGGATGTTCACCACCGGTCCGGCTTGACTGACGAAGCGCCAGGGCCCGCATCGTGGCCAAGCGGCTGGGCTACGAGAACACGCGGCTGGAGCCGGCGCCGTGGGCAGACAAGGACCAGAACCTGTACCCGGAGAGGGGAGCCAACACCAGGGCTGCCTGGGCTGCTGATGCGGCGCCCGAACAGCCCCTGTTTTCCTCTCGCTGGTGCTGCGCAACCCGTGACGGATCCGCCGGCCGGCAGCGCCCGAAGCCACGAAGGGCACGAAGGATTGTTTTGAGGGCCTTCGTGCCTTCTGTGCACCTGACGACGAGGGACTGCCCAGGATCAGAGCTACCGCACCCGCACCGCCGTCAGGATCAGGTGATCGGCCACGGGCTGCCCGGCGGGGTCCAGGCGCAGCAGGCGCCGGCCGTCGGCTGGGGCGTACAGGCCGATTTCTACCTGATAGACGCCCGCCGGCGCGGCCGGGTCCAGCACGATGCGATAGGGGTCCACGATCACCTCCCCCGGCCGCCACGTGGTGGTCGGACGCTGGCCGCTCACCGGCTCGTTGTCCTGTTGGCCCCACAGGAAGTTGCCGCCGGCTGCGTTGTATTGCTCCCCCAGCAGATGGGTGAAGACCTTGTAGCGCGCCGGGATGGGCTGCTGCGCCTGCCAGTACAGGGTCAGGTCCACGGCCTCGCCAGGGCGCAGCTCCGTCGGCGCCAGGTCGTAGCCCAGCAGGCGGATCCCCTCCTGGAAGTCCGCCTCCAGGCGATGGGTGGGCTCTACGTCTCCGGCGCTTCCAGCAGTCACGCCGGCCGGGCGCACGCGCAGGGCGGCGATAGCCTGGCCCACCTCGTTGGGCGCCGCGACCACGATCTGGCCGCGGCCAGGCGGAGCGTCGGGCGGGACCGCCAGGTCCACCTGTTGGCGGATCGCGCCGGAGGGGACGGCCACCTCCGTCTGCCCCAGGGCTGCCTCGCGCGCCTCCAGGCGCACCACGGCCGTCGTCGGCTCTGTCGCCTGCCAGTACAGCGCCAGATGCAGGAGGTCGCCCGGCCGCACGGCGGTCAACGGCAGGTCGTAGCCCTGCAGGGTGAGCCCCGGGGCCACGGCCAGGCTGGTGGGCCGCTGGGGCGGCACGTCGGGCCGCGGGGTGGAGGCCTGCGCCGCGCGGGCTTCGGTGCGGGCGTAGAAGCGCAGGGCGACCGCAGCGAAGCGATGCTCCGCCGTGGCCAGACTGCGCTGCGCCAGCCAGGCGGACAACAGGCCTTGCGGATCGCTGACCGCGGCGTAAGGAGTCAGCACCAGCCACACCCCGTCGTTCCCTTCCCACAGCGGCGCCAGGAAGGCCTCCGCCTGCTCCGGCGTCAGCCGCCAGGCGTGGGGCACGCCCGTCCACGAGTCGGCGTAGTGGTAGGCGAAGATGGGCCAGTCCTGGTCGGTGACCAGCACGACAGCGTCCCCCGGCCGGCGGTAGACCTGCAAGGTCCGAGCCGTGGAGCGGTAGTCGTCGGTGAGCATGCGGCCGGCGTAGTAGTCGGCTAGGGCGACGGCGCTCAGCGCAAGGGGCAGGGCGGCCAGGGCGACCGTGCGCCACGGCCGGCCTGCGGTCAGCGCTGTGATGGCCCAGGCCAGCAGCACCGCATAGGCGGCCACGAACACCAGGAAGTAGCGAGGCGCCAAGGGGGGCGAGTAGAAGAAGAAGTCCTTGGGCAGCGACACCAGGTAGACCACCGCCGCTGGCAGGGCCAGGGCCAGCAGCAGCAGGGCCAGGTGACGGCCGTTGCGGCCCCGCAGCCGGCTGCGGTAGACCAAGGCCCCGGCGCCTACCGCCAGGACCGCCAGCACCGGCAGCGTCCACGGCAGCCAGCGCTCCACATGGGAGGACACGCCCGCAGCGAACGCGGTCCAGTAGACCTGCAGGAAGAGCCCTGGGCTCACGGGCGTGGCTGCAGACCAGGTGGGGATGCGGGCCAGGGCGTAGATCAGCCAGGGCGCGGCCAGGGCCAGGACCGCCACCTGAGCCGACAGCCAGCGCCCCCAGGCAGCGGCCCGCGGCCGCTCCCGCCAGGCCACCCACCCCAGCCACACCAGGTTGACCACCGCCAGCACGGAGGCAAAGAGGTATAGGGTGTAGAGCCCCAGGCCGGCGAAGAGGACGTAGGCCAGCCAGCTTCGCCGTCCCTTTCCGTCCCACATGCGCGTCGCCGCCCACAGGGTCAGCGTGGCCCACAGAGCGGCCAGCGCGTACATGCGCATCTCCTGCGACCATTCCACGGCAAAGCGGGAGACGGCCACCAGCAGCGCCGCCAGCACGCCCGCCGTCGGCCCGGCCATCCGTTGGCCCAGCAAGAAGGCAGCGGCCACGGTCAGGACGCCCACCGCCGCCGACAGGTAGCGCAGGCCGAACTCGCTGTCGCCGCTGAGCAGTCGCCAGAAGTGCAGGAGCCAGAAGTAGAGGGGCGGGTGGACGTCCCTGGCGGTCCAGGCTGCCGCCTCGGCCAGCGACTGCCGCGCCGCCCACGCGGCCAGCCCCTCGTCCCACCACACGTTCTGGTCTCCCAGGCGGTAGAGGCGCAGGGCGAAGGCCAACAGGAGGAGGGCGGCCAGGATCGGCAAACGTAGACGGCGGGCGGCGAGCGGTGAGGGGCAATCTGAGGTCGCCGGCTGATCGGCGAGGGAGGGGCGCAGCATGGCGAAGGATGGGCGGCGCCGGCGGGCTCAGGGAGCGCGCAGGCTCTTGCGCATAGCCAGGAAGCGCAGACGAAAGTCGCCGACGGCCACACGGGTGGCTTGACCGGAAAAGGTGTAGCCGCAGGCACGGAAGAAGGCCTGGCTCGCGTAGTCGTTGGCGGCCACAGCGGCCACCACGGCCTCGGTGGGCGTTGCGCGACGCAGCCACTCCTCGAGGATGCGCAGGGCCCAACGGCCCAGCCCCTGCCGACGATAGGGCTCCGCCAGGGCAATCAGCCCCAGGCGCACGTCGTAGGGGCCGGGATCGGCTAGCCGCAGGTCTATCACTCCCACCATCTCCTCGGCCAGGTAGATGCCCAACAGGTAACGGCCATCGTCCTGGGCCGCCTCGGCCAGGTCGTGATGCGCCTGGTCGGGGGGCGCTCCCTCCCAAGCGCCGCCGGAGGCCAGGCGGAAGTAGTCGGCGCAGCGGTCGTAGACCCCTTGCAGGGCCGGAGCGTCGTCGGTGGTCAGCGGGCGTAGGGTGATGGGCGGGGGCAAGGCTGAGGCGTCGGCCATCAAAGGGCCTCGATCTCGGCGCGCAGGGCGCGCAGGCGCTGTTCCATGTCCGCCAGGTCGTCGGCCACGGCGGTGAGCTTCTCCCGCTCGGTGCGCACGAAGCGGGTGTAGGGCTGGATGGCTTCCTGGATGCTCTGGGTCGAGCGGGCCAGCTCCGCCTCGAATTGGTCGGTCAGCGACGCGGCCAGACGCGCCTGAAGGTCGGCCACCCGGCTGCGCAGCTCGTCGCGCGCCTTGCGGCGGCGGTGGGGCAACACGTACAGGCCCAGGGCCGCCACGGTGCCGGCGAACAGGAGGCCGGTGACGTCCAGTACCACCGAGTGCAGAGCAGCCAGCAGCAGCGCGCCCAGGCCCACAGCCCCTGCCTCTACCAGCGCCGTCTGGGCCAGCGCCGTCTGCACCGACTGGGCTAGGGCCTCGGCCTCAGCCCGCTGGTCGAAGGTGGTCACCGCGTGCTCCGTGGCCTGGCGGACCCGATCCAGCAGCGCGCGGCGGTTCAGCTCGAAGGCGCCGCCCACTTCGCCGATGACCCGGTCCCGGTGCAGCTCGGCGCGGCGGTTCAGGAAGGCCATCACTGCCTGCCACTGCTTGTACTCCCGCTCCACCATCCAGTCAATCATCTCGCCGATCTGGCGCTCGATCTGCGCGGTGGTGTCCCCCAGCACCTCCCGCTCGAAGGCCTCCCGCACCTTGGCGCTGTTCATCAGGTCGAAGATGCGGTTGATGCGCAAGGTGTTGTCAATGAAGGCCACCCCGCGGTCCCCCATGCGGAAGAGGATGTTGTCCACCTGGCTGAGCTGGTAGCGGAAGTCGCGGCGCATGTCCGCCTGGAAAGCGCCCAGGTCGCGCTCCACCGCGTCAATGGTGGCGAAGTCGTCCGCCAACACGTTCAGCCGCGCCTGCGCCACCTCGGCGTAACGGGCCTGTAGCCGGGCCGCCACGCCCAGGGGGTTGAGCAGCTTCAGCCGCAGCCGCTCCCGCTCGTCCAGGGTTTCCAGGATGTAGCGCTCCAGGGGCTCGAATTGGCTGGCGCTCCACAGCTCCAGCACCGACGGGCCGCCGAGGGCAGCCTCGCCGCGGCGGTCGGCCATTTTAGCCCGCTGGGCCAGCCGGGCCGAAACCATGAAGATCTCTGGGTCCAAGCCCAGCAGCCGCCGCGCGTTCTCGGCCACAAAGCGGTGCACCGCAGGGACGTCGGCCTCGTCCAGCAGGTCCACCTTGTTGACCACGATCACCACCTTCTTGCCCCAGGCGCGGATGCGCTCCAGGAACTGACGCTCGCTCTCCGAGAAGGGGCGGTCGGCGCTGGTGACGAAGAGCACCAGGTCGGAGCGGGGAACGAAGTCCTCGGTGATCTGCTGGTGGCGCTGGATCACTGCGTTGGTGCCGGGGGTGTCCACGATGTTCAGGTTGCGCAGCCACTCCACAGGGCTGGCGACGACCTCCAAGTCGGCCTCCAGGAGCTGCCGGCCGGGCTGGTCGCCGTAGCGCAGGATGTGGACGCGCGTGGTGGTGGGCGTGGCGCCCTCCTCCAGCACCCGTTCCCCCAGCAGCGCGTTGATGAAGGCCGACTTGCCGGCGTTGAACTCCCCTACCACCACCAACAGGAAGAGATCGTCCAGCTGTCGCCGCGCCTGGTCCAGCCGGGCCAGGTCCTCCGCCGAAGCGTCCAGGCGGATTAGCGCAGCGCTGAGCCGATGCAGCAGCTCGCGCTCCCGCTGCAGCAAGGCTTCTTCATGGCGGTTCAACAGGCGTTTGCGCACGGTGCTCGGCTTTCCAGACAGCGGGCTACCAACCGCTGGCGGTGAAGACGCGGGTGAGGATGGCTCTGCGCTCGGCCGGCGTGGCCCAGCGGGGCTGGGCGAAGTCCTCCAGCACGGTGGTGAGCAGCTGGGTGCTGAGCAAGCGGCCGTCGTAGATGGTATGGCGCGGGATCAGCCCCTCTCGGGTCTCCTGACTCCACATCTGGTCGAAGAAGAAGTTGCCCAGGCCGTAGAGGATGAGCCGGCCGTTCCGGAACTCCACCGCCTGGGGCACATGGGACTGCACGCCGGTGACCACGTCTGCGCCGGCGTCGCTGAGCTGGCGGAAGGCGTCGCGCTGGGTCCACAGCGGCTGGACGTCGTAGCTCTCCTCCCACTGCAGCTCGGCGAACACCAGGTCGGCGCCTAGCTCCTCCCTGGCGCGGGCCATGACTGCCACCATGGTTGCATAGTCGTAAGGAGTGGAGCCGGGGCGGCTGGCGGTAGCCCAGGCGAACTCGGGGCCGAAGGCGTTGGCGCCCAGGAAGGCCAGGCGGTTGCCGTTGTGCTCCAACACCAGGGGCCGCCACGCCTCCTCCAGGTTGCGGCCGCCGCCGTAGTAGGGCAGCCCCTGCTCCTCGTAGAACTGCAGCGACCAGCGGCTGGCCTCAGCGCCGAAGTCGTTTTGGTGGTTGCCGGTGAGGCCGACGATGTCCACGCCCACCTGGCGCAGGGCCTCCAGATACTCGGGCTTGGAGCAGAAGGTCAGGTTGTTGGTCGAGGCGTTCACCTGACAGCCGGGCACGAAGGGGATCTCGTTGCTGATGGCCGTGATGTCGGCCTGGGACAGGACGGGGCCCACCACCTTGGCCGGGTAGTCGTAGCCCTTTTGCTCCATGCGCAGCGCCGTAGTGCGAGCCATGGCCGTGACGCCGGTCATGACCAGGGTGGTGAGCTTGCTGGGGTCCCGGTTGGTGGCCGGAACGGCCTCGGCCAGGGCGCTGCGCAGGCTGCGCTCGGCGGTGCCGAAGGTTGGCCGGGCAGCCAGGTAGAGCCGCAGCGCCAGGGGGTATTCGGCGGGATCGAAGGCGTTGTCCACCGGGTTGTGGCCGTCCACGGTCAACGCCTTCAGCTCCGGCCGCAGGCGGTCGAAGGGCAGGATACCGCGGCGGCCGGGGGTCTGCCACAGGGCGTTGATCACGTCCTCCACCGTCGGCAGCACCTCCACCTGGCCGGGCTTGCCCCAGAGGAGGACAAGGTGGGCGGCGGTGTCCACGTCCACGGCCAAGGGAGGGGCGCCGGGCTTCGGCCCGCCCAGCCAGAGCCCCAGCAGGTCGGCGGCAGCGATCTCGTCGGCCACGGTGGCGAAGCGGGCCACCGGCACGTAGATGCGCTCCAGCACCGGGTGGCCGGTCGGCTCGGTGGTGAGCAGTAGGTCGGCCTGTGCCGGGTCGGCGACCGCCTGGGCGCCTGGGTACGTGGCCACCCACGCCGCCACTGCCGCCTCGAGATCAGGGGGCAGGGCGCCGATGGTGGCCAGCCGAACGGGCCGCGGCAGGGGCGTTGGCGTGGCGGTGGGCGTGGGCGTGGCTTTGGAACGCCGCGGGCGCTTCGGCGTCGGCGTGTTGTGGGGCGTTTCGGCGGGAGTTTGGGCGCCTTGCTGAGGCTGCGCGGCCAAGCCCGAGGCATCGGGGGATGGCTGTTGATCCACCCGGTACGTTGGCATCGCATCCGCCGCCCGGCCTCGGTCCCCGGTCGGCGCCGCCGAGGGGCTCAACCAGGCTTGTCCGATCAACCAGAGGCCCAGCAGCGTTAGCCCCGCGCTCAGAGCCCAAAGGAGAAGGTCGCCGCTGCGAGGGGAGTGTTGCTTCATGGGCCGATTATATTAGCGTTTGGAGCCCGCGCCAAAATCGCATGGTTTGCCAGTCCGGCGGAGTTGTGGTAAACTACTGTCCGAAGCCCCCATAGCTCAGTGGATAGAGCGCCGGCCTCCGGAGCCGGGTGCGCTGGTTCGAGTCCAGCTGGGGGTACACGGCAACAAGAGGGCCGCTGTGAAAGCAGCGGCCCTCTGTGTTTGTCGGCGCAGGGCTCGTTCCCCTAGGCCTGAAAAAAGGCCTGCCACGCGAAGACGACGATCATCAGCACCGCAAGCCAGGCCTCCACCAAGCTGGCCAAGGTAAAGGCCAGGATGTAGTTGCGCCCGGCTCTCAGCGCCAGCGGCCAACTCTGCTTGTCGTAGTACTCCACCAACAACATGCCCACCGCGCTGCCCAACACAGCCGCCACCACCGTGCCCACCACCGGCAGGAACCCGCCGAACAGCAGGCCGCCCAACACGCCGCCCACGATCGCGGCCAGGATGGACCTCCAGCTCACCCCGTTGCGGCGGCTGATGAAGGTGGTCAGGATGAGGTCAAAGCCCCAGGCCAGAACGGTGAGCACCAGCAAGAGGAGGAGGGTGGGCCAGCCGACGCGCTGGAAGCCGTCCTGCCACGCCCACAGCAAGGAGCCCAGCCAGATCAGCACCGGACCGGGCAACACAGGGACCACCGCGCCGATCAGGCCCAACAGCATCAGAAAGTAGGCGAGAAAGGCAAGGGGAGAGGCTGTGCTGCCCATCAGCTAAACGATGGCGGATGAAGAGCGTTGGCGACGCATCCCGGCGGGCGCTTCAGGCTATCGGTGGACGTAGCGCCGCGTTGCGACCGGTTCAGGGCGCCCGGTGCGGCTACTTGAAGATCTCGGCTTTGAAGAAGTGGTCCCCGACGTGCACAAAGGCGCCCGCCAGGCAGATGGTAGTCAGCACGTGGAACACGGCCGAGATGTCCTCGGGGTGTCGCATGATGGCAAACCAGAGCAGCCAGTTGGCAATGAAGGCCACCACAACGCTGCCCACGATGACGGCGAACTGTTTCCAGGTGAGTCTCATGGAACCACACTCCTCGCGGTCCAGAGGGATCCGGTTGAAGGATTGGAACGACAGTGCACGGCCCTATTCTACTTGTGGGCGGGCGATTGTACAAGTTGTCGCGAGCGCTGTGGCGTAACGCCGGCTGTTGGCACATGGCCGCCAAAGCCCCAGGCGCGCACAAAATAGAAGCCCCGCCGCTTTGCACAAGGGCGGAGCTTCTCGACGACGTCCTCAGACCGGCGCTGTGGCCCGGCAGCCAGTCAGATCAGGTGGTCTCGGCGGTGGAAGGAGCGCTGGCCGCCGGACCCGTGAGCACGGCTGATACCAGGGCTTGCTGGTTGGAGCTCTGCCGTTCTAGCTCGGCGGACATGCGGACCGCGGCGTCGTCCAGGCCAACCAGCAGGTGCAGCACCTTGCCGATCACGAAGAACTGCAGGAACCCGACCAGGCCCCAGATCACCGGCACCAGGAGGGCCACCGCGTTGGCTGCGCCGCTGATCTCTCTCGGCAGGTCTATGGCCGGCAGCAGCTGGCCCAGACCCCACCACCCGAGAACACCGGACGCGATGCCCAGCAGGAGCAGGATCACGGCCCAGATGATAGACAACGTGCCCAAAGTGCGTAGGACACCGTAGCGACTTTTCACGTTTTGCGCTCCTTCCGTGGGGGCCTGGCGCCCTACTCAGCCGGGAACTTCAGCGTCAAGTCCATGTCTACGTTGTTCAGCTCGGGCAGGAAGAGCTTGGCCAGCGCAATGTAGGGGCTGTCGGGGTTCATCTGCCCGTACAGCTCGGCTGCAGTGGTCAGGAAGGAGTTGTTCCACGCGATGTGAGGCAGCGGCGTGCCGTTGACCGAGATGAACACGCCCTCGTCGCCCGAAACGATGCGCATCTCCCGGATCCCAAACTGCTTCACGGCCGCCATGGTCGAAGGCGCCAGGGCCGGCACCGGAATCCCGACGTTGGCCAGGTCCTGACCGCTCAGCCCGGCGACGTAGGGGATGCCTTTCTCGTCGAAGACGATATCGGCGCGAGCCACCACGGCCGCCGGCTCGTCCTCCGGCTTCGGCAGGCTGGGGAGCTGGCTGGCGTCCCGCAGCGGGATGTCGGCTGCTCCCTCCTGCTTGGGGAAGCGCACCACGATGTTCAGCCCCGTGCGCTCGATCACGGGCACCAGGGTGCCGATAAGCTGGGCAAAAGGAATGTTGAACAGACCGGCCACCTGCCCAACGTTGCCCAACGACTCGCTGTCCCAAGCGATGGACGGCAGTTGCTTGCCGTTGACAAACAGGTACACGCCGTCGGCTCCGTGGACCAGCTCAATGTGCTGGACGTCGGTCAGCTTCATCCAATTGACATAATAAGGATTGATGGTGAACTCCGGCAGCTGGGCCCCAATCAGCTGGCTGATCTGAGCCAAGGTGACGCCACCTACCGAGGGATTCCCCTGCTCGTCAACGGTGATCTCGAGCCGCGGAAGGGACAGGAGAAAACGCTGGCCGCTCTTGGTCATCTCGTTGGCGGCCGTCGGAACTGCCGGCCCGCAGCTGCTCACCAACAGAGCAACAACCACCAGCAGCGACACTAACGTCAAGTACCGCATGTCCGCACCTCCTGTGTGCAATGAGCCGGGCGCTCTCGTTGCGCCCTTGGTGTCATGTCCTGGTGTTTCGATACAAGCGTGAGTGGGGAGTAGGGTAGGTGTTGTGGGCGGCTCCTCCGGGTGAAATAATGGCAATTAGGTTTGATAGAAGCGCGGAGAGAGAACGATGACTTGCGTGTAAAGTATAGCCCAAGGCCTTTGTTTCGTCAAGTAACTGCGACGGCAAAAGCCTTTGCACCAGGGGCAAAAAGCGTTACAATCGGTAGGCTTCAGTTGCTACTCCCGTTCGAGCCGCTTGTCATGCTACGAGCTCCATCCCAGTCTCCTGTCCCCGCCACCCGCCTTGGACGCCGGGCGCTGCCTGTCCTCGGCCTTTTGGCGGCAGCGCTGTTGGCTGCAGCCTCGGTGCCGCGGCCGCGCCTGGACGCAGGGCCGCCCCAGACGGTGATCTCTGTCAACCCGAAGATGGGGGTACACACTCGACTGACCGACGAGGTGGAGGAGTGGAAGATCAAGCGCACCTTGGAGATGGTGCGGGAGATGGGCGCCAGCTGGGTGGTGGAGTATTTCCCTTGGGCCTACGTGGAGCCGGATCGCCCTGGCCAAGGCGAGTGGGAGCACAACGACATGGTCATCCGCCACGCGTCGGCCCAGGGACTCAAGGTGATAGCCCGGCTGGGCTTCGTGCCTCATTGGGCCCGGCCGCGGGACACCACGCCGCTCTACCTGGACGCCAACGGGTACGACGACTTCGCCGAGTACGTCTACCGGTTTGTGGCGCGCTATCGCGGCCGGATAGTTGGCATTATCGTGTGGAACGAGCCGAACCTGAGCCTGGAGTGGGGCTACCGGCCGGTGGACCCGGCGGGCTACGTGGAGATGCTGCGGGTGGTCTACCCGCGCGCCAAGGAGGCCGATCCGGACATCGTGGTGTTTGCCGGCGCGCTAGCGCCCACCCTGGCGCCGCCGGGCACCGAGTGGGGCATGAACGACTTGGTCTACCTGCAGGCCATGTACGACGCGGGCGCGGCCCCGTACTTCGACGCGCTGGCCATCCACGCCTACGGCGGCAAGTTCCCGCCCGACGATCCCGCCGACCCGGAGACCATCAACTTTGCCCGCGCCGAACTGCTGCGGGAGATCATGGTGCGCAACGGCGACGGCCACAAGCCGGCCATGATCACCGAGGGCGGCTGGAACGACCACCCTCGCTGGGCGCGCGCGGTGCGGCCGGGACAGCGCATCCTCTACACCGTGCGCGCCTACCAGAAGGTGCTGGAGGAGTGGGACTGGTGTCTGGCCTTTGCGCCGTGGGCCTTTCGCTACCCGGCGCCGGCCCGCACCTACCAGGACTACTTCACCTTCGTCACCTCCGACTTCCAGCCTAAGCCGATCTACCTGGCGGTGCAGGCCTATGCCCAAGGGCGGTCCGACGGCGAGTTTTAGGGCCGCCCTGGCCCAGCGCCGCTCACGGCAGCTTTGGGCCGTGGCTGCCGCGGCCCTGCTGGTGGTCGCTCTGCTGGTCTTCCTCCTATGGCGCGCGGTGGGCCCGGCGCGCGATCGCTACTGGGAGCGCATCCAGCGCACCGGGGAGTGGCGGGTGGCCATGGACCCCAGCTTTCCCCCGTTCGAGATGTTGGACGCCGAAGGTCGGCCCATCGGCTTCGACGTGGACCTGGCGTCGGCCATCGCCCAGCGCTGGGGCGTCGCCTTGCGGGTGGAGAGCATCGGCTTCGACGGGCTGTTGGACGCCGTGTGGGCCGGCAAGGTGGACAGCGTGGTCTCGGCCATGCCCCTGCAGCCGCAGTTCAGCCGGGACGTGGCCTTCTCCAGCCCCTACTTCGAGGCGGGCTTGGTGGTGGTCCTGCCGTCGGCCGACAACGGCGTGGCCGGGCTGGAGGACCTGGCCGGGCGGCGGGTGGCCGTGGAGTGGGGCTCGGAGGCGGACGTGCAGGCGCGAGGGCTGCGCCGTCGCTGGCCTGACCTGCAGATCGTGCCGAAGGAGACGGCCGCGGCGGCGCTGGAGGCAGTGGTCGCCGGCGAGGCCGACGCCGCCCTGGCCGACCACGTCACGGCGTTGCAGTTCATCGGCGGCGGCGGACAGGCGCGGCTCTTGACCGTCCCAGAGCCCGACGGCTCTCCTCGCCTCTTCACCCTGGTCTCGGACCCCTACGTCGTCGTGATGCCCAAGCGGGCGCCGGTGTTGCAGGCGCAGGTGGAAGCCGCGCTGCAGGCCCTGGCTGCGGAGGGCATCCTCGATGCGCTGACAGAGAAGTGGTTCGGCGTCGCCTCGCCCCCCTAACGCCCACGCAGCTGTCCGGACTACGGCGTGGCCCGGACCTCGATCCACGCCGTGCGCCCGGCCTCGATGGTGACCTCCTGGCGCAGCAGCCGCTTGCCGACCTTCACCTCGACCATATACAGCCCGGCCGGCACGTCGGCCATCAGGAAGTTCTCGCCCCACTGGTCGTCCGGGTTGATCAGCTCCGGCGCGTCCAGGTAGGTCCAGGTGTAGTAGCGCGGCGCCTTGAACTCCGGGCCGGGGTAGAGCAGGATCTCCACGCCGGGCAGGTGCAGGCCCTCCTCGGTGAGCACGCGTCCCGCTAGCGTGCCGTGGCCGGGCAGCGGCTGCAGCCAGAACTCCGGGTTGCGGGTGTGCCGGTGGTCGTTGGCGCCCACCCGCACCTCCAGGTGGACGTGCGGGCCCAGAGCGATGCCGGTCATGCCTACCTCACCGACCGGCAGCCCGCGCACCACCCGTTCCCCGACCCGCACGTACACCTCGCCCATGTGGCCCATCAGCACGTACACCGGCCGGTCCAGGTAGCGGCGATCCAGCTCGATCACCACCGCCTGGCCGAAGAAGTTGGTGGTCGGGCCCAGGGCCACCTGGTCGTCAGTCCCGGCGAACACCACCTTGCCCTCGGCCGGCGCCAGCAGGGGTGTGCCCAGGGGGTTGGGGATGTCCACCCCTTGGTGCAGGAGGTACTTGCCTTGGCCGGTGCTCCCGTAGGGATAGAAGGGCGAGGCCCACTGCTGGGTGCCGGGACCGGTGACGCGGGCCACCCAATAGTGATCTTTGGCCTGGCTGACGTCCGGCGTGGGCCAAGGGCGACCCACCTGAACCCCGGCCGACGGCCCGCCGCCGACTTTCGGCGTGACCGAGGCCGCCGGTGTGGTCGTTGCGGTGATCACCGCCGTGGGTGTCGGCGTGAGGGTTGCGGTGGGCGTCGGCGAGGGCGAGGGTGTGGCGGTGGCTGTGGGCGTCGGCGACGGCGCAGCGGTGGGCATGGCGGTGGCGGTGGCGGTAGGCGTTGGCGCTGCGGCCACCAGGGTAGGCGTCGGCTGCGTCACCCGCTGGTAAAGCCGCTGGCCTAGCCAACCCGACAGGGCCAGGCCGAGCACAGTGAGCACCGTCCAGAAGCACCCGACTACCGACGGACGCTCCTCGGATGAGCGACGTTGAGGCAAAGCAGACTCTCCTGGCGCAGATAGCTTGCATTATAAGGACACCGGAGCGGTTTCCAAAACCGGTCCAGCGTGAGCGGAGGCGCCATGCACTTCGACATCTTCACCCTGTTCCCCGAGATGTTCGTCGGCCCCTTCGACGACAGCATCATCGCCCGCGCGCGGCAGGCAGGCATCGTCAGCATCAGCCTGCACAACATCCGCGACTACGCCGAGGGCAAACACCGCATCACCGACGACTACCCCTACGGCGGCGGCGGTGGCATGGTGATGAAGCCGGAGCCCATCTTCCGCGCCGTGGAGACAGTGCTCGGCCTGGAGCCGCGGCGCGCAGACGCGGACCTGCCCCCGCCGTCCACGCCCATCATCCTCCTCAGCCCCCAGGGCCGGACCTTCAACCAGAGCGTAGCGCTGGAGCTGGCCGCCCATCCTCGCCTGGCCCTCATCTGCGGCCGCTACGAGGGGGTGGACGAGCGGGTGCGCGCCCATCTGTGCACCGACGAGATCTCCATCGGCGACTACGTGCTCTCCGGCGGCGAGATCGCGGCCATGGTCATCGTGGACGCGGTCACCCGGCTGTTGCCCGGCGCGCTGGGCCAGGAGCACGCGGCGGACCAGGACTCCCATGCCACCGGCCTGCTGGAGTACCCCCAGTACACCCGGCCGGCGGACTTTCGCGGCTGGCGGGTGCCGGAGGTGCTGCTCTCCGGCCACCACGAGCGGGTGGCGCGCTGGCGGCGACAGCAGTCGTTGCTGCGCACCTGGCAGCGCCGGCCCGACATGCTGGAGACCGCCTGGCTGACCAAGGAGGACCTGGAGTTCCTGGCCACCCTAACGGCCGACCGATAGGAGGCCTCGCCGGCCTTGACGAGCCGGGCCGGCGGCGCGGAGGCACGGATCGAACGAGACCCCGGCTTGGCCGCAGCTTCCCCTGCTCCTTGCCGTTGGCCGGGCCGAATTTGTGCCTTGCGCGTGGGTGTGCTATACTCCCCGCTCGCGACTGAGCGAGCACTGGCCGTCCGGCGCGGGTTGTCCTGGCGCCGGACGGTGGCTATATCAGGACTAAAACGAGCAGAAAGGCTTCAACTATGCAGCACCCGTTGCTTGAGTCCTTGCAACCCCAGCCCCACCCCGGCATTCCGGAGCTGCACGTGGGCGACACCGTGCGCGTCCACGCGCGCATCGTCGAGGGCAACCGCGAGCGCATCCAGGTCTTCCAGGGCGTGGTGATCCGCATCAACGGCAAGCACTCGGCCGGCGCCAGCTTCACCGTGCGCCGCATCGCCTCCCACGGCATCGGCGTGGAGCGCACCTTCCTGTTGCACTCCCCGCGCATCGAGAAGGTCGAGGTCCTGCGCAGCGGCAAGGTGCGCCGGGCCCGGCTGTACTACATGCGCGACCTGCAAGGCAAGGCCTCTCGCCTGCGCGACCGCTCCGAGGCTTGAGCGCCGCCGCCTGGGCAGCCAAGGCCGTATGCCGTCCGTTGTCTTCCCCTGGGGCGCAGGGACCTCCCTGCGCCCCGCTGTTTGAGACGGTAGAAACATGCAGCGACCAACGGTGGACGAGGAGAGCCGGCTGTGGGCTGCGGGCTACCGAGCCGTGGCCGGCGTGGACGAGGCTGGCCGCGGCGCGTGGGCCGGACCGGTGGTGGCGGCGGCCGTCATCCTGCCCCCTGACCTCGCTGCGCTGTGCTCCCAGAGCCCGTGGACGGCGGTGGCCGACTCGAAGCTGCTCAGCCCGGCGCAGCGCGAGGCCCTCTACCCCGCCATCCTCGCCGCCGCACGCAGCGTCGGCGTCGGCATGGCCTCCGCCCGGCGCATTGACGCCGTGGGCATCCTCCAGGCCACCCGCGAGGCGATGCTGGCCGCCCTGAGCGCCTTGGACTCGCCGCCTGACTTTGTGCTGGTGGACCACGTGGCCCTGTCGGACGCGCCTGCGCCGCACCGGGCGCTGGTGAAGGGGGATCGGCGGGTGCTCTCCATTGCCGCTGCTTCGGTGGTGGCCAAGGTGGTCCGCGACCGCTGGATGGCGCAGCTCGACCCGCGGTTTCCCGCCTACGGCTTCGGCCGACACAAAGGCTATGGCACGCCGGGCCATCGGGACGCGCTCATGCGCCTCGGGCCGTGCCCGGAACACCGCCGCTCCTTCGCGCCGGTGCAGTCGGCTGTCGCCGCCCCGGACGCCGCCCGCCCATGACCGACCCCAGACGCTCCCTCGGCGCCGTGGGCGAGCGGCTGGCTGCTGAGTACCTGGCCCAACAGGGCTATCGGGTCGTGGCTCGCAACTGGCGCAGCGGCCGAGGCGGCGAGATTGACCTAGTGGCGGAGGACGGCGCTTGCCTGGTGATCGTGGAGGTGCGCACCCGCCGCGGGGAGCGCTTCGGCCCGCCGGAGGAGTCGGTGACCGCGGCCAAGCAGGCTCGCTTGGCCGCCCTGGCCGAAGCTTATGCCCAGGCCGTCGGGTGGGCCGGGCCGCTGCGGGTGGACGTGGTGGCCGTGCACCTGGCCGCCGACGGCCGGCTGTTGGGCATCCGACACCTGCGGGACGCGGTCGGCGGCCGGCGGTGAGGGCCGTCGGCTGTGGACTGTCGCTGTTCCGCCCCGCGCCGGCGCAACGCGGGCCGGCCCGTTGTGCACGCCGGCGGCAGACACCCCAGGAGCCTTGACACGAGAGGAACCCACAACGATGAGATCGCGACCGGTGCGAAGGTTGACCTTGCTCTTGCTGCTGGTCCTTGCCCTGCCGTTGGCCGGCTGCGTGGCGCTGACGCCGGAACCAACCCAGCCCACGGCCGTTGCGGCAGCACCCTCGCCCACGCCACTGCCCACCGTGGCCCCCTCGCCCGAGTCGTCCCCTGCCGGCTCGCCGACCCCGGCGCCTCCCACGCCCACCGAGGCCCCTAGCACGCCCACCCCCTCCCCGACCCTCGCGCGCGAGACGGCTACGCCGACCGTCACGGCGACCGCGCGGGCGCCCCTGGCCGTGGCCACCCCCACCGCTCCGCCGCCCCAGCCGACAGCCACGCCCACGCGGCGCACTACCCCCCCGCGGCCCACCGCCACGCCCACCCCGGCCTGGCCGCAGACGTTGATCCTGCGCGAGGCGGACATCGAAGCGGCAGCGGCCAGGAACGCCGTGCCGGGCCTGCAGGTGCAGGGCCTCGACGTCACCCTCGGCAGCGGCGGCATGGTCCTGACCTTCGCCAGCCTGCGCTACGGTTTCGTGTCCCTGCGCAACGTCACCGTGCAGGGATCTTTCGCCGTGGCCAACGGCGACGTGAACTTCGTGGCGGAGCGCATCCAGCCGCGCAACCCGGCCACCTCCATCATCCCCGGCGCCATCAACCAGGCGCTGGACAACTATCTGGCGGCCTGGTACGTGGAAAGCCTGCGGGTGGAGCCCGGCCGGCTGGTGGCGCAGGTGCGACCCCGCTGACGGCAGCGCCGAGAGGGCTACACCGATGCGAGCTTCCGTCCCTCCCCTGGTAGCTATCGTGGGGCCAACCGCCGTCGGCAAGAGCGCCTTGGCCCTGGAGGCTGCCCAGCGCCTGGGCGGCGAGATCGTGTCGGCCGACAGCCGGCAGATCTACCGGGGGATGGACATCGGCACCGACAAGCCGACCCCTGAACAGCGCCGACGGGTGCCCCACCACCTGCTGGACGTGGTGGAGCCGGACCAGGTCTTCACCCTGGCCCAGTACCAGCGGGCTGCGTACAACGCCATCGCAGACATCCACGAGCGGGGCAGGCTGCCCCTGCTGGTGGGAGGCACGGGCCTGTACGTTCGCGCAGTCCTGGAAGGGTTGCACATCCCCGAGGTGCCGCCGGACCCTGCGCTGCGGCAGGAGCTGGAGGCCTTTGCCCAGGCGGAGGGCGCCCAGGCGCTGCACGCCCGGCTGGCTGCCCTAGACCCAGATGCTGCCCGGCGCATTGACCCTCGCAACGTCCGCCGGGTGGTGCGTGCGTTGGAGGTGACCCTCTTGACGGGGGTCCCCATCAGCCGGCTGCAGCAGGCCAGCCCCCCGCCTTTCCGCGTGCTGCGCATCGGCCTCACCCGGCCCCGGCCGGTGCTATACGCCCGCATTGACCGCCGCGTGGACGCCATGATCGAGGCCGGTCTGGTGGAGGAGGTCCGCCGGCTGCTCGAGGCCGGCTACTCGCCCAGCCTGCCGGCGCTCACCGGCCTCGGCTATCGCCAGATCATCCAGTATCTGCAGGGGGAGCTGAGCCTGGCCGAGGCGGTGGCCGCCATCAAACAGCAGACCCGCCGCTTCGTTCGCCAACAGGCCACCTGGTTTCGGCTGGACGACCCTCAAATTCGGTGGTTCGACCTAGAGCTAGCGTCCTCCGCCGACGTGATCGGGGAGGTACAGCGCTGGTTGGAGCAGACCTCCGGCTAATCGGTTGAGGGGGCTGTTTTTCTGGGGGGATCGGCTGGACGCGACCACAGCCGTCACCTTTGCGCCTCGCGTGCGTCTTCAGCGGTAGACGGGGTGCCCGTCGTTTCTCACGCGGTGTTGGCTCGACACTCGCGCATTCCACTTCGGGAGCTAGGCTGTGAAGATCGGTGGTCTCGACACGCGCCGCAGGCGCGACAAAGCGTTGGCTTGGTCGGCAGTGTTCTTAGTGATGAGTCTGGTCGCAACTGCCATGGTCGGCAACCCACGCGCCGAGGCCGGCGTTCCAAAGCCGCCCGGCGTGTCCCAGCCAGCCCCACTGGCTGCTCCGCCATCGTCCGGCGGGGCGCCGGCGGTGTGTTTGGACGCCTACGAGCCGGACAACTCACCGGCTCAGGCCTCGCTGTTGGCGACCGATGGCACCGTGCAAACCCACACCTTCCACACGGTGGGAGACCAGGACTGGATCGCCTTTGACGCCGACGAGGGACAGGTCTACACCCTGACCACCTTTAACCTGCTCTTGGACACCGACACGGTGTTGCGCCTCTACGACACCGACGGCAGCCGCATTTTGGACGCCAACGACGACTGCCCCGGCGCAGTGCAGCCTTTCTCCTCCTGCATCAGCTGGACGGCGCCGGCCAGCGGCCGCTACTACGCCATGGTCAAGGAGTTCTTCAACCGCGGGGAGTGCTTGGGCTACGACTTCAACATTCGCAGCAGCACGGTGTCGTTCGCCAGCTTCGTGCCCATGATCATGCGCGCGGCGCCCACTCCCACGCCTACCGCCACGCCCACCGACACGCCGACGCCGACGGCTACGGCCACGTTCACCCCCACGCCCACGGCCACACCCACCGCCACGCCCAGCCCGACGGCCACGGCCACGCCGACGCCGACAGCGACGGCCACCGCTACGCCGACGCCGACGGCCACGCCGACCGCCACGCCCACCCCCACCGCAACGCCCACGCCCACCGCCACGCCCACCGCGACGCCCACGGCCACCCCCACTGCCACGGCGACGCCCACGGCCACGCCGAGCCCGACGGCCACGCCTACGCCCACGGCCACCGCCACGCCCACGGCGACCCCGACGCCAGAGGACACCCCGACCCCGGGCCCGACGCCCACGCCCACTGCAACCCCCACGGCCACGGCGACGCCTACCGACACGCCGACGCCTACCCATACGCCCACAGCCACTCCGACCTTCACGCCAACGGCGACGCCCACGGCCACGCCCACCTTTACGCCCACGGCTACGCCGACCTGGACACCGACGCCCACCTTCACGCCCACCGCCACGCCTACTTTCACGCCGACGGCTACCCCCACCCGGACGCCGACGCCCACGGCCACGCCGACCTTCACCCCCACCGCCACCCCGACGTGGACGCCGACGCCCACGGCCACGCCGACGGCTACCTTCACGCCCACGCCAACGCCCACCCTGCCCATCACCGTCTACCGGCTGATGGTGCCCGGCATGTTGACGCCTAACGGGTTGGCCGCCAATCCCAACACCAACCGCATCTACATCACCAGCCGGGACAACGACCAGCTCTTCGTGATGGAGGGCCAGTTCAACGACGTGATTGCGCAAGTCCAGACTGGCGACCAGCCCTTTGGCGTGGCGGTCAATCCCGTGACCAACAAGGTGTACGTGGCGGCTTTCGGCGACGGCCAGCTCACCGTGGTCAACGGCCTGTCTAACCAGGTGATCAAGGCCCTCTACCTCGGGCCGGGGCTGACCTACGTGGGCGTGAACACGGCCACCAACCGGGTGTACGTCGTCAGCCACGCTATGAACGCGCTGTTCATCCTGGATGGCATCGCGGACACGGTGCTGGACATTCGGGGCACCGGCGGCGGCGGCGCGTTTGGCCTGGCCGTCAACCAGGCGCTGAACCGGGTGTACGTCAGCCATCGCGACACGCAGGACATCGTGACCATGGACGGCGCAGGCAACCAGGTGCCGGGCCAGCGCATCCGGCTGGCCACGCCGGGCGGCGTGCCCTATGCCCTCGGCTTGAACCCCAACACCGGCAAGCTCTACGCCATGGTCGGTCCGGCCAGCAACGTGGACCGCGCCGAGATCTACCAAACTGCTGCCAGTGGCCTGAGCTACCTGGGCACGGTGCTGGTCGGCGCGGGCGGCTCCAACGGCGGCGGCGGCATCGCCGTGAACACAACCACCAATCGGGTCTACGTTACCAACTCCCAGGCTAACACGGTCAGCATCATCAACGGGATCACCAACCTGCTGATGGGCTCGGTGGCCGTGGGGGAGGACCCCTTTGGCATCGTGGCTAACCCTGCCACCAACTTGATCTACGTAGGCAACCGCGCCAGCAACTACCTAAGCCTGATGTCGGACGATTTCTAGCGAGCTGTCTTGACGACCAAGACAAGCCAAGCCGCAGAGAGGCTGGGCGGACGGCGCCAAGCCCGGCGCCGACGGCTTCCCTCTCGGAGTGGAGGCGACCATGAAGACTAAGTATCAACGCCTGCTGGTCGGGTTAGCCCTGCTGGCAGGCCTGGGCCTGGTAGGGCCGGGCCGGTCGGCGCTGCAGGCGGCGCCCGCCCTGCCGTCAGATCCGGACTCCAGCCTGACGATCAACATCACGCCGTCCGTGCCTATGGCCCTGAAACCATCCCAGACGGCCACCATCAGCTGGACCATCACGCCCACCTCGACGCCGCTGCTCGTCACCTACCAGCTTAGGAACGCGGACACCAACACCGTGGTGGAGACCCAGGTGTACCCCGGCGCCACGGGCCTGAACGTGACCCGCTTCTATACGCTCCCGGCCAGCTTCACCCTGCCCGTGGGAGTGCCCTATCAGCATATGGAGGTGCAGATCGAGTACTTCTCCCAGGAGACCGGGATGGAGTTTCGCGTGATTTCGATCTTCTGGGTGACCCAGAACACGGGCGACCTGCTGGTGCAGAAGTTCGACGATCGGGACGGGGACGGCATCCGCGATCCCGGCGAGCCGCCCGTGCCCGGCGTGCTCTTCATCCTCAGTACCGCCAGCGACACCCTGGCCCAGGCCACCAACAGCAACGGCGAGATCCTGTGGAACGACATCCCCATCGGCACCTACACGGTCACGGAGCAGGTGCCGACGGGCTGGGTGGCCACGACCCCCTCCATCCGGGTGGTGCAGGTGCAGACGGACCAACAGACCACCGTGGTCTTCGGCGATCGGCGGATCCCCGGCAGCCTGCAGGCAGTGGTTTTCGTGGATCGGGACGGCGATGGGGTGCAGGACCCCGGCGAGCCGCCTTTTCCCGGCGCCACCGTGGCCTTCGTCTCGCCCTGCGGCGACGACAGCAGCGGCGTGACCGACGCAGCCGGCCAGGTGACGTGGACCAACCGCTGCGTGGGCTCCTACACCGTCAACCTGACGGTGCCGCCGGGCTACGTGGTGATCGGCGCGGCCGGCCAGACGGCCGTGGTTTCCTCCGGCGCTACCACCACGGTGCGCTTCGGCATACGCGGCCAGGGCAACCTGCTGGTTTGCAAGTTCGAGGACCGCAACGGCAACGGCGTCCAGGACTCCGGCGAGCCCGTGGTGTCAGGAGTGAGCGTCGCCTTCGTCAGCGAGTTCAGCCAGTCGGGCAGCGGCGTCACCGACACCAGCGGCTGCTACCGGTGGGCCGCCGTGCCGGCGGGCTCCTACACCGTGAGCGAACAGCCGCCAACCAGCTGCCAGCCCACCAACAACCCCTATCCGGTTTCGGCGACGGTCGCCGCGGGACAGGAAACGCAGGTCAAGCTGGGCAACCGCTGTTTCGGCCAGCTCCAGGTGCGGACCTGGGTGGACGCGGACGGCAACGGCGTGTGGGACAGCGGCGAGGCTCCCCTGCCCGGCGTGAGCGTGTCGTGGACCAACGAGTTCGGCGAAGTCGGCGCCAACGTCAGCCCCGCGTCGGGCATTCTCACCTGGAGCTCGGCGCCGCGCGGGAACTACACCGTCGTCGGAACCGTGTTGCCCGGCTACGTCGCCACCACCCCGCACACCCAGGCGGTGGCCGTGCCGGTCGGCGGCACCACCGTGGTGTATTTCGGCCAGCGCCTCGCCGTAGGATGCGTGGATGGCTACAAGATTGACGACTTCCACGTGGGGCTGCCCGGCTGGGTGATCCGCGGGCGCCTCAGCGACGGCACCGGGCCGCTCTTACAGGCCATCACCGACGGCACGGGCTACTTCCGCTTCGACAACGTACCCCTGGGCACCTACACCTTCTGGGAGGTGATGCAGCCGGGCTGGGCGCCCGTGACCCTAGCGCAGTTTGAGGTGCCGGTGACCCAGCCGGGGCCGACTTGCGTGCGCATTCGCTTCAAGAACCGCCAGGCCACGCCCACGCCCACCTCGTCGCCTGGCGCCCGGCCGACTGCCACGCCCACCCCGACGCCCACTGCCACGCCCACCTCGCTGCCTGGCCAGATGCCCGCTGGCACGCCAACCCCCACGCCGACCTCGCCCGGCAACCGGCTCTACATGCCCATGCTGTTCAAGAACGCCGAGGACCCGGTCTGGCTGATGGCGGCCGCCCAGATGGCGCAGCCGCTGGTGACGCCCACGCCGACGCCCACCGCGACCCCGCAGGGCGCAGGCTGCGTCGAGGGCACCAAGATAGACGACCTGCACGTCGGTCTCCCCGGCTGGGTGGTGCACATCCAGGCCCAGAGCGGCTCCTGGCAGGCCACCGCCACCACCAACGGCCTGGGCTACTTCCGCTTCAACGGCGTGCCGGCTGGGGTCTACACCATGTGGGAGGACATGCAGCCGGGCTGGGCGCCGGTCACTGCGCCGAGCTTCAGCGTGACGGTGCCGGCCGGGTCGCAGTGCGTGGTGGTCCGCTTCAAGAACCGCCAGGCCACCCCCACGCCCACGGCCACTCCCACCGCTACAATGACGCCCACGGCCACCCCCACCGCTACAGCGACGCCCACTGCGACGGCCACTCCCACTGCCACAGCGACGCCCACGGCCACGCCGACCCGCACGGCGACCCCGACGGCCACACCCACTGCCACCGCCACCCGCACGCCCACGGTGCGGCTGGGCTGCATTGACGGCCAGAAGGTCAACGACTCCAACGTCGGCCTGGAGAACTGGGTCATCCACGTGCAGCGGGCGGACGGCACCGGGCCGGTCTACACCGATCTCACCGACAGCAACGGCTACTACCGCTTCGATGGCCTGCCACTGGGGCTCTATCGGATCTGGGAGGAGCTGCAGCCGGGCTGGGAGCCGGTGACGTCGCCCGACTACCAGGTGAACCTCAGCCGCACCGACGTCTGTCTCACCACCCGCTTCCAGAACCGGGTGGCGCCGCCCACCCCGACGCCTACGCCGACCCAGCCGCCCAGCGTCATCCCCAACATCCCCTATCCCAAGGGGATCGCCGTGAACCGCACCACCAACCGGGTCTTCGTGGCCAGCCGCACCGCCAACGCGCTGTACGAAATTGATGGCAACACCAGCAGCGTGGTGCGCATCATCGGCGTGGGCCAGGAGCCCTTCGGTGTGGCGGTGAACAGCGTCACCAACAAGGTGTACATCGCGAACCACGCCTCCAACACCCTGACGGTGGTGAACGGCGCTACGGGCGCGGTGATCAAGACGGTGAGCTTTGCCTCGCTGGGCTATAGCCTGGCGCGGCCGAGCTACGTGGCGGTGGACGAGACCACCAACAAGGTGTATGTCACTCTGCACCAAGGCGGCCGGGTGGTGGTGCTCAACGGCGCCACCGACACGGTGATCACCACCGTGGAGGCGGAGTCCGGCGCGTTCGGCATCGCTCTCCACCCCGGCTTGCAGCGGGCCTATGTGAGCAACCGCGACACCAACCGCCTGATCGTGATTGACACGGCCACGGACACCCGCCTGTGGGGCCAGTCGGCCAACATCGCCGGCTCGCCCTACGCCGTGGCCACCGATCCGGTCCGCAACCGCCTGTACGTGGTGTACCAGCCGACCGGCGGCACACCCGATCGAGTGGCGGTGTTCAGCCTGGCGCCCAGCGGCGTCAGCCCCATCGGCACGGTGCTGGTGGGCAACGGCGGCACGGACGGCGGCCTGGGCATTGCGGTGAACACCACCACCGGCCGCGTGTTCGTGGTCAACAGCGGCTCCAACAACGTAACGGTCTTCGACGGGCCGTCGCAGGTGGTAATGGCCACGGTGCCTGTAGGCCTCAACCCCGGCATGGCCGGCGCTAACCCGGTCACCGGGCGAGTGTATGTGGGAAACCGGGGCAGCAACTCGGTGCAATTCGTCGCGGACACGTTCGTGGTGAAGCGAGGGCTGCGCCGGTAGCGGTGTCAACGGCGGCGTCGAGCCGGTGATGCCCAACGAGTAACTCGCAACCGTAACGCGCAACGGTCCCCTCTCTCTTCGCTGTCGGGGAGAGAGGGGGCTTTTTTTCCGCCCTCCCCAGAGCGCCACCCCGCCGCGACCTAACTCCGGCCCCTCCGTTTTGCGCCCGCGGCCGATCGTGGTATGATCTACCGGCGATCGAGGCCGGTGCACAGCCGGCCTCCGCCTGGAGAGCGACCCCCGTGACCCACATCACCATCGTTGGCCTGGGGCCCGGCGATCCCGCCCTGCTGACCCGAGCGGCCTGGGACGTGCTGCAGGCTGCCGACGAGGTCTATCTGCGCACCCGGGCGCACCCGGCGCTGGACGGCCTGCCCGCCCACCTGGCCCTGCACAGCTTCGACGAGGTCTACGAGGCAGCCGAGGACTTCGCCGCGGTCTACGCCGAGATCGCGCGGCGGGTGATCGCGCTAGGCCGGCGGCCGCAGGGCGTGGTCTACGCCGTGCCCGGCGACCCCACCGTCGGCGAGGCCACCACCTGGCTGATCCGCCAGCAGGCCGCCGAGGCCGGGTTGACGGTGCGGGTAGTGCACGGTGTGAGCTTCATCGAGCCCACCTGTCTGGCCCTGGGCCTAGACCCGCTGGAGCAGGACGGCCTGCAGGTGCTGGACGCCATGGTGGTGGCCGCCAGCCACGCGTCCCCCTTCGACACCTCGCGGCCCGCCCTGCTGGCCCAGTGCTACAGCCGCAGCCTGGCCAGCGACGTCAAGCTGACCCTGCTGCACAGCCTGGATGCCGAGCACCCCATCACGGTGGTGCAGGCGGCCGGCACGCCCGCGCAGCGCCTGCGCCAGGTGCCCCTGTTCGAGCTGGACCGCAGCTCCGACTTCGACCACCTGACCTCGCTGTACGTGCCGCCGGCCGGACCCTACGCCGCCTTCAGCCGGCTGCAGGAGATCGTGGCCCACCTGCGCAGTCCGGAGGGGTGCCCGTGGGACCGGGAGCAGACCCTGCAGTCCCTGCGCAAGGACCTGATGGAGGAGGCCTACGAGCTGCTGGAGGCGTTGGACCTGGACGACGACGAGAAGATCGGCGAGGAGCTGGGCGACCTAAGCCTGGTGATCGCCATGCTGGCCCAGATCGCTGCGGAGGAGGAGCGGGTGAAGTGGCCGCAGGCCATGGCCCGCATCGTCGAGAAGCTGATCCGGCGGCACCCCCACGTCTTCGGCGACGTGCAGGTGAGCGGCGCGGACGAGGTGCTGGCCAACTGGGCGGCCATCAAGGCGGAGGAGGCCAACGCCAAGGCCCACGAGGCCGGCGGCGCCCGGCCCTCGCCCCTGGACAGCGTGCCCAAGGCGCTGCCTGCCCTCTCCCTGGCCAGCAAGTACCAGGGCAGGCTGGCCCGCGCCGGCATCGAGCCCAGCCTGCCCGCTGCGGCCGACAACCCCATCGGCGTGGCCCTGTGGCGGCTGGTGGCCCAGGCGCGCGCGGCCGGCGTGGACGCGGAGACCGCGCTGCGCGAGGTCTGTCAGCAGGTAGCCGCGGCCGTTCCTCCCCCCTGATGCGCTCCGTTGCCCTGTTTCCCGTTCTTTCCCTGTTGTCTCGCCCGTGTTTCCCTGTATCCTACCCCCTTCCGAGGAAGGACCTCTCGACCCTATGACAACTTCTGTTCGCGCGGCCGTGATCGGCCTTGGCGGCATGGCGCGGCACCATGTCCGCCAGATGCTGCAGCAGCGCGACACCACCGACATCCGGGTGGTGTGTGAGCCGTCGCCGCAGAACTACGCCGCTGCCGCAGAGATCTTCGAGGCGGCCGCCCTTCGGCCGCCGCCCAACGAGCCCGATCTAGACCGGCTGCTCCGGACCTGGGGACCGGAGCTGGACGCCGCCTTCATCGTCACGCCCCACGCCTACCACCACGACCAGGCGGTGGCCTGCCTCGAGGCGGGCCTGGACGTTCTGCTGGAAAAGCCCATGGTGGTCAACGCCCAGGAGGCCCTCAGCCTGATCCGCACGCGCGACCGCACCGGCCGGCTGCTGGTGGTGGCCTTTCCGGGCAGCCTGTCGCCCCAGATCCGCACCGCCGTGGCCATGCTGCGCTCCGGCGAGATCGGTCGCCTTCTGAACATCAGCGGCACGGTGTGGCAGAACTGGGGCTCGAGCTCCGCCGGCACCTGGCGGCAACAGCCGGAGATCGCCGGCGGCGGCTTCCTGTTCGACACCGGCGCGCACATGCTGAACACCGTGACCGACCTGGCTGGCGAGGACTTCGTGGAGGTGGCGGCCTGGCTGGACAACGACGGCCGGCCGGTGGAGACCCGGGCCGCGGTGATGGCCCGGCTGGCCTCCGGCGTGCTGGTGACCATCAACGCGTGCGGCGAGGCCATTCCCTCCTGCGACTCCGAGATCTGGGTGTTCACCACCGAGGCCATCCTGCGCACGGGCATCTGGGGCGAGCGGCTGCAGATCCGCCGCGCCGGCCGCCACCGCCTGCGCCGGGTGCCGGTGCCGCCCTCCCACGGCGTGTGGGCCCAGTTCCTGGATGTCCGCTCGGGGCGCATGCCCAACCCCTCTCCGCCCGAGGTAGGCCTGCGCATGGCCCGGCTGTGGGACGCCATCCGCGCGTCCGCGGCCCAGGGCGGCGCCGTCGTGCAGGTCCAACGAGGTGACCCATGATCCGAGTGACGGTCTGGAACGAGTTTCGCCACGAGCGGCATTCCCCGGCAGTGGCCGCCATCTACCCCGACGGCATTCACGAGGCGATCGCTCGCCCGCTGCGGGCTGCGGGCTTCTCCGTGCGCACGGCTACCCTGGATGAGCCGGAGCACGGCCTGACCGACCAGGTCCTGGCCGACACCGACGTGCTGATCTGGTGGGGCCACACCGCCCACCACGAGGTGGCGGACACGGCGGTGGACCGGGTGCAGGCGCGGGTGCTGGCCGGCATGGGCCTGGTGGTGCTGCACTCCGGCCACTTTTCCAAGGTCTTCAAGCGGCTGATGGGCACCTCCTGCGACCTGAAGTGGCGGGAGGCGGGCGAGCGGGAGCGCATCTGGGTGGTGGAGCCGGGCCATCCCATCGCCGAGGGCCTGGGCGACTACTTCGAGATCGCCGAGGAGGAGATGTACGGGGAGCGCTTCGACGTGCCGCCGCCTGAGGCGCTGGTGTTCATCAGCTGGTTCCAGGGCGGCGAGGTGTTCCGCAGCGGCTGTTGCTACACCCGCGGGGCAGGCCGCATCTTCTACTTCCGTCCCGGCCACGAGACCCATCCCACCTACCACCACCCCCAGGTGCAGCGGGTGATCGTCAACGCCGTGCGCTGGGCCGCGCCCACCCCTGGCGTCACCCTGGCCTACGGCCACCGGCCGCAGCCGCTGGAGCGCCTGCGATAGTTGCCCGGTCGAGGCATAGGCGCTGGAGCGGCGTCGGCGCGGAAAGAACCGCCGACGTCGTCGCTATGCGCTGCGCGACGGACGGGGTTGTGGTGCGTAAAATAATGCGCAAGGGCTGCTCGCGCAGCGAGCCAAGTCCCGACCGATGCGACCTAAACTGCGCCGACTTAACCGTTTAATGCCATCGGAAACTGAGCTTCCAGGAGGAGATTAGCGATGAAGTCCGCCCAGAGAATGACCATCCTGCTCATCGTCCTTGCCTTGCTCCTCGGCGCCTGCGGTGGCGGCGGCCAGCCTGCGCCGACCGCTGCCGTCGCCCAGAACACGCCGGCAGCCGTCCCCGCCACCCCGGAGCCCACCCCAACGGCGACCCAGGAGCCGGCCACGCCGACCCCGGCGCCCACCAACACCCCTACCTCGGCGCCCACGGCGACGCCGACGCCCGAGCCCACAGCCACGCCCACCCCTGAGCCCACTGCGACGCCGACCCCGGAGCCTCCGGCCGCGCCGTCGGCCTGCAACAACCCCTACCTACCTGTGGCCGTCGGCCGGCAGTGGGTCTATCAGATCACCGGCATGGGCACCAACAACCGGTTCACCCGTTCCATCACCGCCGTGACCGAAAACGGCTTCAAGGACCGAGACGAGTTCGACGTGGGCACGGTGCGCGAGGGCGAGTGGCGGTGCGAGAACGGCAACCTGACCGCGCTGACCCCCAGCTCGCAGGCGGCGGTGTCCATTCCCGAGGTGCGCTTCACCTTCACAGTGGAGTCCAACGAGGGTGTGACCCTGCCGGCCGACCTAGCGCCTGGCAAGACTTGGTCCCAGCGGATCATCTACAGCGGTCGCCAGACAATGGGCGACTTGACCATGGACACGCGCAACGACCTCACCACCAGCTGCAAGGCCGTTCGCGAGGAGCAAGTCACCGTGCCGGCGGGCACCTTCACGGCCCTCCGGGTCGAGTGCACCTACGCCATGCGGATCACGGTGCAGTCCCTCACCATTCCCGTGGACTCGACCAGCGTCGGGTGGTGGGCTAAGAACGTGGGCTGGCTGAAGAGCACCGACCAAACCGACCAAGGAACCGTCGAGACGGTGCTGCTGGAGTACAGCCAGTAGCGACAAGCGGGGCCGAAGGGCTAGGCCGAGAAGGGAGGAGGAGTGAAAAAGGGGTTGCCGACCGCCAGGTTGGCAACCCCTTTTCGCTAGAACAGCTGCGCCGTCAGGGTGCCCAACAGGCCGGTGGCGCCGGTGGAGGCGGTGACAGCCGCAAAGATGATGGACACCATGCTCATCAGCTTGATCAGGATGTTCAGCGAGGGGCCGCTGGTGTCCTTGAAGGGGTCGCCCACGGTGTCGCCCACCACGGTGGCCTTGTGGGCCTCGGAGCCCTTGCCGCCGTAGTGGCCGGTCTCCACGTACTTCTTGGCGTTGTCCCATGAGCCGCCCGCGTTGCTCATAATCACCGCCATCACGAAGCCGGTGGCCAAGGCGCCGGTCAACAGCCCTACCACGCCCGACGCGCCGAACAGCACGCCCACCGCCACCGGTATCACGATGGCCAACAGCGAGGGGAGCACCATCTCCCGCTGCGCGCCGGCGGTGGAGATCTCCACGCAGCGCGCGTAGTCGGGCCGCGCCGTGCCCTCCAACAGGCCGGCGATCTCCCGGAACTGCCGACGCACCTCCTGCACCATGGCGCCTGCGGCCCGGCCCACGGCGTTCATGGTCATAGAGGCGAAGAAGAACACCGTCATGGCGCCGATGAACAGGCCGGTGATCAGCGACGGGTTGAGCAGGGTCAGGTCGTAGTAGCCCACGATGTCGCGCATGGTGGCGGTCACCAGGCTCACCGTGCGGCCCGCCACCTCGATGGTCTGCTGGCCGAGCTGGTGGTACATGCTGAAGCGCACGTTGTCGATGTAGGTGGACAGCAGCGCCAGGGCGGTCAGCGCGGCCGAGCTGATGGCGAACCCCTTGCCCATCGCCGCGGTGGTATTGCCCACGGCGTCCAGCTCGTCGGTGCGGGCGCGCACCTCCTTAGGCAGCCCGCTCATCTCCGCGTTGCCGCCGGCGTTGTCCGCAATAGGGCCGTAGGCGTCCGTGGCCAGGGTGATGCCCAGGGTGGACAGCATGCCCACTGCGGCCAGGGCGACGCCATACAGCCCAAAGAGGGTGTTCTCCAACCCGCCCGCCAGGGAGAAGCTGAGCAGCAGGCCGATGCCGATGGTGATCACCGGCACCATGGTGGACTCCATGCCCACGGCGAACC
>JANWYQ010000234.1 GCA_025055015.1 Caldilineales bacterium
CACCGCCGAGATCATGGTGTCCCAGGAGGTGATGTTCCACTCCACCCGACAGTTCAGGCGGCGGCAGATCTCCTCCGTGGCGTCGTACTCCCAACCCATCGCCTTCCCCGTCCGCGGGTCCACGAAGTTCAACGGCACGTACGCGTTCTCCGTCACCGCCCGCACCACCCGACCACCCAGATCAGGCAGCTGACCAGGGGCTGCAGCGGGGGGAGCTGGCTCAGTGGGGACGGTAGTCGGCGCCGGCGCCTGAGGGGTTGGGGTGTCGGTCGCCTGCGGCGCGGCCGTGGGCGCAGGCGTGGCGGCAGGCGCAGCCGGCCCCGCGCAGGCAGCAATTAAGAGGCTAAGAACAAGAAACAAGGCAAACAGAGAAGATAGCCGCAACATAAACAACCTCCTTGGCACGCAATACTGCCGGCTACGGCCTCGACGCCACACGGGTAAGCCGAGGCCACCGGCGAAAGCCTCGCAATCCGGCCTCAAACCTTTAGGCGGGCTCGCCGAAAACCCGCCGGCGAACGCCGCGACTCCGCATGGAACGCACCCTCAACGGCTGCTGTCGTCCTCCGCTGCGGCGGGCACAGCCACGGGGGCCGGCTGTGGTCGCGGGCCACGCAGCCACTCCCACCCCTTCAGCAGGGCCAGGAACTGCACCACCGCCAGCCAGAACGCAAAGAAGGTGATCACCGCCGGCACAGTGGTCACCAGCGCCGGCACGAAGCCCTGCAGGGTCTCGATCAGCCGCACGTAGTCGCCCAGCAGCTTCTGGTAGGCCTGAGCCATCGTCTGCGCGCTGGTCAAGTTGGCGTCCACCAGGGCGATAGACTCGCCCATCCGGTTGAGGCTCACGGCCAGGTCAGGCAGCGTACCGGCCACCGGCTCCAGCTGCGTGCCCAAGGCCTCCAGGGCCTCCGGCATCCCCTCCAAGCTCCTGCCCACCGTTGACAGGGTGTTGCCCAAGGAGTTCTCCGGCCGATACTGGATACCCAGCAGGGGAATGGCTGCCAACGCCTCCAGGGTGCCGTCCACCGTCTTGGCGCTGCTGCCTGCCACCTCCAGCGCCTGTTGAGCTGAGCGCAGGGTCTGAGGCATCTGCTCGGCCAGCATAGACGAGGTAGCCTCCAGGGCAGGGCCAGCCGTCTCAACGGTTGCGCTCAGGCTTTGGAAGGCGGCTTGCGAAGCCTGCACGTTTGCCTTGGCCGTCTCCAGGGTCTCATCCACTACCACCAGGGTCTGGTCGGTGGACTGCAGCGTCCGCTTGGCCAGCGTCAAACCGCTGTCCACCCCCTGAGCCAGTGGCTTACGGAAGTTCCACACCCCGACAGTGATGACCACCGTGCCGATCAGGCTGACCAAAGAAACAATAACCAGCAAGAGACCGAGAATGCGTTTGAGGAAAGACACAGATCGCCTCCTGAAGGGTAAAACCGAGAGAGCAGCGCCGGAGCCTGCGCGGTGGCCGGATTATACCCCCTTTCCCTTCAGCGCCGAAACTGAAAGGAAACCTGCGCAGCTAGGGCTCCGCCGACGATTGTGCTATACTGAGGGCGGACATTAGGCCGCGAGCCGCCCACCGGCGACCGCATGGCCACTCCCATCTGGTCCAGGTTGCCCGCCATGCCGGCCAATCTTCCCCCAGAGTACTACGACGTCGAGGAGCGCTACCGCGCTGCAGTCACGCCTGAGGAAAAGGCCGCCCTGCTGGAGGAGATGCTCAGCGTCATCCCCAAGCACAAGGGCACCGACCACCTGCGGGCCGACCTGCGGCGCAAGCTGGCGCAGCTGAAGGCGGCCGCACAGGCGCGCAAGGGGGCCGGCCGCCAGGCCTCCGCGTTTCACATCGAGCGGGAGGGCGCCGGCCAGGTGGCCATTGTCGGCTGCACCAACGTGGGCAAGTCGGCGCTGGTGGCCGCGCTGACCAAGGCCACGCCCGCCGTCTCCGAGGCGCCTTACACCACCTGGACCCCCACCCCCGGCATGATGACCTTCGAGAACGTGCAGATCCAGCTGGTGGACACGCCGCCGCTGAGCCGGGAGTTCGTCGAGCCGGAGCTGTTCAACCTGATCCGCCGCGCCGACCTGGTGGCTATCGTGGTGGACCTGCAGGCGGATCCCCTGCAGCAGTTCGAGGACGCCTTGGCCCTGCTGGAGGAGCACCGCATCCTGCCGGAGCAGCGCCGCGCCGCCGTCGCCGAGCCCCGCCGCTACACCTTCAAGCGCATGATGGCCGTGGCCAACAAGGCCGACGACGACGACCTGGAGGCCGACGCCCAGGTCTTCTGCGAGCTGGCCTGCCCCGGCTGGCCGCTGGCGACCATCTCCGTGGCCCGCGGCCGTGGGCTGGAGGCCTTCAAGCAGCTGGTCTTCGACCAGCTCGGCGTCATGCGCATCTACGCCAAGCCGCCGGGCCGGGAGCCCGACTTCACCGCGCCCTTTGTGCTGAAACGGGGGAGCACCGTGGAGGACTTCGCCGGCAAGGTGCACAAGGACTTTGTGGAGCACCTGAAGGCGGCCCGCGTCTGGGGCCACGGCGTCCACGACGGCCAGCTGGTGGGCCGCGACCATGTGCTCCACGACGGCGACATCGTGGAGCTGCGCATCTAGCTGCAGCTCAGATGGTCAGCACCACCTTGCCGAACTGCCGGCGGTCTGCCAGGTAGCGATGCGCGTCGGCCGCCTGCTCCAGGGGGAAGGTGCGGTCAATCACCGGCTGGAGCTTGCCCTCCACCACCAGGGGGAGCACCTGCATCAGCTCGCCGTAGGTGGCGCCGAAGGAGCCGATCAGGCTGAGCTGCTTGCCGAAGAGGGACCACAGGTCGGTCTCCCCCCAGCGGCCGGTGGTGGAGCCGCAGGTCACGATGCGGCCCATGGGCGCCAGCGCGGCCACGCTCTGCTTCCACGTGTCTGCGCCCACGTGCTCGATCACCAGGTCCACCCCGCGGCCGTCGGTCAGCTTGCGCGCGCGGCGGTCGAAGCGCTCCTGGGTGTAGTTGATCACCTCGTCCGCGCCCAGCGCCTTGGCCTTCTCCAGCTTCTCGTCGGTGGAGGCAGTGGCGATGACGCGACAGCCGAAGAGCTTGGCCACCTGGATGGCCGCAGACCCCACCACCGAGCCCGCGGCCAGGATCAGCACCGTCTCGCCCGGCTGCACCCGGCCGCGCGTCACCAACATGTGCCACGCGGTGCCGAAGGCCACGGTGAACGCAGCCGCCTGCTCGTAGCTCATCTGCGGAGGGAGCACCAGGATGTTGCGGTCGGGCACGGCCAGCAGCTCGGCGTAGCCGCCGTGCCGCGTGCGGCCCAGCACCTGCATGTGTGGGCACAGGTTCTCCAGCCCGCGGCGACACCACTCGCAGCGGCCGCACGCAATGTGGGGCGGCGGCAGCACCCGGTCGCCCACCCGCACGCCGGTGACTCGCTCGCCCACGGCCACCACGTCGCCGGCCGCCTCCATGCCCAGGATGTGGGGCAAGGGCGGCCGCACCCCCTGCTCCCCCTCGCGCGTGAAGAGGTCCAGGTGGTTCATGCCGCAGGCCCGCACCCGGATCAACACCTCCTCCGGCCCGATCACCGGGTCGGGGAAGTCCGTCTCGTAGCTCAACACCTCCGGCCCGCCTCGCCGGCGCATCACCACGGCGCGCATGGGTAGGTAGTTACCCTTTCCCTGATTTCCCTTCCTCTGCCACCAACCGCAGCTTCACCTGGCGCAGCTTCTCCTGGTCGAACTCGGCCATCCGCTCCGGCCCCAGGGCCACCAGCTCGTCGTGGATCGCGCGGGCTGCGGCGCGCAGGCCGGCCACGTCCAACGTCTGGCAGACGGGCGGCAGGTTTTGCAGGCGGGGCAGCCCGCGCCGCAGCATCTTGACCGCGCCGCGGTAGTTGCCCTCCTGGATGTGGTGGAAGGCCACGCCGATCTGCAGGATGCCCTGGTAGAGGTCGCGGATGGGCCGGGGGTCCGCCATCCAGTGTTTCTCGAAGACGTCGTGCTGGCGGTAGAACTCGCCCGCGTTGAACAGCGCCACTCCCTCCAGGAAGGCCGGCGCCGGGCGGTCGTCCCACCCTTCCGGGTAGACCACGGGCGGCTCGATGTGTCGGCGCACCAGGTCGGGCAGCTCCTCCACGAAGCGCGAGCGGGCCCACACGTGGTCGCAGCCGGCCTGCCGGGCCGCCTTCAGCGTCTCCGTGTCCATGTGGCTGCCGAAGGCGTAGATCGGGATGCGCTTGGACTGGGGCAGCGCCTTGGCGCGGCGCACCTCGGGGTGCCACTGGTCGGCGGGCAGGGCGTGGACGTCAATCAGGATGAGCACCGGCCAACGCTCCAGCCCGTGGCGAAACTCCTCGGCCGAGGCTGCCAACACCGGCTCGCCCCCTTGCTGCCGCACCACATCCGCGATGCGGACGGAGAAGTAGAGGTCTGTCACCAGGGCCAGCACAGGCGGTCGGGCATGAGAGGCATGGGAGGAAACGCTGCTCGACATCATGCTACCCTCTGCACAGCTGTCAACGCCTCCAGCAGAGCTGCCGGGATAGGCACGCGGCGACGAGTAAGGGGGTGCACGCAGCCCCACGCAGTGCGCGCCTGGGCCAACACCTCGCCGTCGGCCTGCCGGCGGACGACGGTGTGGCGCAGCGCCGTCTCCGGCGCAGCGCTCACCAGCCAGGTGGTCACGGCCAGCTCTTCGTCGGGCAGCGCCTGCTGGCGGTACTCGATGTGGTGCTGGTGGGCGGCCAGCGCCACCTCTGCTTCCACCAGCCGCGCCGTCGGCCAGCCGCAGGCCGCCAGGTGGCGTCGGGCCGCCTCCTCCACGTAGTCCAGGTAGGCGGCGTTGTTGACATGGCCGGCGCTGTCCAGATCGCGCCACTCCACCCGACGGCGATGGGTGTACGCGTCGGCGGGCGGCTCGGCCGAGGGAAAGCGGGGCCGCGGGTCGGGCGTGTCCGCGTAGCCCTCGGGGAAGAAGGCTGCCACCATCTCCGGCGGGATGGCGGCCGGCCGTCCTGTGGCCGTCTCCAGGAAAGCCCAGTCGGTGACCGCCGTGGCGACCAAGGCGCCGGTGTCGGCGTGGCGCAGCTCGTAGGCGCGGCGGGAGCGCACGCGACGGAAGTCGGCCACCCAGGTGCGCACCGTCACCGCCTCCTCCAGGCGCAGCTCGCCGTGCAGGTCCAACAGGGTCTCGCGGATCAGCCAGATGCGACCCAAGGCCAGGTAGCGAGCTCGGTCGTAGCCTGCGGCGGCGGAGGCGTCGTAGGCCGCGGTCTCCATGTAGCGCAGGAGGTTGGCGTCGCGCACGACGCCGTGGATGTCGCACTCGGCAGCGCGCACGCGGAAGGTGCGCTCGTGAACTCGGGGCATAGGCAGGGCGTGGCGAGCATGCGGCGAGCCCGCGGGCTACTCGAAGCGTTGGATCTCCAAAAGGTAGCCGTTGGGATCGCGCAAGAAGCAGTGGTAGATGCGGTAGGTGGGGTTGTAGGTGGGCGGCTTCTCGAAGGCCACCCCGCGGCGGCTCAGGTGGTCGTACCAGGCGTCCACCTCGTCGGTCACTAGGGTCACGGTCACGCCCTGGGGCCGGTCTGGCGCCGCAGCGCGCTGACAGAAGCCCAGGTAGCCATCGCGGCTGACCCGGTAGATGCGGCAGTCGCCCTGGTCCACGGCCAGGGGCAGGCCCAGGACCTCCTCGTAGAAGCGGGCGGTCTGGGCCAGGTCGCGGGTGTAGAGGAAGGTGATCTGCTGGTCAACGGGTAAGGTGGGCATGGCCTTAGCTCACGTCGCCTTGGTTTGGGCCTGCAGCCGTCGCGGCTCCCGGACGCCCCAGATCAGCGCAGCCAGGCCGACCAGGGTCAGCGCCGTGCCGACGGCGAAGAGCAGGTTGTAGCTGCGGCTGGCCAGCCAGGCGCCCAGCAACGGGCTGACGATGCCCATGAGCCCCATGGCCGTGTTGATCATGCCGACGTAGGTGGGGCGCAGGTGGGGCGCCGAGAACTCCAGCGCGATCATGGTGCCCGAGACCACCGCGGCGCCCAACGCCCCGCCCAGCAGCAGGAAGACCGCGTAGTACCAGGCCGGAGCCGGGGACAGCCACGCCAAGCCATAGCCGGCCGCGGCGGCCACCACGCCGAGGGTGTAGGGCAGCTTGTGGCCCACCCGATCGGCCACGAAGCCCGCCGCCAGGGTGCCCACCGCCTGGCCCAACATGAAGGCCGTGGTGTACAGCCCGACCACGCCGTCGGGCACGCTCCATCGGTTCACTGCGGCCACGGTGACGAAGCCGCCGCCCATGCCGCCCAGCACCACCAGCAGGCGAGCCACCAGGAAGCGGCGGAAGTTGCCGTCCTCGCGCAGGATGGTGCGCAGGCTGCGCCAGAACTGCTGGCCGTTCTGGCGCGGGGCAGCCGGCGGCTGCGCCGGCTCCCGCGTCAAGGCCAGGAAGACCCAGCTTGCGGTGATGAACAGGGCCGCCAGGCCAAAGGTCGCCACGAAGTTGCCCGGAAAGGCTAGCGCCGCCAGCAGCCAGGCGCTGAAGGCGGCTCCCAGGGTGCCGCTGGTGTTGCCGACGAAGGTGGTCAGGCCGAAAAAGCGGCCGCGGCGGTTGACGGGGAACACCCGCGCCAGCATGTCCTGCCAGGCGGTAGCCACCAAGCCGGCGCCCAGCGCGTGGCCGGCGTAGCCCAGGAAGAAGAGCGCCAAGGCCAGGCCGGGCGAGCGGCTAGCCACCAGGGCGGCCAAGGGCAGCAGCCACACCGGCAGCCGCTCGGTGAAGAACCCCAGGTTGACCACCACCGGCTTCATGCGCGGCAGCCGCTGCACCCAGTGGGCCGTGAAGAGCTGCGGCAGGAACCAGCCGCTGTTGGCGATGATGCTGATCAGGCCGATGGCCAGCTGGCTGGTGGTGAGCTTGCTCACGAACAGCGGCATGATGGTGGCGCTGGACATGAAGCTGAGCCCCAGCCAGAAGACAGCGCCGTCCAAGAGGTTGACGCTGAAGTTCCAGCGGTAGTGGCGCTCCACCTCGGCGCGGATCTCCTCCTCCGAGCGGGCAGGGATCGGCCGGTCCACTACCAGCAGCCACCGGATGAACGAACGCAGGCGAAGGTTGACCATAGAAAAGCTGTTGACAACAAAAAGCGTGATCCGTGATCAGGCGCTGCGCGCCGCGGGGACAGATCACGCTTTCTGGTTGGTTGTGCGCGAGCCTCCCACCAGGTCGGGAGGCTCGCGCTGTAGCTCAGCCGAAGGCCGGCCTACTGCTGCTGTTGAGCCTTCTGCTTCTCCAGCTCCTCGCGCACCAGCTCGCGGCGCAGCACCTTGCCCACGGTGCTCTTGGGCAGGGCCGAGCGGAACTCGATGTAGCGCGGCACCTTGTAGCCGGTCAAGCGCTCGCGGCAGAAGGCCTGGATCTCCTGGGCCGTGGCCGTCATGCCCGGCCGCAGCACGATCCACGCCTTGACCGCCTCGGTGGTCTGCGGGTCGGGGATGCCGGCCACGCTGCACTCCATGACGGCCGGGTGCATGGCCAGCACCTCCTCCACCTCGCGCGGCCACACCTGGAAGCCGCTGGGCTTGATCACGTCCTTCTTGCGGTCCACGAGGTAGAGGTAGCCGTCCTCGTCCATGTAGCCCAGGTCGCCGGTGAACAGCTCGCCGTCCCGCAGCATCTCGGCCGTGGCCTCGGGCCGCTGCCAATAGCCGCGCATGAGCTGGGGCGCGCTCATCACCAGCTCACCCACGTTGTCCGGGCCGAAGGGCAGGGTCTTGGAGGGGTCGGAGACGTCGGCGATGCGCACCGACACATCGGGCGCCGGCATGCCGATGGAGCCCACCTTGTACTTGCCCTCCACCGGGCCGCAGCAGATGGCCATCATGGACTCGGTGAGGGCGTAGCCCTCGACGATGCGGCTGCCGGTGAGCGCCTCGAAGCGGTCCTTGGTCTCCTTCAAGAGGGCCGACGCGCCGGAGATGCACAGCTTGATGGACTTCAGGTTCACCTTGCCCTGCTTCACCAGGTCGTGGTTGAGCATGGCGTTGAACATGGTGGGCACCGAGGGGAAGAAGGTGGCCTTGGTCTCCTCGATGGTCTTCATCACGTCCACCAGGTCCCGGGCGTTGGGCACCAGGGCCATGGTGCCGCGGCACATGAAGGCCGCGGTCTGCACGCCGGCGTTGGCGAACACGTGGAAGAGGGGCAGCGCCGTGAGGAAGACCTCCTCGTAGTCCTTGAGGATGTTCTTGAACCAGGCGTAGATCTGCATGCCCGACATCACCAGGCCTTGATGGTGCCCAACAGCCGCCTTGGAGAGGCCGGTGGTGCCGCCGGTGAACAGGATGATGGCGTTGTCGTCGGGGTCCACCACCACGCTGGGCCGGCCGGCCTTGCTGCCCTGGGCGATCAGGTCCTGGAACCAATAGTCGCCCGACTGCAGCTCAATGTGGTCCCCTTCCTTCTTCTCCTTCAGCAGGCCGTAGAGCACGCGCTTGATGGAGGGCAAATACTCCTTGACGCTGGTGGCGACAACCCGCTTGAGGCCGGTCTTGGGCTGCACCTCCTTCACGGTCTTGTAGAAGCGGGTCATAACGATGGCCGTCTCGGCGCCGCACTCGCGCAGCGCGTGCTCCAGCTCGAAGCCGGTGTAGAGGGGGTTGACGCAGGCCGCAATGGCGCCCGCCTTCCACACGCCGAACTCGCTGATGACGAACTGGGGAATGTTGGGCATCACCAGCGCCACCCGATCCCCTTTCTTCACGCCGATGTTGACCAACGCGTTGGCCAGCGCGTCGCTCAGGCGGTCTAGCTCGCCGTAGGAGATGGACGCGCCCTTGAAGAGCAGGGCCGGGTGCTGGGGCCGTTGGGAAGCCGTCTCGCGCATGACGTCAATCAAGGTCTTGCGCGGGTAGGGCTGCAGCGTAGCTGGCACGCCCTTGTCGTAGTTCTTGAGCCAGGGCTTGGTGTCCATAGGGGCTTTCTTCTCCTTTCGGGCTTGTGGAACTGGCAAAGGGTAGACAGGGTAGTGTCAGGCGCTAGGCAGCAATAAGGCTGATCTGTGGGCCTGAACGAGTCGGCATCCCCGACCCACGAGGCACGTTGACCGTCAGACTGGTGAAAATATACCTGAAACCATAACCCTCGTCAACTTATGGACAGCCCATGCGCGGGGTTGCCTCAGCGGCCGGCCAGCACGCGCTGAAACAGGGCTTCGTAGGCGTCGGTGACCGCTTCCCAGCTGAAGCATCGGGCAGCCCGCTCGGCCGCGCGACGGCGATAGGCCTCCACCAGGGGCGGCGCGTCCAGGAGGGTGCGCAACACCCGCGCCAGGGAGGCAGCGCCGACCCGGCCGTCGTACCACAGGCCGGCGTCGCCGATGGTCTCCAGGTTCTCCGGCGTGTCGTGCACCACCACGCAGTTGCCGAAGGCCATAGCCTCCACCAGGGCGGGGTGGGTGCCGCCCACCCCGCTGGTCTCCACAAAGGCGTAGGCGCTGGTGCTCAGCTCGTGGTAGCCGTCGCCGAAGACGTAGCCGGTGAAGACGATGCGCGGGTCGTCGCCCGCCAGCCGGCGCAGCTCCGCCTTGTAGGCCTCGGCGTAGGGCGCGTCGCCCACGATCACGCAGCGCAGGTCGGTGTCTAGGCTGCGCCACGCCTCCACCAGGTGATGAGCGCAGTTCTCCGGCACCAGCCGGCCCACGAAGAGCACGTACCTTCGAGGGGCGAGGCCGAAGCGGGCCAACGTCTCCCCCGGCGGCACCCGCGGCCGCTCCGCGCCGTAGGCGATGTAGGTGGACTGGATGCCGTAGACCTCTTGGTAGTAGCGCTGCACCACGCGGCTGTCGGTGACCACGGCGTTGGGCAGCACGGCGCTCATGCGCTCGGCGAACTGGATGTAGCGCTTGGCCAGAGGCGGCCACTTCTCTCGCTTCCAGTCCAGCCCGTCCACGTTGAGCACGGTGCGCTGGCCGGCCAGCCGCGGGATCCACGTTACCAGGCTGTTGCCGGCGATGAAGTAGAGGCAGATGTCGTAGCCCTGGGTCAGCGCGTGCAGGCTGGAGAGGAAGCTGTGGACGATGGTGTCCAGGTACTTGTTGGGAACGGTGGGCAACTTCACCAGCCGCATTCCCTTGTAGGTGGGCTGGTCGTAGGTGATGTGGTGGCTGCGACAGTAGACGGTGACCTGGTGGCCGCGCTGCACCAGCCGGCTGCCCAGCTCCTCCACACAGGTCTCAAAGCCGCTGTAGCTGGCCGGCACCCCGCGCGTGCCCAGCATGGCGATGTTCATGGGGGGAGGTAAGTTGGTAGATTGGTAGGTTGGTAGATCGGTGGATTGGTGGATCGGTGGCTTGGGAGCCCGGCCGCTTGGCCCATCGCAACGGCCGCCGGCTGCCGACCACCGTTCACCGTTTACCGTTCACGGGCCACCGACTGGAGCCGGTCAATGCGCCGCTGCAGGTAAGGCATGAAGTAGCCGGCGTAGCGCTGCTGCAGGTCGGGCCGACGCCAGTCCTCACCCGTCACGCGGCCGCGGCAGTTGGGCGAGCCGCAGGCGCAGTCGAACTCGTCGTAGGGGCTGCCGTCGCACATGGCGTAGTCTACACAGACCTCCTCATCCGGGTAGATGTCGCGCATGGCCACCACCACGATCTGTCCGGCGAAGCCTGCGTTGGGGTCGCACGAGTGGTTCAGGTAGTCGGCCACGCTGCCGGAGCCCACGGTCACCTGGTACAGCCCCTCCTCCACCTGGATGGCGTAGTGGCGGACCTGGCGGGGAAGGGCGGCTAGTCCGGCCTCGTCCACGATGGGTCCGCCCCAGACGATGAGCACGGTGTCGGCCGGCGTGAACGCCCGCGCGAACAGGCCCCAATGCCCCTTCTGCGGGTGGGGCCGGGCCTCCAGGTTCTCGTGGACGTAGGAGTTGTCAATGATGGGCATGGGCAAGTCCTTGTCGAAGAGCTGGCAGTGGGGAGCGACAAGCGGAGAGCGGAACATTAGGGCCGCCGACGGCTTCACGGCTCGCTCGCGGGCGCTGAGACCACGGAGGGATGTGGGCGTTGAGCGGCTGCCCCGCGTCCCAGCCGCCAGCCGCTGAGGGCCAGCGCGCACCAGGTCACCACCTGGGCAGCTCGCCAGCCGCCGGGCAAGAGGACCCCGCCGGCGCGCAGCGGCTCCAGGAACAGGCGCAGGGCCGCGTAGCCGAACAGGCTCAGCCAGGCGGTGCGGCCCGGCCAGCGCTCGCCTCGGCGCTCGGCCGCCAGCACCACGGCCAGCCAGACCAGGGCGGCCACCGCCTCGTAGAGCGCCGTCGGGTGGCGGCGTAGGTCGGGCGCCGCGGGCAGCGCCACGCCCCAGGGCAGCGCGGTGACCGTGCCCACGGTGCGGCCGGCCAGGAATGCGCCCACCCCGGCCACCGCCGCGGCCAGCAGCAGCCCCGGCGCCGCCGCGTCGGCCACAGCGGCCACCGCCAGACGATGCCGTCGGACGTACCACCAGGCGCCCAGGCCGGCGCCCACCAGGCCGGGGATGGGCAGCAGCGCCGCAGGGCTCAGCGAGAACACCTGCAGCGGGTCCGTGCGGTACACCTCGAAGAAGGCCGCTACGTGCCCCAGCCGCGCTGCGGCGATGCCGCTCAGCAGGGCGGCGAAGCCGGCGTTGTACAGATGATCCCCGTCCACGCCGTAGCGAGGGCCGCGACGGGCTGCCAGCCACAGGCCCAGCCAGAAGGCCAGCAGCAGGAACGTGCCGTAGGTCTGCAGGCGCAGCGGTCCCAGGGGAATGGTAGGCAGCATGGCTACGGGTACACCTTGCGCAGCCGGTCGGCCAACACGGCGTCGGTCATGGGGCCGATGAAGATCTCGCGAACGATCCCGTCGCGGTCCACAAAGAAGGTGGTGGGCAGGGAGTCCACGCCGTAGAGCCGGCTGACGCCGGCCCGGCTGTCCAGCGCCGTGGGGAAGGTGATGGACAGCGCCTGGCGAAAGCGCGCCACCGTCGCCGGGTCCTCTGCTTGGTTGACGCCCAGCACCACCACGCCGGCCGGGCCGAGGCGCTGGTGCAGCCGCTCCAGCTCCGGCATCTCGCTGCGGCAAGGCAAGCACCAGGAGGCCCAGAAGTTCAAGACCACCGGCCGCCCGCGCAGGTCGGCCAGCGCGACCGGCTCTCCGTCCAGGGTGGACAGAGTGAAGTTGGGCGCCGGATGGCCGATCAACGGGGCCGGCGGCAGGGTGGCGACGACGGTCGCGGACGGGCTGCGCCCCCAGGCCAGGGCGCCCAGGCCGAGCACGCACAGCACAGCGGTGAGCCAGTACCAACGGTTCGGGGACACGGGAGCATTATAGTCGGTTTCCGGTTTCCCGGAAACTTTGAGCTTCGGGCCGCCGCTGGGGTGGTGAAAGGCGCCGACGCCTGGGCTCGCAACACCTCGTCGGCCGGAGCCGTCGTTACTGCGCGGCCAACTTAACCTGACGCTAAACCGATTCGGCTCCCCCTGGCGCGTTGTGCTATAATTTGGAACGATCCCACGGTGTTCGCGTGTTAGATGAACGAGTCTCAGCAAGTCGCCGTTTCATCCCCATCCGGCGAGTCGCATGTGGTCGCGAGGCAGGCGGAGGGATCGCTTTCCGTGCTGGCCACCAAACTGAGCCGCCCGCGCTTAGCGGCACCGCTGGTGCTGCGCCCGCGGCTGTTGGCGCGCCTGACAACGGGCCTGGACCAGGGCTTGCTGCTGATCTCTGCGCCGGCCGGCTACGGCAAGAACACGGTGGTCAACCAGTGGCTAGACACGGTCCCTCTGCCGTGGGCCTGGATCAGCCTGGACGAGCACGACAGCCACCTGGCTACCTTCCTGGCCTACGTGCTGGCCGCGTTGCGCTCCGTCTACCCCAAGGCCGCCCCCACCCTCGAAGCTCTGCTGCGCGCCCCGGCCCTGCCTGCCCCGCCGGTTCTGGCCGATGCCCTGCTGAGCGATCTGGCTGCGCTGCCGGGGCCGCTGCTGCTGGCGCTGGACGACTATCACGCCATCCAGTCCCTGGATGTCCACGCCGTCATGCAGCGGGTGGTGCAGCACCGGCCGGCCCACGTCCGTCTGGCGCTGACGACGCGCGCCGATCCGCCGCTGGCGTTGGAACGGCTGCGCGGACGGCGGCAACTGTGCGAGCTGCGCAGCGCTGACCTGCGCTTCACGGCCGAGGAGGCCGCCGAACTGTTGCGCCAGGAGCTAGGCGCAACCCCTGCCGAGGAAATCACGGGGCTGTTGGCGAAGAGCACGGAAGGCTGGGCCGTGGGACTGCACCTGATGGCGCTTACCTTGCGCGGCCAGGACGACCCTGTGGCGTTCGCCCGTAAGGTTGCCCAGAGCGGCCACCAGCTGATGCTCGACTACCTGCTGGCCGAGGTGCTGCAAGGGCTGTCAGACGACCAGCGCAGCGTGTTGTTACAGACCTCGGTGTTGGACCGCTTATGTGCGCCGTTGGTGGACGCCATCCAGGATCCGGACCAACCGCTCTTGCCTGGCGCTGCCCTGGTAGCGGAGCTGCGTCGCGCCAACCTCTTCCTAACGCCGCTGGACGACGAGGGAACCTGGTTTAGCTACCATCAGATATTCCGACATCTGCTGCTCAATTGGCTGCGCCGCGGCTATAGCCAGGCTGCCATCCGCGCCATGCACGCCCGCGCCAGCGCCTGGTTCGCCAAGGAGAACCTGCTGGACGAGGCAATTGCCCATGCCCTGCAAGCGAACGACCCGCAGCTGGCCGCCGGCTTGGTGGAGTGTTACATTCATGAGGCGCTGAATCGGGAGGATTGGCGCCAGCTGGAGCGCTGGATCGGGCTCCTGCCGGCCGAGATGTTGCGTCGCCCTCGCCTGCTGCTGGCGCAGGCCTGGCTGAGCTTCATTCGCTATCAGTTTCCTGCCGTTAAGACGCTGGTGGAAGCGGCCGAGGCAGCCCTGGCGGAGGAGACCGCGCAGGGCTTGGGGCAGGCGGATAAGGCGCTGCGGGGAGAGATCGCCGCCTTGCGGGCGACGCTGGCCTACGCGTCCAACAAGCCGGCGGACGTGGTACGCTGGGCGTCCGAGGGGATGCGGCTGTTGCGGCCGGAGATGCGGTATGCGATGGGTCTGGCAATCTTCTTCTACATCACGGGCTTGCAGGCTACAGGCCAGGTCGCCGAGGCCATCGAGGTCGCCAGCCAGCAGCTCGCCATCCATGGCCAGGATCCCGTGGTGGCCCTGCGCCTACAGCTGGCCCTATGCAACATCTACTACGAAACGGCGGACTTGTCTGTCCTGCAAGGCGCGGCCGCGCTGTATGAGCAAATGGCGCAGCGCGCAGGCCTGGGGTTGAGCGTAGGCTGGGCGATTTACATCCGAAGCTGGCTGCACTATCAGCGCAACGAACTCTCGGCCGCCGAGGAGGGTTTCCGCAGGCTGGAGGCCATCGTCAGCCACGGCCGGGCGACGGTGGATTGTTTCACGGGGCTGGCGTTGACGCTGTTGGCCCAAGGGCGCCTCGACGAGGCGCAGGCTGTTGCCGCTGCGCTGCAAACGCGCCTGGTCGAACGCGGCATGTTGGCGCTGGCGCCCCTGGCCGAGTCGCTCCAACAGCGCGCGCTGCTGGCTAGCGACCCGGCGGCTGCGCTGGAACGGGGTTACCGCGCTCCTGCACCTCCCCTCTCCATCGAGTTCTGGGAACAGCCGGCGCTGACCCAAGTGCGAACCCTGTTGGCCAGCGGCGCGGCCGAGGACCTGGCCCTGGCCGAAACGCTGCTGGCCGAGCGCCGCCGCCAGGCGGCAACGCGCCATAGCCGGCGCACCTTGATTGAGATCGAGGGGCTGCAGGCGCTGGTGTCGTTGGCCCGGGGCGACGAGATGGCTGCGCTGGCCGCGTTGCGCCAGGCTGTGGAGCTGGCTGCGCCCGGCGGCGCCGTGCGCCTGTTGGCCGACTGCGGCCCCGGCTTGGCCGGCCTGCTGGCCAAGCTGGCCACCGACGGTGTGGCTGTCGCCTACGTGCGCCAAGTCTTGGCAGCCCTAGGCAAAGCGCCTTCCCCTGTTGCAGAGCCCCCTTCGGCAGCTCGTCCGCCGGTCCGCCACGCCCTGCCGCCCCCTGCGCGGACCATCACCCACGAAGGCATCCGCGAGACGCTGACCAACCGCGAGCTAGACGTGCTGGTGTTGCTAGCCCAGCGCCTGTCCGACAAGGAGATCGCCGAGCGCCTGGTGCTGGCGCCGGTGACTGTCAAGAAACATACCCTCCACATCTACCGCAAGCTGGGGGTGAACAACCGTCGCGCCGCTGCAGAAGCAGCCCGGCGGCTGGGGCTGGTGTAGCCAGATACTCCGAATCTACTCCTTTTCGGTTACTATTCACCAGGGGGCTCCTCGTCTATACTGTGGTCCGGACGTTCAGCCATGACCACAGATATTGAGACACCCATCTATCGGATCATCGTCCAAGGACGAGTGGACCCGGCCTGGTCAGAATGGTTGGGGGGTCTCGATATCACCTTAAGTGAGACGTCCTCCTGCCCTGTCACCACGCTGATCGGTCCGTTGTCGGATCAGAGTATGCTTCACGGCGTGCTCGATACGCTGTTCATGCTCAACCTACCGGTGTTACGCGTCGAGCTCTGCCAAGCCGGCTCAACAGGTTCGACGGATCATCCGGATTGGTAAGCTGGTAGACTGGGAAAGTGGCCGCCATCTCCTCCTCCTGCGCTCCACCACCGGCCCTTCGACCAGTCTACCAGCGTACTAATCCACCAGTCGCCGGCCCACCGATCTTACCAATCACCAATCTACCCATCTACCAACAAGGAGAACGAACATGCTCGGCAGAGAAAGACGCCAAGAGCGCCGCGAGGAGCGCCGTGAGGAACGCGAGGTCTTCGGCCGCGGGGGCACCGCCACCCGCTACAAGATGCGGGAAAAGCTGGTCTCTTTCGGCGACGACTTCTGGATCGAGGACGAGCACGGCCGCCGCGCCTTCAAGGTGGACGGCAAGATGTTGCGCGTGCGCGACACCCTCTTCTTCGAGGACCCGCACGGTAACGAGCTGTGCAAGATTCAGCAGCGGTTGTTGACCATTCGGGACACCCTGGCCGTCGAGGGTCCCAATGGCGAGCGGCTGGCCACGGTCAAGAAGGCGCTGATTACCCCGCTGCGTGAGCGGTGGACGGTCAAGATCGGCGACGGTCCAGACCTCCACGTGCAGGGCAACATCCTCGACCACCAGTACACCATCGGCGAGGGTCCTCACAAGGTCGCCGAGGTGTCCAAGCGCTGGTTCCGGCTGGCCGACACCTACGGCGTAGAGGTCGAGCCGAACCAGAACGACATCGTCATCCTGGCTGTCACGGTGGCCATTGACATGATGGCGCATCCGTCGTAGGCGGCTGCCGTCTCGACGGCAAGCGTCCGTTTTCAGGAGGAAGCAGTGGGCTGTCTCTTTGCGCTCCTGGCGGCATCGGCGCCGAGGCTGGCTTTGTTGATCCTGTGGCTCTTCACGCCGCTGGTCAACTTGTCCTTCAGGGGCTGGACGCTCCCGTGGCTATGGCCAATCCTGGGTATCATCTTCCTGCCCTTCACGACGCTGATGTATGTGCTAGTGGTTGGGCCGTTGGGACCGACCAACTTCTGGGGCTGGGTAGCGGTCTTTCTTGGCTTCCTGATTGACCTGCGCGCCTACGCCGACGCGGCAGCCTACCGCAATCAGGTGGCAGGGGTGGCGTCGCCTTCGCCCTGAGCGCAGCGCGGCGCCAACCCCTGCCTTGATGCGGTCGGCGTGCGGGAACGTCGTCACGACTTCATGTCGGGCGGCGCTCTGTGGCTCGACCTCCGGCTGCTGTTCCACTAACCGACGATCGTCATCATCCCGGCCATGGCCACCGAGAGGGTCGAGGCCGGGTCGTAGTACGTTGCGTGCTACCAAGACGCGAAAGAGGACTTCCTTGGGTCAGCACGCCTACCGCCTCCACCTGCCGTCAAACATTCCGGCCGCATCTCCATCGGTCCCACCCCTCACAAGGTTTACGAACAGAACTGGATCAAGACCCTCCCGGACCAGGGCTGGTCGAGCCTCATCCGGCTCTACGGACCGCTCGAGTCTTCCTTCGACCACACCTGGAAGCCGGACGGCATCGTGAAAGTCTAAAAGTTCATAGGGCAGTGCCAACGATATAAGGAGAGCATGATGCAAAGCGAGAACCTCGCCTACGCGATCGGCGTCCAGACCTACATTAGCTACTTTCCCCTGATGGACCTGTACCGGACGCTGTGGGAAACCTGCTTCGATCCCGGGCGCGGCCACGACCGCACGCTGAACGAGTACTTCGCCTTCGACCGCCTGATCACCAGCGAGGACGACTGGGTCATCACCCCCAACAACGACACGATCTACCTGCGGGCGTTCCTCGACCTGCGCAAGGAGCCGATCATCCTGGTGATCCCGCCTATGGGTGACCGGCATTTCTGGGTGCCCGTCAGCGACCTGCGGCACGACCACGATGCCAGCCTGTCCTGGGACACCATCGGCGCGCGCGGCGGCGCCTATGCGCTCTGCCCGCCCGGCTGGCAGGGCGTGCTCCCTAAGGGCGTGCAGCGCGTCGACGTGGGCACGCCGATCGTCTGGACGTTGCCTCGCATCGCCGTGAACGGCGAGGCCGACCTGCCGGCGGCATTGGAACTGCAGAAGCAGTTTCGGCTTGTTCCCTTGAGCCAGTGGGGAGCGACCACGGTGACCCGGCCGCAGCCGGACGCGGCCGATTTCCCGCGCTTCACCCGCCACGAGCACACCGACGCAAGGGCCTACTTCACCACCCTCAACAAGGTGCTGCGGCTTGCGGCGCGGCTCTGTAACCCGGCGGACGCGGTGATGGCGGCCTGGATGCGCGAATTGAAGCTGGATCCGGCCAGCAGCTTCGATTGGGACCAGCTGTCGCCTGAGGCGCAGCGCGGACTGGAACGGGCCGCCGCTGACGCGCACCAGATCATCGCGGACCGCATGCCGCGCGCCGTGGCCATCGTCAACAACTGGCAGGTCGTCCGTCTCGAACCCCGGATCAGCGGCGACCCCCTCCTCGCAGCGGCCGCAGCGATGCTCGGATTGATGTGGAACCCGGCCAAGATCAGCACCTACGATATCGCCTTCCTCGACGGCACCGGCGCGCCGCTCGACGGCAACAACCGCTACGTGCTGCGCTTCGCCCCGCCGCCGCCAGTCGAAGCATTCTGGTCGGTCTCGATGTACTCGGCCGAGAGCGGGATCTTCGTGTCCAACAAGATCAACCGCTACTCCCTCGGCGATCGCACCCCGGGGCTGCGTGTACGGCGAGGACGGCTCGCTCGAGATCTTCCTGCAGGCCGAAGAGCCCGCCGATCCGGTCGAGCGGGCGAACTGGCTGCCAGCGCCCAAGGGGCGCTTCTACCTTGTCTGCCGGCACTACTCGCCGCGTTCGCAGATCCTGACCGGCGACTGGGCGCCGCCGCCGGTGGCCAAGCGTTGATCCGTCCACCAGTAGCCACCAAGGGCACTACTGCGGATTTCTTCGAGGCTGTTACCAATATTCGGCCCGCTCGTTTGTTGTGAGCAGCATGTTGGCCATGGGGCTGAGCCCTACCCCAGGACAAATCATACAGCCGCTCAAAAACGTGCGGCTCGTGCTGCTGGCGCTCCTTGCCAGCTTCGCGTTGGCGCCCCCGCAAAGCGTTTGGGCGCAGCCATGCCAACGGCCGCGCCTGCGCCCGAATAAACTCCGCTGTCACGAGGCCGCCCAGAGAAGGAGCCGCGATGCAAAATGGAACCGCTAGTACGGTGGTCTTGACCCAGCGACCCGCCAACGCGCCGCCCGCGTTTCACCTGTTGGCCAAGCCCACCGGCGCCATCTGCAACCTGGACTGCGCCTACTGCTTCTTTCTAGACAAGGAGGTCTTCTACCCCGGCAGCAAGTTCCGCATGAGCGAGGCGGTGTTAGAGCAGTACATCCGCCAGCTCATCGAGTCGCACCAGACCGACAGCGTTATCGTCGCCTGGCAAGGCGGCGAGCCGACGCTCATGGGACTGGACTTCTACCGCCGCGCCATGGCGCTGGTGGAGAAATACCGCCGTCCGGGCATGACCTTTCTGCACACCATCCAGACCAACGGCACCCTGTTGGACGACGAATGGGGCGCGTTCCTCAAGGAGCACGACTTCCTGGTGGGCATCAGCCTCGACGGGCCGCGGGAGCTGCACGATGTCTATCGAGTGGACAAGGGCGGCCGCCCCACCTTCGACAAGGTGATGCGCGGGCTGCGGCTGCTGCAAAAGCACGGCGTGGAGTACAACGTGTTGACCACGGTGAACCGGGTCAACAGCAACTACCCCTTGGAGGTCTACCGCTTCCTGCGCGACGAGGTGGGCACGACCTGGATGCAGTTCATCCCGGTGGTGGAGCGCATCAACGCCGACGGGCGGACCCTCTACCAGGAGGGGACGACCGTCTCCGATCGCTCGGTGCTGCCGGAGCAGTTCGGCCGCTTCCTCATCGCCATCTTCGACGAGTGGGTGCGCCGCGACGTGGGCACGGTCTTCGTGCAGACCTTCGAGGCAGCGCTGCGCAACTGGTTGGGCCTGGCCAACTCCGGCATGTGCGTCTTCAATGCCACCTGCGGCACGGGGCTGGCCATCGAGCACAACGGCGACCTGTACTCCTGCGATCACTTCGTGGAGCCCAAGTATCTGCTGGGCAACATCCAGCAGACACACATGATCGAGCTGGTGGCCTCGCCCCAGCAAATCCAGTTCGGCCTGGACAAGCGCGACACCCTGCCGCGCTACTGTCGAGAGTGCGATGTGCGCTTCGCCTGCCATGGCGAGTGCCCAAAGAACCGATTTTTGACGACGCCCGACGGCGAGCCGGGCCTCAACTACCTGTGCGCTGGCTTCAAGGAGTTCTTCCACCACGTGGACTTCCCCATGAAGCTCATGGCCGGGCTAATCCGCCGCGGGCGGGAGGCGCGGGAGGTGATGGAGATATTGGATCGAGTCTTCACAGGTGTCGAGCGGAACGCCCCCTGTCCCTGCGGCAGCGGCCGTAAGTTCAAGCACTGTCATGGCCGGTAGCTGGTAGATTGAAGATTGGTACGTTAGTACAGTGGTCAGGCTCTCGTACCAATCAACCTCGTTGCCAACCCAGTGCGCGACCGATCTACCAGTCTACCAATCTACCACCGTACTGCTCTCTACCAAATCTATCCATAAGGAGTATGCACCATGCCCAACGGTAAACCTAACATCCTCGTCATCTGGGGCGACGACATCGGCATCACCAACCTGAGCTGCTACAGCGATGGGTTGATGGGCTACCGTACGCCCAACATTGATCGCATCGCTAAAGAGGGAATGCGCTTCACCGACTCGTACGGTCAGCAGAGCTGCACCGCTGGCCGCGCCGCCTTCATCACAGGCCAGAGCCCCTATCGCACTGGCCTGACTAAGGTAGGCATGCCCGGCGCAGACGTCGGCCTCCAGGCCGAGGACCCCACCATCGCCGAGTTGCTCAAGCCGCTGGGGTACGCCACCGGCCAGTTCGGCAAGAACCACTTCGGCGACAGGAACAAGTACCTGCCCACCGTCCACGGCTTCGACGAGTTCTTCGGCAATCTCTACCATCTCAACGCCGAGGAGGAGCCGGAGCATGTGGACTATCCACCTGAGGACGAGTTCCCTAACTTCAAGAAGCTGTTCGGCCCGCGCGGCGTGATTCACTCTTGGGCCACCGAGGAGGACGACCCCACCGAGCACCCGCGCTGGGGCCGCGTCGGCAAGCAGCGCATCGAGGACACCGGCCCGCTGACCAGAAAACGCATGGAAACGGTTGACACCGAGTTTGTGGCCGCGGCTCAGGACTTCATCCGTCGCGCCCACGCCGACGGCAAGCCCTTCTTCGTTTGGCTCAACACCACCTGGATGCATTTCCGCGTCCATCCGCCGGCGCACGTCCTGGGCCAGGCCGGACGCTGGCAGTCCTTCTACCACGATGTGATGATCGAGCACGACAAGCACGTGGGCCAGATGTTGGACCTGCTGGACAAGCTAGGCATCGCCGAGGACACCATCGTCATCTACTCCACCGACAACGGCCCGCACATGAACGCCTGGCCGGACGGCGCCATGACCCCCTTCCGCAACGAGAAGAACTCCAACTGGGAGGGCGCCTTCCGCGTGCCGGAGGTGATCCGCTGGCCGGGCAAGATTCCGGCGGGCGTGGTCTCCAACGAGATCATCAGCCACACCGACTGGCTGCCCACCCTGCTGGCTGCGGCTGGCGAGCCGGATATCGTGGCCAAGCTGAAAGAGGGCTATCAGGTCGGCGACAAGTACTTCAAGGTGCACATCGACGGCTACAACTTTCTGCCCTACCTCACCGGACAGACGGACAAGGGGCCGCGCCAGGGATTCATCTACTTCTCCGACGACGGCGACCTGGTCGCAGTGCGCTACGACAACTGGAAGTTGGTCTTCGCCGAGCAGCGCGTCCCCGGCACAGCCCAAATCTGGGCCGAGCCCTTCGTCTTCCTACGCGTGCCCAAGATCTTCAACCTCCGCACCGATCCTTTCGAGCGAGCGGACATCACCTCCAACACCTACTGGGACTGGCTGATTGATCGCGTCTATCTCACCTACGCGGCCCAGTTCATCGTCCGTCAGTTCCTGGAGACCTTCAAGGAATTCCCGCCCCGCATGAAGCCGGCCAGCTTCACCGTTGACCAGATCCTGGCGAAGATGGAGCAGAGCCTCGACTACTAGCCCGGGACCATGGACCAGCAAGCCCGCGTCCGGCAGGCCGTCCAGGCCTTCTACGATGCACACCCCTATCCACCGCCGATGGAGGACCTGGACGGCTACCGCCGGCGCTGGCAGGACGTGGGGCGACGCCGCTCCGAGTTCCACTTGCACTGGCCAGATCGGCCCTATCGCACCGGCCTGCGGGTGCTGGTGGCAGGCTGCGGCACGATGCAGGCGGCAAAACACGCCCTGCGCGAGCCCCATAACCGGGTCGTGGGCATAGACCTGAGTGCGGCCAGCGTGCGCCACACCGAGACGTTGCGCCGCCGCTACGGCCTGACCAACCTGGAGGTCCATCAGCTTCCCGTCGAAGAGGTGGGACAACTAGGGCAGCGCTTCGACCAGATCGTCTGCACGGGCGTGTTGCACCACCTGCCGGACCCGGACGCCGGACTGCGGGCCTTGCAAGCGGTGCTGGAGCCGGACGGCGCCCTGCACCTGATGGTCTATGCGCCCTACGGACGGGTAGGCATCTACCTGTTGCAGGAGTACTGCCGGCGCTTGGGCATCGGCCATAGCCCGCGGGAGGTCCGCGACCTGGCCCTCGCCCTGACCGCCCTGCCGCGCAGCCATCCGCTGGCCCGGCTGCTGGCCGAGTCGCCGGACTTCCAAACCCTGGACGGCCTAGCCGACGCGCTGCTCAACCCGCAAGACCGGGCCTACAGCGTGCCCCAGCTCTTCGACTGGCTGCAGCGCTGCGGACTGCGCTTTGGTCGCTGGCTCCACCAGGCGCCCTACCTGCCGCAGTGCGGCAGCCTGGCAAGCACGCCCCATGCCGCACGGTTAGCTGCGCTGCCACCGATGGAACAATACGCGGCGGTCGAGCTGTGGCGCGGCAACATGCTGCGCCACAGCTTGATCGCCTACCGCGCCGACCGACCCGTTGACCGCTGTTTGCCACGCTTCGAGGCCGACGACTGGCTGAGCTACGTCCCGCTGCGCTTGCCGGAGACGACCAACGTGCGGGAGCGACTGCCCGCCGGCGCAACTGTTGCGCTGATCAACAGCGGCCACAGCGACCCGGACCTGGTGCTGTTCGTCAACTCCACGGAATGGCGGATGGTGCAGGCCATTGACGGACGGCGCACCATCGCCGAGATTCTCGAACACGTGTCCCTGTCCAAGCCTGCCATCCACCCAACGCGCGAGCTTGCCCGAAGCTTGTTTCAGCGGCTGTGGTGGTATGATCAGGTCGTCTTCAACATCCGCTGCGCCCATGGGGCCGACGACACCGGCGCCGGAGAGGCCGTAGGAAGCGCGCGGCGCGAGTGAAAGCCTCCGCCGGCAAGACGCAAAGACCCTTCGCTGCCCGCCCGCCCTTCATCCGGTTCGCAATTCCTTAACCCCCTAGCGCGACGAAACGCCCGGTGGCGTGGTTTCTACACAAAAGGCCAGGCGCCCATAGTCAGGCGACCGAGGCAGGCCAGCATGTCAAAGGAAGAGACACCCCGAACCGACTGGACGCGCTACGTCCCCCTCCTATCCTGGCTCCCGCGCTATGACCGCTCCTGGCTAAGGGCTGACGCCATAGCGGGGCTGACCCTGTGGGGGCTGGTGGTGCCAGAGGCCATGGCGTATGCCGGCATTGCCGGCTTGCCGCCGCAGGCCGGCTTGTACACGTTGGTGGCATCGCTGCTGATCTACGCCTTGTTGGGCACCTCGCGGCACCTGGTGGTGCAGGCCACATCGGCTACAGCAGCGCTGCTGGCATCGTCTGTCGCTACTGCGATGGTCGTTTCGGGTTTGGCGGCCCAGTCTAGCCCGGACGCCTATCAAGCGTACGCTTCGGCCTTTGTGCTCGTCACAGGGCTCGTTTTCCTGGTGGCCGGGCTGGCAAAGCTGGGCTTTATCACCCAGTTCCTGTCCAAGCCGGTGATGGATGGCTTTGTGATGGGCCTGGCTATCTTCGTGGCCGTGGGACAGCTCAACAAACTCTTTGGCGTGCCCAAGCCCGCGGGCAACACGGTGGAGAAGCTGATCGGTATTGTCCGAGACCTGCCCGAGGCAAACTGGGTCAGCTTTGCCGTTGGCGTAGCGGCGCTGGCGTTGCTCTTCTTGCTGCCGCGCTGGAACAAGAAGCTGCCCAGCGGCCTCATCGTGCTGTTTGCCGCCATCGGCTTGAGCATGGCGCTGGACCTGAGCGGGAAACACGGGGTGGAGGTTGTGGGCGCGCTGCCGCAAGGGCTGCCGTCGTTGACTTTCCCTGAGCTGCCGTTCAGGTCTTACCTAGCGATGCTCCTGCCTGCGATGGGTGTGCTGTTGGTGGCGTACAGCGAGGCCTTGGGCGTGGCTCACGAGTTCGCCGAGAGACACGGCTACGAGGTAGACGCCAACCAGGAGCTGAACGCTCATGCCGCAGCCAACCTGCTTAGCGCCCTCTTCGGCGGCATGCTCGCTGCGGGCAGCATGTCGGCGTCCGCCGTCAAAGAGGAAGCCGGCGCGCGCACGCAGGTGGCTAACCTAGTGACCTGGATGGCGGCCATTGTGACGTTGCTGTTTCTCACGCCGTTGTTTGCCCCGCTGCCCGAAGCGGTGCTGGGGGCCTTGATCATTCACGCCGTGTGGCACATCATCGCCTCGCGCAAGCTGAAGAAGCTACACCTGGCCTCGCGGGTCGAGTTTTGGTTCGGCGCGCTGGCGTTGGCCGGTGTCCTGCTCATTGACGTTCTCGAAGGCATGGTGATCGGCGTGGTGGCGTCTTTGTTGTTTGTGATCTACCGTTCGAGCCGTCCGCACATCGCCTTGTTGGGTCGAGTGCCCGGCGTCCCCGGCGCCTACTCGGACTTGGCCCGGCATCCTGAGAACATCCCCGTGCCCGGCGTGGCGATTGTGCGCGTGGATGGACAGCTCTACTACGCCAACGCGCTCACGGTCCGAAACCAGATCAAGGCGATGATCGCCGAGATGGAGACGCCGCCTCGGGCCGTTGTGTTCGATTTCGCGGCCCAGCACGAGCTCGACGTCACCAGCACCGAGGTCTTGCGGCGCTTGTTCGAGGAGCTCCACGCCGGTGGCATCGAGGTGAGCCTCGCCGATGTCCATGCGCCCGTGCTCGAGCATGCTCGCAGGTCGGGACTGCTCGCAGAGGCAGAGATCGGCGAGAAGCATATTTTCCCAACCGTTGAAAATGCGGTTAGATCTCTTGAAGCAATGGCAGAGAAAGAGCGCATCCCTTCAGATCATCACGTCGAAGGAGCGTAAGATGCAATCGTTCAACGACATCCTACCGAGCTGGCGCAACACCCCAACCAAGCAGGCAATCCTGGACTTCGTTGCCAGGGTGACGGATGAAACCAGCTCCCAGTATGTCCCTCCGGCCGAGCGCATTGCCGTCTTCGACAACGATGGCACGCTGTGGTGCGAGAAGCCGATGTACATCCAGCTTGATTTTATGCTGCGACAGCTGGTAGCACAGGCCGAGCGCGATCCGGCGCTGCGTACCCAGCAGCCCTGGCAGGCCGCTTGGGAGAGGGACTACGCCTGGTTTGGCGAGGCAATGACGAACCACTACCGGGGTGATGACACCGCCCTGCGGGTGCTCATGGCCGGTCTCCTATCTCTGTCGTCGGACAGGGATGTGGAGGAGCTCGAGGCCAGCGCCAGGGCTTTCGTGTTCAGCGAGCGACATCCCACCCTAGGGCTGGCCTACAGCGACTGCGTCTACCAGCCGATGCTGGAGCTGTTGCAATATCTCGAGCGCCACGGCTTCATCAACTACATCGTCTCGGGCGGGGGCCGCGACTTCATGCGCGGCTTCGCCCAAGAGCTGTACGGCATACCGCGCGAGCGGGTCATCGGCAGCACGGTGGCGTATCGCTATGTGCCCGACGAGAGCGGCGGAAAGATTCTGCAGCGCGCCGACCTGGACGTGGTCAACGATGGCCCGGAAAAGGTGGTGCAGATCTGGAGCGTCAGCGGTCGTCGGCCCATCTTGGCGGCCGGCAATTCCGACGGCGACCTGGCCATGCTAACGTTCACCGGCGGCCGCTCCTTGCCGGCGCTGCGCCTCCTGATCGTGCACGACGACGATGAGCGCGAGTTCGCATACACGGCGGGCGCGGAGAGGGTCATCGGCACAGCGCAAGCGCAAGGCTGGACGGCAGTTAGCATCCAGCGCGACTGGCGCCAGGTCTTCCCACGATAGGGGGGCTCGATGCGATCCGGGATCGGCACCACTGTTGCGGCGCTGCGGCCTGAGCGCTCCCACCTCAAATCTGACCTAATCGCCGGCCTGACCTTCGCCATCGTTAACGTGCCCCAGGCCATGGGCCACGCGGTGCTGGCCGCCGTCAACCCGGTCCTGGGTATCTACACCCTGATGGTGGCGCTGCCAGTGGGCGCGCTGTTCACGGGCTCGGTGTTCATGAACGTGTCCACCACCGCCGCGCTCTCGGTGGCGGCCGGCTCCGCGCTGGCCATCGTCCCAGAGGACCAGCGGACGCAGGCGCTGGCCACGCTGGTGTTGCTGGTCGGAGCGATCCAGTTGCTGGCCGGGTTGCTGCGGCTGGGTTTCCTGGTGCGCTTCGTCTCCAACGCAGTGATGACCGGCTTCCTCAACGGCGTGGCCGTGTTGATCATCCTGGGGCAGCTGGGCGACCTGACCGGCTACCAGAGCCCTTTCCGCAGCAGCGTGGCGCGCGGGCTAGACCTGCTGTTGCATCTGCACCGAGTAGACCCGCCGACCACCGCCATCGGACTGGTGACGCTGGGCCTGATTGCGCTGCTGCTGCGCACGCGCTGGAACCGCTTTGCCTTCATCATCGCCATTGGCGCCTCGACGCTGGCGTTGGCCCTGCTCTCCCTGCCGTCGTTGGGCGGCCAGCAGAGCTGGCAGGCGGTGCAGACCGTGGGCGATGTGGCGAACATCCCCCGCAACCTGCCCGAGCTCGCCATGCCTGCGCCACGCTGGCTGCCGTTCATGGTGCTGCCGGCCCTCTCCGTGGCCATCATCGGCCTGATCCAGGGCGCCGGCGTCAGCCAGGGCTACCCCAATCCCAACGGCAAGTTTCCCAACATCTCGCGCGACTTCTTTGGCCAGGGAATGGCCAACATCGTGGCCAGCCTGGTCAGCGGCCTGCCGGCCGGCGGATCCATCTCCGGCACGGCTCTGATCATGAGCGCCGGAGCCCGCTCGCGCTGGACCAACATCTCGGCCGGCCTCTTCGTGGCCGCGATCGTGCTGGTGGCTGCGCCGTTGGCCGAGCTGGTGCCCATGCCTGCGCTGGCCGCGCTGTTGATCGTGGCCGGCCTTCAGGGCCTGCGCCTGGAAGCAGCGCAGACCATCTGGTTCACCGGACGGGTTCCCGGCGTAGTGATGATCATCACCTTCCTGGCTACGCTGTTCCTTCCGTTGCAGTATGCCGTGTTGTTGGGCGTGGCCCTCAGCGTCGTGCTCTACGTGGTGCAGCAGTCCAACAAGGTGGTGGTCACGTGGATTGTCCCGGTGGAGGGCGGGTTTCCCCTTGAACGCCCTGCGCCCAAAGAGCTGCCCAGCGGCCAGTTCACCATGCTCCAAATCTACGGCAGCCTTTTCTTCGCCGCCGCCAAGAGCCTGGAGGAAATGCTGCCCAGCGTGGACAACACCACGCGCGCGGTGGTGGCCCTGGGCCTGCGGGGCCGAACGGAGATCGGCAGCACCTTCATCGCAGTTTTGCAGCGGTACGTCGAGGCGTTGCGCGCCCGCGACAGCAAGCTGATGTTGGTGGGGGTTGATCAGCGCGTGTTGGATCAGCTGACCAGAACTGGGTTGTTGCAGCGCATCGGGGAGGAGAACATCTTCATGGCCACGCCACAGGTGGGCGAGGCCATGAACCGAGCGGCGGCGGCGGCCCATGCCTGGCTGCGTCAGCCACCGGCCGGCGCTGATCGGCCGGCCGACTAGACGTCTGCGGAGGCTTCATGAACGCTCTATTCGGCGAACACCGAGCTCGAAACATCCAACGCTTGAAGGCGCCGCGTGCGGCTGCCGTCGCCGGCATCCTGTTTGCGTTGCTGTTCGCCGCTAGCATCAGCCTGATCCGCCTCAACATTCCGGCGGACTTCTCCGGGGAGGCAAGTTGGATCAGCACCGGCTACAGGCCTCTCCGGATTGCCCTGGTGCTCATGCCCTTTGCTGTGATCGCCTTCCTGTGGTTTGTGGGCGTGATCCGCGATCGGCTGGGCGAGCAAGAGGACCAGTTCTTCGCCACGGTCTTCTTCGGCAGCAGCCTGTTGTTCCTGGCCATGGTCTGCGTCTCGATGGCCATTGCCGGCGGCATCCTGGTGGCGGCGGACGGCACCATCCAGGAGGGCTTGGACCGGGACTCCGTCGCCCTGGCCCGCGCGGTCATGCTTCAGATCAGCAACGTCTATGCGTTGCGCATGGCCGCAGTCTTCATGGTCTCGGTCGCTACCATTTGGCTGCGCACTGGGGTCATGCCGCGACGGCTGGCCCTGGCCACCTACGTCCTGGCCTTGCTCCTTCTGCTGGTTGTTAGCCTCAACCTCTGGGTGGTGCTGATTTTCCCGGCCTGGGTCTTCTCCGTCAGCGTCTTTATCCTGACCACGGAGGCGCGGTCGTCCCAGCAGTCCAGCCCTCTGTCCGGTTAGGGCAGACCAGCGCACAACCTGCGCTGTGCCAAGGCAAAGGGCGGCCAGCCCTCATGTGCGGTGCAGACACGGATAGAAGGCCACCACCGACCGACTACACCGAGCAGCTTGCGGCTCTCCTCCCAAACCCCGGCGGTCTGGCACGAGGAGGTTTTGCATGGCGCAGAAGGCGGAAGAGCAGAGCGGCGAGCTCAAAGCCCTCGGCTATGAGCTGTTTATCGCTGCACTTTCGGTTCTCTCGATCGTGAACCTGCTCTTGCTCCTGTTGATTAGGTACGAGAGCCTGGAGTACATCATCTACATCATCAACGCGGTTATGACGCCCATCTTCCTGGGCGACTTCCTCTACCGCTTCCTCACTGCCGGCAGCAAGTCCTACTACCTCTGGCGCGATTTTGGCTGGGCTGACCTGCTCTCCGGCCTGCCCCTTCCCCACGCCAAGGTCCTGCGCCTGTTCCGGCTGTGCCGCGTTTCCCGCCTGTTTGCCCGGTACGGAGCGCGCAATCTGCTCGACCACTACAGCAGCCATCGCGCTGAAAACGCCCTGATGACGATGGTCTTCCTGGTGATCGTCGTCCTGGAGTTTGGCGCGCTGGCGGTGTTGCAAGCCGAGCGGGTCTCCCCCGACGCCAGCATCGTCACCGCCAGCGACGCGCTCTGGTGGGTCTTCGTGACCATCACGACGGTAGGCTACGGCGACCGCTACCCGGTCACCAATCTCGGCCGGTTGGTCGCCGTGGTGCTGATGATTGTGGGCGTGGGCCTGTTCGGCACGCTGAGTGGCTTCCTGGCCAACCGGTTTCTGGCCTCCTCAGCCTCCAGAGAGCCGGCAGCGCCGGCAGCGAAGCCGGCCGTGGAACCCGCAGCCGAGCCGGCCGCCGAGACAGCCCCCGCCGACCCCAAGGCGCACTTCGCTGCGCTGAAACAGATGCTGGCCGTACAAGAGCAGGCCATCGCCGAGCTGCGGGCTAAGCTGGACGAGATAGAGGCGTTGCTGTAGGACGCCCATGCTTCTCTGCGTCCAGGCACGGCGGCCGCAGCCGCTGCTATCCCGGGTTCTCCGCCTTTGGTCTGACAGCTAGATCACCACGTCCACCTTCAACCGTCCACTGTCGAACGTCGGCCAGCGAGAGCGCACCAACGGACAGGCATCCGCTTAACGCCTGGTTGTTGATCGCTTCGACGTCGTCACCCACATGAGGTCCAAGATGACGCTCGTCCAGTTCTTCGAGGCCATCACCAAGTTGGCCGGTTTGCTGTTTGTGGTAAGCAGCATGTTGTCCATGGGGCTGGGGCTCACCCTAGCACAGATTATCCAGCCGCTCAAGAATGTGCGACTCGTGCTCCTGGCACTGCTGGGCAACTTCGTTCTGGTGCCCTTGCTGGCTTATGTCATTACGTTGCTCGTGCCGCTCGACCCGGCTCTCCGGATCGGGTTGGCAGTGCTGGCCACTGCGGCGGGCGCCCCCTTTCTGCCTAAGCTGGTGGAGAGCGCCAAGGGCAACGTCGCCTTTGGCGTAGGCCTGATGGTGCTCCTGATGGTGACGACCGTCATCTATATCCCCCTAGCCCTGCCGCTCTTCTTGCAGGGCGTGACGGTCAACGCCTGGGATATCGCCAAGTCGCTGATCGTGCTGATGCTCATTCCGCTGGTAATCGGCCTGCTCGTCAAGGAGAACTCCCCCGAGACGGCGGCCGAATGGCAGCCGGTGATGGCCAGGGTTTCTAGCTTGGCGATGCTCCTCCTAGTGGTAACGGGGCTAGGGCTGAACATCGGAAACATCCTTGACCTCATCGGCACGGGCGGCATCTTGGCGTTGCTGCTGTTCATCTTTGGGGCGTTGTTGATCGGCCTTCTCCTGGGCGGCCGTGACTCTAGCACCCGCAGCGTGATGGGACTGGGCACTGCGCAGCGCAATGTGTCGGCTGCGCTGGTGGTGGCGGCGCAGAACTTCTCCGGCACCACCACCCTGCCGTTTGTGCTGGTGGGTGCGACCCTGTTGCTGCTGGTTTTGCTGCCGACGGCAAAGCAATTGGGGAAGCGCGCCGATTTGGCCGGTCCGGCCGAACCGGCCGGCGCAGGGTAACAAGTATGAGGCGCTACAGACAACACCCCTCCTATCTGACACACTAACCATGCTAGGGCAATTCCCGCACAGCAAGACGGCGCTTCCGGCGTTTGGGCTACCGGGCGCGCTGGCTTTGCAAAAGGTAGCTCCCCATCTTGACCTACAGGCTCCTAATGTACCTCCACCCGATGCCAGGCACGGTGCGGATGCTGCGCCTCTCCGTGCTGCTCCCCGTTCTCAGCATGGTGGTGTTCGGGCTGACCACCGTCTGGCGCGAGGCCAGGCTGCCCACGGCGCAGGTGGCCGTGGTAGCCAGCGTGGCCCTGTTGCCCTTGGTCGTGGCCTGGCTGCCCTGGCTGGAGGAGCGCCTTGGCCTGCTCCACCTGCCCGTAGCGCTCGCCGTCTACCTGCTCTGCCAAACCCTGCTCACCAGCTTGTTGCAGAACTTGGGCTGGGTGCGGTTCGACGTGATCCAGGTGGGCAAGATGTACGTGGTGGAGCCCGGGGTGCTGCTGATGCTGCCCCTTCTGCTCATCGCCTGGCAGTATGGTTGGCGCGGGGCCCTTCTGGCCTCAGCTGTGACCGGCACCCTTCACTTGGCGGTAGGCATGGGGCTACACCGGCTGGCCGCCGACGCGGTGCCGGTGGACGCCGCCACCCCCATGCTGCGCCCCGACCTGCTCTACTTCCTGCCCTTGGTGGTGGCTTATCTGGGCGGATTGATGCGCCGTCAGCTGGTGGAGCATCACCGCAGCCAGGAGGAGCTACGAGACTACGCCGCGCGCATCGGGCTGCTGGCTACCCAACAAGAGCGCCGACGGCTGGCCGAGCGACTGCAGCGCACCCTGGGGCGCTCCTTGGCCGCGTTGAACGATCAGCTTAGCGCCATCGCCGCTGCCCTCCAGGGCGCACCAGAGCAGGCGGGCCAGGTTCTTGCTGGCTTGCAGGAGCGGCTCAGCGAGGAGGTACGCAGGGCCCAGGAGGTCATCAACGATCTGCGGGAAGAGCCGATGAAGCCTGGCCACCTCGTGGAGGCGCTGCAGGCGCGCACTCAGAAGTTCACGGCCCGCTCCGGCGTGCCGATAACCTTTTCCGCCGATGGCAGCCCTGAGGGCCTCACGCCCGAGCAGGAACTGGTGCTCTACCACGTGGCCGATCAGACCCTGCGCCACGCCGAGAGCCACGCCCAGAACATGGGCCCCCTGGAGCTGCGGCTGAACTGCACCGAACATATGGTGGCCCTGACGGTGCACAGCGACAGCGGCTGTTTTTGTCCCTCCCGGGCCCACGGCGCTTTCGATCTGGAGGACCTGGAGGCCTCGGCTCACTTGGTGGGAGGGCACCTGCACATCGAGGGGGATGAGCGCCGCGGGGCGACAGTGGCAGTCTGGATGCCGTGCCGAGACGCCGAGGAGTAGAGGGAAGCGACGGCCAAGGGCCGTCGTATCCCTATCTCATGGAGTTCCGGCGGCAGGGGGCTCGGGTTGCGGCGGAAGGGTGGCTCCGCCGCTCGACTCGCTTTCTTTTTTCCCGCTGTTTTGCCGTTGGTATCGGATGACGACCACCTGGGAGTAGATCAACCAGATCAAGGCGAGGGTCAGGCCGATGGCGATCAAGTTGTAGGTCAGCAGCAGCCGGGCACGCGAGGTAGCC
>JANWYQ010000004.1 GCA_025055015.1 Caldilineales bacterium
GAGCCGTTCATGGCGGTGCGGATCGTGGTGTACGTGGGGCTGCTGTACCAGGACCTGATCCGGCGGGGGGAGGTGACGGCGGATCGGCGGCTGCCGCCGGTGGTGCCCATCGTGCTGTACAGCGGGGAGCGGCGATGGACGGCGGCGGTGGAGGTGGGGGAGTTGGTGTGGCAGGGGCCGCCGGGGCTGGAGGCGTACCGGACGCAGCAGCGGTATCTGTTGTTGTGGGAGCGGGCGTTGGGGGAGGCGGCGCGGCCGGCGACGCGGAACCTGGCGGCGGCGCTGTTCCGGCTGCAGGCCAGCCGGGAGTTGGAGGATGTGGCGGCGGCGGTGCGGCAGCTGGTGGCGTGGCTGTCGGCGCCGGAGCATGCGGACCTGCGGCGGGCGTTTGCGCGGTGGCTCCGATGGGTGCTGTTGCCGCGGCGGCTGCCCGATGTGACGTTGCCGGAGGTGCAGGACCTCCAGGAGGTGCGAGACATGTTGGACGAGGCGGTGATTGACTGGACGGCCAAGTGGAAGCAGCAGGGCCTTGAGGAAGGCCGACGCGAGGGTCTGCAGCAAGGTCTGCAGCAAGGTCTGCAGCAAGGTCTGCAGCAAGGTCTGCAGCAGGGCCTGGTGCAGGCGGCGCGCGACGACGTGTTGGCGGTGTTGGAGGTGCGGTTTGGCGCCGTGCCCGAGGGGGTGCGCGCAGCCGTGGAGCGCATCGCCGACGTGCAGCAGCTGAAGCAGCTGTTGCGCCAAGCTATCGTCGCAACCAGCGTCGAGAGCTTTGCTGGGCTTTTGTCCCCAGAGGGCAACGGCGCGGCCGATTTGTGACCGGCTTCCCTATGAGTTGACTGATGCGCACAGTCTAGGCGTGCGCGGCCGTTAAGGCCTTCAGCAGCAGCCGCCGGTCCTCGCGCGCCAGCCCGCGCAGCAGGCCGATGCGCACGTGGTTGGGCGCGCGGCTGAACAGCGTCAACATGGCCTCCAGAAGTTCAGACAGGGCGTGGGTGTCGGAGAGGTAGCCGGCCCACTGGCGGCGGGGGAGCTGGAAGAACGCGGAAAAAAAGCTCTGTAGCTCGCGCTGACTGAACCGCAGGGTGGCCTCCAGGCCGAAGAGGTAGATATAGCGCTTGCGCAATCGCTCGGCCGGCCACAGCGCGTTCCAGCCCGCCTGGGCCGCAGCGCGCGGCGACGCATCCGGCCGGCCCAAGGCCTGTGCCACAGCCCTGGCCACCGGCGTCGCCAGGCGCAGCGCCTGGTTCACTTGGTAGCCGGTGGCGGGATGCACCAGGCTGGCCGCCGCGCCGTAGCCCAGCAGCGGCTGGTCCAGGTCCGGCAAGGGCAAGTTCATAGGGAACAGCACGTGCTCCACGTGGTGAACGGCGCGCACCTCCACGCCCCGGTGGGCGAGGCGTCGCCGCAGCCTTTCCCGCAACACATCCAGCGACATCGGGGGACACAGCGCCAGGGACGTTTCCTCCACAAAGGTCACCCCGTCTCCCAGGTCCATGGCGTACAGGAACGAGGGGGGCTCGGCCTGCTCAGCCGGCGTCAGGTGGTCAACCCGCCAGTCCATCAGCACCATCTGGCCCGGCCGCACCGGCATCGGCTCCAGGACGCCCACGATGCCGTAGGCAGCCTGAAACGCCAGGTTGTGGGCAGGGGGCCGACGCAGCAGCGCAGCACGGTGGCCGCTGGCGTCCACCACCAGCCGCGCCGTCAGCTCATCCCCCGCCTTGGTGAGCACGACCGAGTGGTCAGAGGTGTGGCGCACATCAACGGCCTCGCCCCGATGCCACACCACCCCGCCGCGCCGGCATTGCTCCAGCAGGTGCGCCTGCAGCCGCCGGTTGTCCAGCAGCCCGTAGTCGCGACCGAGGGGCAGCTCACGGCCATCGGCGTACGCCGAGCAGTCCGACCAGCGATGGCGCAGGAGGTGGGCCAGGCCCAAGGGCTCTAGCTCGTCCGCCCAGATGCCGAAGGTGTTCTGCCAAGGGGCAGCCGGGTCAGCAGGAGCCAGCCCCTGGACCCGCAGGCCCGCTTCTGCCAAGGCTGCGGCGATGGCTAAGCCGGCCGGCCCCGCGCCGACCACTAAGGCGTCGTACATGGCCTCAGAGCGCGCAATACCGCTCGATGCGCCGGCCGATCACCGCCAGGCTGTCCTCCCAGAACCGGCGGCTGCGCACATCTATGCCGAAGCGGGCCGCCAGGTCTGCCGCGGTCGCCTCGCCCGTGGAGGCCAGGAGGGCCATGTAGTCGGGCACGAAGGCTGCCCCGCGCTGCCGATAGATGGCATATAGCCCGGTGCCGAAAAGCAGGCCAAAGGCGTAGGGGAAGTTGTAGAACGACAGGTTAGCGTAGTAGTAGTGCGGCTTCCACGTCCACATGGCCCGGTGGAGCTGTGCCTCGTCCAGGGCTTCGCCGTAGGCAGCCCGCTGCGCTTCCAGCATGAGCGCGTCGAAGTCGTCGGCCGACAGCTCGGCTTGGGCGCGGCGTCGGAACACCTCCCGCTCGAACAGGAAGCGCGAGTAGATGTCCACGATCACCTGCGTCTGGCCGATCAAGGCCGACTCCAGGATGGCCAGCTCCTCGTGGCGGGAGGCGGCCTGCGCCAGCGCCGCTTCGGTCACGATGGTCTCGCACATGATGGAGGCGGTCTCGGCCAGGGTCATGGGCGTTTGGCTCTGCAGCGGCGTCTTGCCGGCGGCATAGAGACAGTGGTTGTGGAAGGCATGGCCTAGCTCATGGGCCAGGGTGAACACCTGGTCCATGCTGCCGTCGAAGTTGCACAGGATGCGCGACTCGCGCACCGCGTCCACCCCCATGCAGAAGGCGCCGGCCGCCTTGCCCTCCCTCGGCTCGGCGTCAATCCAGCGCTGCTGGAAGGCGCGCTGGGCCATCTCAGCCAGCTCTGGGCTGAAGGTGGCGAAGTTTTCCAGGATGAAATCGGCCGCTTCGTCGAAGGTGTAGGTGCGGTCCCGCTGGCCGATGGGCGCAAAGAGGTCCCACCAGGCTAGCCGCTCCTTGCCCAGGCGCTGAGCCTTGGCCAGCAGGTAGCGACGGAACGTGGGCAGCGCCGCCTCGATGGCCGAGAGCATGGCGTCCAGCGAGGCGCGATCTATGCGCGCCTGGTCCAAGGCCTTGTCCAGCGGGTCCTGGCGGCCGCGGCGCCGCTCCAGGGTGATGGTGGCGCCCTTGACCCCGTTGAGGCAGGCCGCCAGGGGCTCCCGTACGCTGTCCAACACCTGCAGCTCTGCCTCGTACGCCCGCCGGCGCACATCGGCATCGGGGTGCGAGCGCAGGTTGACCAGCGCGGGCAGGGGCATCCGCTCGCTCCGGCCGTTGACGGCGAAGTCCACCGTGAGCTGGGAGATCAGCGTGTGTTGCAGCTTGGACCATGCCTGCGCGCCGCTGACGCTCAGCTCAGCGGCCAGCGCCTCCTCCGCCTCGCTCATCAGGTACTTGCTCTGTTCCGCCATCTCCCGCAGGGGAAAGGCGTGGGCTGCGGCGATGGGGCTGAGCGCGATCACCTCCTCCAGCGTGGGGCCTAGCTTGCCGATCCAGGCGCGGAAGCGGGTGAACAGGGTCTGCAGCCGCACGCCCACCATCTGCAGCTCCGACAGGCGGCGGCGAGCCACCTGATCGCGCGAGTCGGTGGAGGTGAAGCCATACACGTAGGACTGCAAGGTGTCGGCCAGCTCCATAGCGCGATTGAACCGCCCCACCAGCTCGCCCACTACGTCGGCCAGCTCCGGCAGCGAACCGGCAGCGGACGCAGCGGCCACGCGGCCGTCGAACAGAGCGCTCAAGTCGTCAAGCTGGGCAACCAGGCGTTGCACGTCGGCGGTGAACTCCGGCGACTCCAGGCCGGGGTAGACGTTGGAGAGGTCCCATCGGGGCAGGGGAGTGCTCATCGTTGTGTTCCTCTGAAGACGGAGACTGGTCCAGTCTTCAAGACCGGACCAGCCTGGCATCACGGTGTTACGGCTTCACCAAGCCCTGGCGCAAGGCCACGGCGATAGCCTCGCTGCGGCTGCGCGCGTTGAGCTTGGCCAACACGCTGCGCACGTGGGTCTTGACGGTGTTCTCGGAGATGTTGAGCTCGGCGGCGATCTCCTTGTTGCCCAGCCCGCGCGCCAGGCAGGCCAGCACCTCGGCCTCCCGCTCGGTCAGGTCTGGCGCAGCGGCGGAGGGCTCGGCCAGCTCCTCCAGCAGCTGCGCGGCCAGCCGCGGGGGCAGGGCGGCCTCCCCGCGCGCGACGCGACGCACGGCGTCCAGCACGTCCTGGCTTTCCATGCTTTTGAGCAGGTAGCCGCGCGCGCCCGCTCGCACCGCCGCCACCAGATCGCTTTTGCGCTCTGAGACGGTGAGGATGAGCACGCGCGCGTCGGGGTAGACGCTGCGCAACCGTTGCGTGGCCTCTATGCCGTCGAAGTCGGGGAGCTGTAGGTCCATCAGTACCACGTCAGGGCGCAGGGCCGCCGCCAACGCAACCCCTTCGCCTGCGGTGCTGGCCTCTCCCACTACGGTCATCTCCCCGCTGCTCTGTAGGATCAGGCGCAGGCCGTGGCGCAGCACGGCGTGGTCATCTACCAGAAGGACCCGAATCATGGCACCGGCACGAGCTCTGGGGCCGGCGCAGGCACCACCACGGTGACGCGGGTGCCGTGGCCGGGACGGGTGGCGATGGTTAGGCTGCCGCCCAAGCTCTGGGCCCGCTCGCGCATGCCCATCAGGCCCACGTGTTGCCGCCCTCGCGGCGCCTCAGGATCGAAGCCGCGGCCGTTGTCGGCGACGGTCAGCTCCACCCGGTCGGGCAGGCGACGCAGCTCGACCGACACGCGGGAGGCAGCGGCGTGCTTGCGCACGTTGGTCAGGCACTCCTGCGCGATGCGCAGCAGCTGCAACGACGTCTCCGGCGACAGCGGCGCCTCCCCCTCCGGAGTCGTCAGCTCCACTGCCAGACCGGTGCGCTGCTTGAAGTCCTCGACGTACTCGGCCAGCGCCGACGCCAGCCCGCCGGGATGGTCCACCGCCAGCCGCAGCCCATCTATCGCCTCTCGCACGTCCAGGTAGGCCTCGCGAACCGCCTGGCGGGCGGCGCCCACCAGCTCAGCGATGGCCTGGGTGTCTCCGCTTTTCACCAACGCTTGCAGGTAGTCCATCTGCCAGCCGAGCGCACCCAGAGTCTGAGCCAGGCCGTCGTGGATCTCGCGGGCCAGGCGATAGCGCTCCTCCACGATGGCCATCTGTTGGACCTGGGCCCGCAGCTGGGCGTTGGCAATGGCCAGAGCCGCTTGGTGGGCGATGGCCTGGAGCAGGTCGCGCTGGCTCTCGTTGAAACGGGCCGGCTGGTCGGCCATCATCACCATCACCGCCAACAGCCTGCCGCCGGCGTGCAAGGGCGCAGCAGCGGCCGATCGCGGTCCGGCAGAGGCTTGCGCGCGGCGTCCCAGGTCGCGCACCACCACGACATCCCCGCTTTGCTGCGCCTGCTCAGCCAGCGCGAAGGCCAGCCTGAAGTCGGCATGGTCGCGCCCGCTCGGCATGTCCTGCTGCGCCCCGATGTCCCACGTGGCCGTCGCCTCGTTCCAGCACAGGATTGCGCCGCGCGAGGCAGCCCAGCCGGCCAAGCTGGTGCGCAAGATCTGGCCCAGCAGGTCGTCTAGGCTCTGGGCCGGTTGGGTCAAGTGCTCGGCCGCGGCCAACAGGCTCACCTGGCGTTCCCGCAGCCGCGCGTTCTCCAAGGCGGCGGCGATCTCCGCCATCACCAGGTTGAGCAGCCGCACCTGCTCGGCTGGCGGGCCGTCGGGGGAGGGGAAGTACGCCGTGAGAATGCCGGTGCGGCGCTGGTCCCGGTGCAGCGGGATGCAGACCAGGGATTGAATGCCCTCGGCAGCCGCCAGAGGCTGCAGCCCGTCGAACAGGGGGCAATCGGCGGAGACCCGCGCCTGCAGGGGCTGGCACTGGCGACAGCGCTCCGCCGGGATGCCCTGCTCGACGCGGCGGCGCAGGCCGTCCACATAGGGCCCGCTCAGCCCCCAGGCCATGTCCAGGTGCAGCCGATCCCGCTCCTCGTCGAAGGTGATGAAGGCCGACCCCAGCGCGCCGGCCAGCCGCACGGGCGCGCGCGCCGCCAGCTCTAGCACCTGCTGGATGTCCTCGGCCGAGGCGATCTCGGCGCCGATGTCGTGGGCCGCCAGCAGCTGGCGATGGGCCTCGGCCAGCCGTGCGTGGGAGGCGCGCAGCTCCGCCTCCCGGCCGGCCATAGCCGCCCACAGCAGAAGCACGGCGGCCACCGAGGCCAGGATGCCCAAGGCCACTGCCTGGCCTCGCCCAGGCGTGGTCAGGGCCGCCACCCACAGTGCGACCTGCAACACCACCAGCGCGGCCACCGTCGCCGCCAGGGTGGAGTGCCGCATCTGGGCCAGGCGCCGAAGCAAGGGATGGAGCTGACCGGAAGGTGATGACATGTGGCGTCGCAAAGCGCCGGGGCAGCAGTCCGCGGCGTTTGGGCCACGGCTGCTGCCCCAGGATCAGGCTTAGAAGAGCAACATGGCCAGCTGCGGCCGGTACTCGCGGGTCAAGGGGTGATCGTCGCCCAGAAGGCTGAAGATGGAGAGCATCGCCCGTCGCGCCCGGTCGCGGTGCTGGCCGCGATCGCGGCGCACCACCTCCAGCAGCCCCTCCAGGGCCTCACGGTAGCTACCCTTGTCGGACATGGCCGCAGCCAGGGCCAGCCGGGCGTCCAGGTCGTTGGGGTTGGCGGCCAGGCGGCGCCGGGCCTCGATCTCCCCGCCGTTGAGAACCGCCTCCCGGCGGAAGCTGGCCTTGGCGATCCAGCCCTCGGCCTCGGCGCGCTCCGGCCGCCCCATAGGCACCCGCTGCCAGGTGGCGAGGGCCTCGTCGTAGCGATCGGTTTGGAAGAGCACCCGCCCCAGGCCCAGCAGGGCCGCCGGATGGTTGGGGTCGCTGTGCAGGGCCTGGCGATACGCGGCCTCGGCCTGGGCCAGCTTGCCCGCTTGCTCCAGCCGCTGCGCCTCGGCGGCCAGGGTGTCGGCCTGGCTGGGCACCAGCTGGTCCAGAAAGCGGCGGATCTGCGGCTCTGGCACTGCGCCCACGAACTCGGCTACGACGCGGCCGTCGCGGAACCCCTTGACCGCCGGGATGCCCTGGATGCCGTAGCGGCTGGCGGTGTAGGGGTTGTGGTCCACGTTGAGCTTGGCCAGGATCCAGGCGCCGTTGGCCGAGCGGGCCAGCCGCTCTAGCACGGGGCCGATCATGCGGCAAGGCCCGCACCAGGGGGCCCAGAAGTCCACCACCACGGGCACGGTGCGCGACTGCTCGATCACCTTTTGGCTGAAGTCTTGGTCGGTAACGTCAATGACCGGGTCAAGAACTCTCTGAGTAGCCATTGCTACGGTCTCTCCTGTGTTGGGAATTAGGATGGTTCCGCAGCCGTGGGATGCGCGCCATCTGGCACAAGTTACACACGCACCCTGTGCGAGACGATCACTCCGACGCCACGCCCAGCCGGGCCAGCTCCTCGTCCACCCGTACGCTGAACTTGTGCACGCTGAGGGAGGGCGCCTTGAGGTTGTAGTCCCGGATGCGGCGGTTGATGCGGGCCACCTCCTGGCGGAACTCCCGAAGGGCGGCCTGCCATGCGCCTTCCACCCACTGGTGCCCGGCGCAGATCTGGGCGTCGCGCAGCGTGAGGTATTCGTCGTGGGCCTGCTGGAGCTTGCGGCGGGCAGCCTCGATCTCGGCGTCAATCTGCCGCCCTTCGTCTATCCAGGGCAGGGTAAAGCCGGCGTTCTTCAGCAGGCGCTGGGCCATCGCCTCGTCCGGCGTCACAAAGGGGTTGGCGGAGAGGTCCAGCGGCTTGCCCTTGCCGGGCAGGTTGTCCAGGTCGAGGCGGGCGATCTGCTCCTCGATCAGGCTTTGCCAGTTGCGCGGCTCGGCCTGGGGCTCGTCCATCT
>JANWYQ010000006.1 GCA_025055015.1 Caldilineales bacterium
CGGTCCCGATGCTGAGTGGCCAGCGCGTCGAAGATCTGCACCAGCGCGGGCACGTCCTTGTCAATGAGCTGGTCCTGCAGGTTGATGGTGTTGGTGCTGATCACCACCCGACGGCGGTTCTGCACGGCCCACAGGATGGCCGGCAGCAGGTAGGCCAGGCTCTTGCCCGTGCCGGTGCCCGCCTCGATCAGCAGGTGGTCGCCGTGGTTGAAGGCCTCGGCCACCGCGGCCAGCATCTCCACCTGCGGCGGCCGGTGCTCGTAGCCGGGGAAGAGCTGCGCCAGGGGGCCCCCCGGCTCTAGGAAGGCCGCCAGCGCCTCCACGTCCAGCGGCTCCGGCTGCTCCAGCGGCTCCAGGGGCTCGGCGGGCCGCCATCCCAGCGTGGCTGCCGGGTTCAGCAGCGGCAACAGGTCCTCGTCGGCTGCGGCGCGGCGTCGCGAGGGGCTGCTGCGAGCAAGGGCGATGCGCGCAGCGGCTCTCTCCGCAGCCTCGAAGATGGGGCGCAGACTCCAATCGCTCTGGCCGGCCAGACGCACGATCTCCATCAGAGTCGGCAGGGGCAGGCGAGCGGCGACCTCCACCAGCGCCGGCAGCAGCTTGGCCACGCACAGCGCGTCGGGCCCGGCGCGATGCGCCTCCCCCGCCTCGACGCCCAACCGCTTCGCCAGCGCGCCCAGGCTGTAGCTGCGCTCGTTGGGGAGGAGGATGCTGGCCAGCTCGAAGGTGTCTACCGTCGGCTGGGTTAGGTTCAGGCCGGCGCGGCGCAGGAAGCCCAGATCGAAGGCCGCGTTGTGGGCAACGATCGGGGAGTCGCCGATGAAGCGTCGCACCTGGGGCAGGACCTCAGGAGGGCGCGGCGCTGCGGCCGCCTCGCGGCTGGTGATGCCGGTAAGCTGGGTGATGTAGGCGGGCAGCGGCCGGCCGGGGTTCACCAGGCTCGACCACCGGTCCAGGACCTCCTCCCCGCGGAACCGCACCAGCCCGATCTCGACAATGGCCTCGCGATCGGGGTTGAGGCCGGTGGTTTCCAGGTCCAGGGCGACGTAGGTGGTGGGTAGGGTCACGGCTTCCTCCGCAGCGGATTATACCCCGTGCGGCCTGCAGCGCAAACCGATCCCCGGTGGGCGGACTTTGCACGGCGCCCCCCTGATGGGTACACTACCGATGCAAATCCGTCGTTCCGCCGCTGTCTGAGGCCAAGTCCGGCGCCCGACCCAGACGCAGCCACGAATTTCACGAACTAGCCGGATGAAGCCCTGCACTCCCTCGTCTGAGCGTTCGTGCACTTCGCCGAATTCGTGGCGTGAGAGCTCCCGGGTTCCCCATGTCCACTCCCTCCCTTGCCTTTCGCTCTCGACGCTCCGACGTGATGGCCACCCACGGCATGGTAGCCACCAGCCAGCCCTTAGCGGCGGTGGCCGGCCTGCGGATGCTGCTGGCCGGCGGCAACGCGGCCGACGCAGCCGTGGCGGCGGCCGCAGCCCTGGCCGTGGTGGAGCCCATGTCCACCGGCGTGGGCGGCGACGCGTTCGCCCTTTACTTCGACGCCTCGGCTGCGGCCCAGGACCGCCCGCCCATCACCGCCCTCAACGGCAGCGGCCGCGCGCCGGCCGACCTCGCCCTGGCGGACCTGCGCCGAGAGGGCCTGGCCGCCATTCCCCTGGACAGCGCGCACAGCGTGACCGTGCCCGGCGCCGTAGCCGCCTGGGCCGACCTGTTGGCGCGGCACGGCACCATGCCGCTGGCTGAGGTGCTGCAGCCGGCCATCGCCTACGCGCGCGACGGCTTCCCCGTCAGCCCGGTGATCGCTGCGGCCTGGCAGCGCAGCGAGGAGAAGCTGCGCCGCCATCCCTCCGGCCTGGAGCTGCTGCCCGGCGGCCGCGCGCCCCGAGCCGGCGAGGTGGTGCGGCTGCCGGAGCTGGCCCGAACGCTGCAGGCCATTGCCGAGGGGGGCGCCAAGGCCTTCTACCGGGGCGACTTGGCCCGGCGCGTGGCCGACTTCGTGCAGGCCCACGGCGGCCGGCTGACCACGGAAGACCTGGCCAGCCACCGCTCCACCTGGGACGAGCCCATCAGCGTTCCCTACCGGGGGCTGACGGTGTGGGAGTGCCCGCCCAACGGCCAAGGGCTGGTGGCGCTGCTGGCCCTGGGCATCCTGGAGGGGTTCGACCTGGCCGCGGCGGACGAGGCGGACCGCTGGCACCTGAGCATCGAGGCGCTGCGGCTGGCCTTCGCCGACGGCCGGCAGTGGGTGGCGGACCCGGCCTTCGTCCCCCTGCCGCTGGAGACCTTGCTTTCTGCGGACTACTTGGCCGGCCGCCGAGGCCTGATCCACCCGACCCAGGCCAACCCCAACCCGGCTAGCGGCGTGCCTGTGGCGGCGCCCTTCGCCCCGCAGCCCCTGCCCGCGGCCGACACGGTCTACCTGACCGCAGTGGACGGCCAGGGCAACGCCTGTTCCTTCATCAACAGCCTGTTCCACGGCTTCGGCTCCGGCCTGGTGGTGCCGGGCACGGGGATCGCGCTGCAGAACCGGGGCGCGCTGTTCAGCCTGGACCCAGGCCACCCTAACCGCCTGGAGCCGGGCAAGCGGCCCTACCACACCATCATCCCGGCCATGGTCACCCACGGGCGGACGCTGTGGGCCAGCTACGGCGTCATGGGCGGGTTCATGCAGCCCCAGGGCCACGTGCAGGTGCTGGTGAACCTGGTGGATCTGGGCCTCTCGCCGCAGGAGGCGCTGGACGCGCCCCGCTTTTGCCTACTGGAGGGGGAGCCGGCGGGCCCGGTGGCGGTGGAGGCGGACGCAGGCGAGGCGTTGATGGCCGAGCTGGGCCGCCGTGGGCACCAGGTGCTGCCCGTGAACGGGCTGGAGCGGCTGGTGTTCGGCGCGGGCCAGGTGATCCGCCGCGACCCGGCCACCGGCGTGCTCATCGCCGGCAGCGAGCCCCGGCGGGATGGCTGCGCGGTGGGCTGGTAGGGTAGCGCTAGGCGGCGCCCATCGAAACGTGCTGGCCCAGCGGAAGCCCCGTTCACGGGGCGCCGTTTCCGGGCCGGGCGACTTCATCGCCTGGCCCGGCAGGGGACGAAGGCCCCCGCCAGGTGTGATTGTCGGATTGAGAGGCAGGTAAGATCGGTTTCTCGCCACAGGAGGCAGACCATGAAGACCGTTTGGCACGACCTGAAGGGATGGATGGCGATCGCAGCAGTGCTGGCCGCCCTGGGCCTGGCCACCGCGGCCTCGGCTAGCACCGTCGGCAAGGTGGGCTACTCCGGCAACCCGGCCACCAACAGCGGCCAGACGTGCAGCCTGTGCCACAGCGGCGGCAGCGCGCCCACAGCGTCCCTCAGCGGACCTACCAAGGTGCTGCCCGGCTCCACCAACGTCTACCACTTTACCTTGACCGGCGGGCCGGCAGTGGTCGGCGGCCTGAACGTCTCGGCCACCCAGGGCAGCCTACAGGACGGCTCCGACACGCGGCTGGAAAGCGGCGAGGTGACCCACGTGTGGCCCAAGGCCTTCAGCGGCGGCCAAGTCAGCTTCACCTTCACCTGGACCGCGCCGCCTGCGGCCGGCACGGCCACCATGTACGCAGCCGGCGTCTCCAGCGACGGGGCCAGCAACACCGACGGCGACGGCGTGCACAAAACCTCTCTGCCCATGACGGTGACCAGCAACGTGCAGCCGCCCAGCACCGTCGCGCTGCAGCAGATCGCCGCAGTCTCCTCGGTCACCGACATTCGCCACGCCGGCGACAGCCGCCTGTTCATCGTGGAGCAGCCGGGCCGCATTCGCATCTTCAAGCCGGGGGTGGGTTTGCTGTCCACCCCCTTCCTGGACATCACCAGTCGCGTGGACGCCAGCGGCGGCGAGATGGGGCTGCTGGGCCTGGCCTTTCACCCCAACTACGCCAGCAACGGCTACTTCTACGTCAACTACACCGTGGGCAGCCCACGGCGCACCCGCATCTCCCGCTTCCAGGTGAGCAGCAACCCCGACGTCGCCAACGCTGCCAGCGAGCTGATCCTCATGGAGTTCCGCCAGCCCTACTCCAACCACAACGGCGGCGCGCTGCACTTCGGACCCGACGGCTATCTCTACATCGCCAGCGGCGACGGCGGCAGCTCCAACGACCCCGACGAGTACAGCCAGAACAAGTCTAGCCTGCTGGGCAAGCTGCTGCGCATTGACGTGAACAGCGCCACCGGCGGCCTGCCCGACTGCAGCACCTACGGCGGCAGCAACTACCGCATCCCGCCCGGCAATCCCTTCGCCGACGGCCCCGGCGGCCAGTGCGACGAGATCTGGGCCTGGGGCCTGCGCAACCCGTGGCGCATCGCCTTCGACCGGCTCACCGGCGACCTGTGGATCGCCGACGTGGGCCAGTGGGCGTGGGAGGAGGTGGACTTCCAGCCTGCGGGCAGCGCCGGCGGCCAGAACTACGGCTGGGACTGCTACGAGGGCAACGCAGTCAACCCCAACGACCCCGCGCCCAGCTGTGCGGGCGCGCCGGCCAGCAGCTTCACCTTCCCCGTGCACGTCTACGACCACTCCGGCGGCAAGTGCTCGGTGACCGGCGGCTACGTCTACCGCGGGCAGAGCTATGCCCGGCTGCGCGGTCACTACCTCTTTGCGGACTACTGCACCGGCCAGATCTGGACCCTGAGCGGCAACCCCAGCGCGCCCACGCTGACCACCCTGGCCCTGGCGCCGGGCAGCTCCCTCACCAACCCCCGCACCTTCGGCGAGGACGTGAACGGCGAGCTCTACGTGGCCTCGGGCAGCGCGGTGTTCAAGATCGTGGACCCCAACCCTGCGCCGGCCGCGCCCAACGTGTCGGCCGTGCCGGGGCCGGAGAGGACGGTCCGGCTCTCCTGGCCCGACGACCCGGCGGTGTGCAGCTACGAGGTCTACCGGGGCACGACGCCCTACTTCGACCCGACGTCGTCCGGCGCGCTCCTGCACGTGGTGGGGCAGACCGACCCCACCCAGTACGACGTGGCCAACGCCACGGGCGACCCCAACGTCAACGCCAGCTACGTGGTGCGAGCGGTGAACTGCAGCGGCCTGTCCGCGACCAACTCCAACCGGACGGGCGAGTTCGATTTCGCGCTGGTGCCGGGGTCGTAGGCGGGTTCCTCCCCTGGGGAGCCAGGCGCCCCCAGGCGCCGTGCGTTCACCGCTTGCCGTTCGCCGACACCAGCGCCAGGAAGCGCTCCACGTCGTATAGGGCGGCTTGCGCTGCCGGCGACACCTGCGGCAGCACCAGGTCGAACGCGTGGTCGGTGTAGGGAAACTGCACCAACACCGCCGGCACACCCGCCTCAACCAGACGCTGGTACAGCCGCTGGACCGAGGGCCCCATGCCGAAGATGTCGGCCGTCCCCTGCAGCAGCAGGGTGGGCGGACAGTGGGGCCCTGCGCGCTCGATGGGCGAGAGCGCACGGTACAGGTCCGGCCGTTCGTCGGGCGTCCCGCCCATCAGCCAGGCCATGAAGCCCTGGCTGGCGCCGGTCCCTGCGGCCGGCGGCAACAGCCCGGCCCCTCGCAACAACGCCTCGATCAGGGAGGCGTACAGGGGGATGTGTCTGCGCCGCTGCAGGCGCTGGCGCAGCGCCTCGCCGTCGGCGTAGATCTCGCGGAGGTCGGTGGGGGGATAGAAGGCCACCACCGCCCGCACCGACGTGTCCGCCGCGCTGCCGTCCGGCTGCAGCTGGGGGTCGTTGGGGGTGAAGGCCGCCAGCAGCGCCAGGTGGCCGCCGGCCGAGCCGCCCATGAGCACGATGCGCTGGGGGTCCACGTCGTAGGTCGCTGCGTGCTGCTTCAGCCAGATCAGCGCCCGCTTGACGTCCTGCACCATGCCGGCGATGTCGCTGGTCGGCGCCAGGGTGTAGTTGATGTCCATCACCACGTGGCCCTGGCCGACCAAGCGGCGGAAGAGCGCCCGCGTGCCCATGTCCTTCTCCCCCACCCGCCACGCGCCGCCGTGGACGTAGATCACGCCGAGGCCGCTGCGCAGCGCGCCGGCCGGCGGCTGCCACAGGTCGGCCAACAGGGGCTGGTCCACGCCTGGATGCCGGCCGTAGACCACGTTGCGCTGCACCGACGCCGGGGGATGCGCAAGCAGCAGGGGCGTCCAGCGGCGACGCAGGAACCGGGACCGCTGGGCAGGGGACACGCGCGCCTGCCAGTCGGCGCCGAAGGCCCGCTCGAAGCCGTCGTGCGGCGCCATGGCTCGCGCCGTGTAGTGGGCAGCTGCGGCTGCGCCGAGCGCAGCGGTCACGGCTATGGATAGATCGCGGCGCCGCAGGCCCAACAGCGCCAGCAGCCCGCCGGCCAAGGCCGTCAGCGGCGCCGCTGCCGTGGCGATCACCTTGAGCGGCCACAGGACCACCCCCGACGTGTGCTGCCTCAAGTCGGTCAGGGTCAGGCCTCCCCACAGCGCTACGCTCACACTGGCTAAGCGGACCAACCCGGACATGGCCATACCCATTTGCGTCCAAAGGAGGCGGAGCCAGCGCTGGCCAAGCCGATACCGATCATCGGTCACCGATTAACGGGCACGGTTCACCGCTCCCCGGCCCCCGCCGGCGAGAAGAGCTCGGCCAGCTGCTCCGCGCCCTTAGGGTTGGTCACCGCCAACACCTCGTCCCCTGCCTCGAAGACGGTGACCCCGCGCGGCACGATGATCTCTCCGTGGCGGATGATGGCCGCGATGACGCACTGTTCGGGGAAGCGCACGTCCTTGATCATCTGCCCCACCACGCGCGCCGTGGGCGGGATCTTCTCCTCCACCAGGGAGTATTGCCCGCGGCGCAGCTTCAGCAGGGTCATCATGTCGCCCAGGGACATCTCCTCCACGATCAGGCTGGCCATCACGTCCGCCTGGTTGAGGGCGGCGTCCACGTGGAACTTCTCGTCGAACAGCCACGCCGAGCGCGGGTTGTTGATGCGCGCGATGGTGCGGCCCACGTTGTACAGCCGCCGGGCCATGTAGCAGATGGCCAAGTTGTTGGCGTCGTTGTCCGTGGTGGCGGCTACCACGTCGGCCTGGCGGATGCCGGCCTGCTCCAGCACCGAGGGCTCCGCCGGCCCTCCCTCGTAGATCGCCTCCGTGGGCAGCTCGCGGTGGATGCGCTCCAGCACCTCGGGGCGGTTCTCGATCAACCGCACCCGATGGCCTTGGTCGAGCAAGGTAGCAGCGAGTTGGGTGCCTGTCCGGCCGCCGCCGGCGACGATGACGAACATGAGCGCCTCCTCCTAGGCGAACAGACGCTTGCGCAGCGCCTCGATGCCCTCGCGGTTGGTGCTGATATGCAGCACGTCGCCCTCCTCGAAGGTCATCTCGCGCGAGGGCAGGCTGGCGCGGCCGGCGCGGGTGAGGGACACCAGGCCGCACGGGTTGTCGCCGAGCAGCTCGCCGACGCGACGGCCATTCCAGTGGGACGGGATCACGATCTCGTAGACCTCGATCTCACCGTTGCCCGCCGAGAACACGGCGTGGATGGCGCCCAGGGAGAGCATCTCCTCGATGCGCTGCGCGCCCCAGCTGCTGGAGCTGATGTTCTGCAGCCCAAAGGCCTCGATGAGCGCCCGGTAGCGAGGGTCGTAGTTGCGCACCACGATGTGCGGCACGTGGTAGACCACGTGGGCCACGTGCCCCACCACCGCATTGAGCGCGTCGGAGTTGGTCACGGCCGCCAGGCCGAAGGCGTGCTCGATGTTGCTGCGGTGCATCATGTCCTGGGTCAGCACGTCCCCTTCCAGTAGGCGGCCCCGAAAGTCAGGCGGCAGGTTGTGGAAGGCCGCATCGTCCCGGTCAATCACGGTCACGTGGTGGCCTTTCTTGAACAGCCGATAGGCCAGCTCTGCGCCGACGCGGCCGCAGCCGACCACGATGAACTGCTTAGCGTCTTTGTCCGGCGACGTCGTAGGGTGTTTCATAGGAGGCCTTTACAGAGAGTAGGATCGCGTGGTCACAAGTCCGTGCGCTGAGCTTTCTGCGTGGGTTGAGCTTGTCGAAGCCCACGCCCGCCTTCGACAGGCTCAGGCCGCGGCGGGTTCGGTGCGGTCGTCGAGCTGGTAGGGCACCGTGGTGATCACCACGCCGGGCATGGTGCGGAAGGCGAAGCGCAGCGTCCACGCCGTCTGGGTGTGCAGCAGGTTCTCCCACGCATGCCGCGTCACGAACTCCGGCACCACCACGGTGATGGTCTCGTTGGGCTGCCGTGCGGCAGCCACCTCGGCGATGTAGTCCATCAGCGGCTCCAGCAGCAGGCGGTAGGGCGAGTCCAGGATCACCAGGCGCACCCCTTCGCCCCACAGCTCCCACTTCTGGCGCACCCTCTCCGCCACCTCCGGGTCAATGCACACGTGCACCGCAGTGACGTCGCTGGAGAGGGTGCGGGCGTAGCGCAGCGCGGCCAAGGTGCCGCGGTGCACGCCGCTGAGGGGCATGATCACCCGATGGCGGTGGGCCCGCGGGGGCGCATCGTAGTTCTCCAGCGAGAGGCGAGCCGCCAGCTCGGTGTAGTGGCGGTGGATGCGGCGCAGCATCAGCACCAGCAGCGGGATCAGCACCAGCACGATCCACGCGCCCTCGCTGAACTTCGTCCACGCGAAAATGCCCATGACGATGGCCGTACACACGGCGCCGAAGCCATTGGCCATCATCTTCAGCCGCCAGCGCGGGTCGTAGTGCAGGGTGGACGCTGGCTGATGGATGACCTCGCCCGGCTTCAGGTGGCCGGTGCGGTACCAGCGCCGGGCCATGCCCACTTGGGAGAGGGTGAAGGAGAGGAACACGCCGATGGCGTACAGCGGGATCAGGCCGGTGACGCTGGCCCGGAAGACCACGATCAGCAGGGAGGCCACCAGGGTCAAGGCCACAATGCCCCAGGAGTACACCAGCCGGCTGCCCCGGAACGCCAGCTGCCGCGGCAGGAAGCCGTCAATAGCCAGCAGCGCGCTCAGCCGCGGAAAGCCGTTGAAGGCCGTGTTGGTGGCCAGGATCAGGATGACCGTCGTGGCGACGATTACCCCCAGGTAGAGGATGCCCTGGTTGCCGTAGACGGTGCGCGCCAGCTGGGAGATCACCGTCTCCGTCTCGGCCGGCACGGCGCCGATCTGCACCGCCAGGAAGGTGATGCTCAGGAAGATGGACGCCAGGATGACCGCCATCCAGATCAGCGTGATGCCGGCATTGCGGCTGCGCGGCTCCTTGAAGGCGGTGATGCCGTTGGAGATGGCCTCCACGCCGGTGAGGGCCGTCGTGCCGTTGGCAAAGGCGTGCAGGATCAGGAAGAGGCTGATGGCCTGCAGCTCGTGCACCTCCATGGCCGGCGGGTTCACCACGTCCCCCAGGCTGCCGGTGATGTGGCGCCACAGGCCAAGGCCCAGGGTGAGGGCCATCATGAACAGGAAGAAGTAGGTAGGGATGGCAAAGGCCGTGCCCGACTCCCGCACTCCGCGCAGGTTGGCCAGCATCACTAGGCTCAGCAAGCCCACGGCTAGGGGCACGCGGTAGGGGAAGAGGACTGGGAAGGCGGACACGATCTGGGCGACGCCGGAGGAGATGGACACCGACGCAGTGAGGATGTAGTCGGTGAGCAGGGCCGCGCCGGCTACCTGCGCCGCCAGCTCTCCCAGGTTGTCGCGGGAGACGATGTAGGCGCCGCCGCCGTTGGGGTAGGCATGGATAATCTGCTCGTAGGAGAGCGTGACGATGGCCAGCAGGGCCACGATGGCAATGGAGATGGGGATGGCCAGGCCAAAGGTGGCCACGCCCGCCGCCGCCAACACCACCAGGATCTCCTGGGTGGCATAGGCGTTGGAGGACAGGGCGTCCGAGGCAAACACGGCCAAACCCACCTTCTTGCCGATGGTCTCGTGTTCGGCGTCGGCGGTGGCAAGAGGCCGCCCCAGCAACCAGGTGCGCCAGGAGCGAGGAGGCTGATACTTGTAGGGCCGTCGCAAGACGGTGGCTTTGCTCTGTTCGTCGTACAGCATAGATGGCGTGGGTAAGTCGTGTTGGGGCACGGAGAAGCAGGTGCCAGGGGCTAAGCGGCTCGACCCGGCCGGTCCTAAAGCGGGACTCGACTAAAGCTTCGATCTCGGCGACGAAGGGACACGGCTCGACCCGGCGAAAGCGGCAACTCCGGCGGCGAGGCAAGAAGCGTGCACCGGGCCTTCGCTGCGCGGTATGCTACTCTCATTCCCGGCTTCTGGCAAGTCTACCTCGGCCGGCACAGGCCCAGCTCAGCAGCGATGGCCGCAGCGATGGCGTCGGCGGCGTGGGGATAAGCCAGGGCGCGCGCAGCCTGCGCCCGCTGCAAGCGCTCCCCTTGGTCCGGCCCCAGCCAGCGGCTGACCACCTCGGCGACCTGGGCCGGCTTCGGTGCAAAGACGCCGATGCCGTGGTCCACCACGAAGTGCACGTTGCCCGTCTCCTGGCCGGGGATGTAGCCGCTCAGCACCAAGGGCAGGCCCATGGCCATGGCCTCGGCGATGGTGCCCGGCCCCGCCTTGGTGACCAGGCAGTCGCTGGCGGCCATCCACTGGGCCATGTTGTCCACAAAGCCGGTCACGGCGGTGGGCACGGGCCAGGCCACGCGGCTGAGCTCGCTTTGCAGCCGTTGGTTGCGACCGCAGATCACCACCAACTGGGCCCGGCGGCCGTCCGCAGCCAGCCGGTGGGCGATGGCCTCGGCGATGGCCCGCAGCGGCCCCATGCCCTCGCCGCCGCCGATCACGGTCACGGTGGCCAGGTCCGGCTGCAGCCCCAAGGCGCGGCGCAGCGTGGTCTGGTCAGGCTGCGGCTGGCCGAACTCCGGGCGGATGGGCAGCCCCAGCACCCGAACCTGCGTCGGCTGTAGGCCGAGGCGCTGCGCTTGGGCCGCCGTCTCGGCCGTGGGGACGAAGCAACAGCGGACGGCCGGGTGAAACCAGCTGGGATGCACAGAGCCTAGGTCGGTCACCACCGTGAAGAAGGGAAGCGATAGCCCATGCCGCGCTAGGATGCGCAGCGGTGCCTCCTGCAGCAGGGGGTGCACGCTGAGCACGGCGTCGGGCCGATGGGCTTCCACCACAGCCATGAAGCGGCGATCGGACCACATCGCAGCGACGCCGATCACCGCGCCCATCACCCTGCGCCGCTCCCCAGCGTGGTATAGCGCGCTGTAGAACCAGGGGGTCCGGTTGACCAAGAAAGAGTAGGACTTGGGCACCTGGTTCAGGGGCCAGGGCGCGTGGCCCTGCCAGGCGTCGAGGATCGTGGTCTCAATCTGGTCGCCGTAACGGCGACGCAGGGCGGCCGCCAGCGCCTGGGCGCTGGCCCGGTGGCCGCCGCCGGTGTCGCTCATCAAGATCAGCAGGCGCAGCGCCATAGCTCAGGCCCGACCCTCACATCCAGCCACGGCGGCGGAAGAAGGCCAGCATGGTCAGCGCGATGGTGAGGGAGATGCCCCAGAACATGGGGTAGCCGAACCACCACTTGAGCTCCGGGAAGTACTCGAAGTTCATGCCGTAGACGCCGGCCAGGAAGGTCAGCGGAATGAAGAGGGTGGAGAAGATGGTGAGCACCTTCATGATCTCGTTCAAGCGGTTGCTGGTGCCGGAGAGGTAGATGTCCAACATGCCGGCCAACAGGTCGCGGATGCTCTCCACGGCGTCCACGATCTGGATGGTGTGGTCATAGACGTCCCGCAGGTATACCTTGGTGCTGGACTGGATCAGCTCCGACTCCGAGTGCAACAGGCTGTTGATCACGTCCCGCAGGGGCCAGACGGCTCGGCGCAGGGCGATCATCTCGCGCTTCAGCCGATAGATGCCTTGCAGGGTCTCCTGGGTGGGATGGCTGACCAGCTCCTCCTCCAGGTCGGCGATGACCTCGCCCACCTGTTCCAAGATGTGGAAGTAGCCGTCCACCACTGCGTCCAGCAGGGCATAGGCCAGGTAGTCCGGCCCCCCCTTGCGCAGCCGAGGAGCGCCGCTGCGCAGCCGGGCGCGCACCGGGTTGAACACGTCGCCGGGGTCCTCTTCAAAGGACACCAGGTACTCGCGGCCGAGCACCAGGGCTACTTGCTCCGAGTGGATGTGTCGCCGCTCTGGGTCGTAGTCCAACATGCGCGCAACGATGAAGAGGTAGGCGCCGTAGTCCTCCATCTTGGGGCGCTGCTGGGTGTTCACCAGGTCCTCCAGCAGCAGCGGGTGGAGGCTCAGCGCCCGGCCGATCTGTTCAATCAGCTCCACCCGATGCACGCCGTCCAGGTTAAGCCAGGAGACCGTCGGCTCCTCGGGCAGGGGGAAGGCCTCTGCTGGCTCGGCTAGGGTGCGCTCGCTGAGCTCTCGCTCGTCATACTGGAAGAGAGTGACGGTGATCGGCTGGGTGGTCGGCGCATCCCCCAGATAGGCCAAGGTGCCGGGCGGCGCGCCCGCCTTCTCAGAGCGTTTACGGATGGGTGACACAAGACGAGTGAACTGCATAGCAGGAGGACAGGAGCGCTGAGGACGGCTCTCATCTCCGGGCGTTCGGCAGGTGGGGCGTGGGACCGGAGCCGCCGCGCCCGGCTGCGGGCTAGAAAATGGGCTGGCCGGGGGTGTCCGGCGCAATCTTCAGGTAGTCCAGGGCAAGCCGGCCGAGGTGTTGGGCCAGGGCCTCAGGGTCGCTGTCGGCCAGGGGCACGTAGCCGCCGGCCATGCTGCCGTGGCCGCCCGCAATCCCCATCTTGCCCACGATGGCGCGCACGAACTGGCCGGCTCCCCCTTTGCGGTTGCGGGTGCGGGCGGCCAGGTGCAGGTTGTCGTTGTAGACCCCGATGCACAGCACCCACTGCACGCCCTGCAGCCGCAGCAGCTGGTCGGCGATCTCGGCGGCCAGGTCGGGATAGGGCATGGGGCCGAGGTAGGAGAAGACGAAGTCGCCGTACACCCGGGCCGCCTGGAAGGCGTTGACCAAGCTCTTGAAGTAGACCGCCGGCACCTGCGCCCGCTCGATCTCAATCAGGCCGTCTATGTCCACCAGCGGCTGGAGGTAATAATACGCCGCAACGTCGGCCGGGCCGGCCCCGCGCGCCAGGCCCATGGTGTCGGTCTTGATGCCGTAGAACAGGGCAGTGGCCAGCGGCGCCGGGGGCTCCAGGTGCACCGACTGCAGGTACTCGGTGAGGATGGTGGAGGTGGAGCCGGCATCCGGCCGCACGTCGTAGAAGGCGGCAGCGGCTGTTTCCGCTCGCCAGGTGTGGTGGTCCAGGACCACCGCCGGCGTCAGGCCGGCCGGCACAGGGTTGTTGCCGGCGCCCGGCTGGCTGTCCACCAACGCCACTGCGCCGGCCTGCTTCCAGTCTGCCTTGCCAAGCTGCCGCAGCGGCCGATCCAGGTAGCGCACCAGCGCCTTGTTCTCCGCCCGGCCGATCAGGCCGCTGTAGAGGATGGCCACCGGCAGGCCGAGGCGCTGCTCCACCAGGTAGCGCAAGGCCACTGCGCTGGCGATAGCGTCGGGGTCGGGGTCGTTGTGGGGCACCACTGTGACCCGCCCTGCGCCGGCCAAAGCCCGGAGCAATCGCTCAACCTGGTGGGCGCTCATGGGTGTTTTGTGGCAGCCGAGGACAAGGTTGGCCCATAGCACGGCCCGCCAATTGGGGGGGCAGCGGTCAGCGCAGGCCTTCCGTCGGGACGCGCGGCCAGCCGGCGTCGCAATCCGGCATCACGAGGGCTGATCAGCCTGCTCCGGCTCGGCCTCGTCGGCCTTCTTCTTGGGTTTGTCCTCCGGCAGCCGACCGTAGACCGCAGTCAGCTCCAGCAGGCGGTATTGCAGCTCCTGGCTAAGCGCGCCCGGCCAGTAGCGCCACTGCCAGTTGCCGCTGGCCCGGCTGGGCACGTTCATGCGCGCCCAGCTGCCCAGCCCGAGCAGGTCCTGGACCGTGGCCACGGCCAGCTTAGCCACCGAGGCCCAGGCCAGCCGGATGAAGTCCCAGGCGATGTCGCTGGGGTCTCGCTTGCCCAGGTACTTCAGCGCGTACTCCCGCTCGCCGGGCGACGAGGTCTCAGTGAACCACCCGACCACTGTGTCGTTGTCGTGGGTGCCGGGGTAGACGATGCAGGAGGACGAGAAGTTGTGGGGCAGGTGGATGCTGGACGGGCCTTCCATGAAGCCGAACTGCAGCACCTTCATGCTGGGGAAGCCGAACTGGGCCATCAGCGCGTCCACGCCGGCGCGCGCCTCGGGGGTGAAGTCGCCCAGGTCCTCCGCGATGATGTCCACCTGGCCCAGCTCTTCGGTTACCACCTGGAACAGGTCGGCGCCGGGGCCCATCACCCAGCGGCCGTTGATGGCCGTCTCCTCTCCGGCCGGGATCTCCCAGTAGTTGTAGAATCCGCGGAAGTGGTCAATGCGTACGATGTCCACCAGGTCCAGCGTGGCGCGGAAGCGATCTACCCACCAGCGGTAGCGGTTCTCGGCCATCTCCGCCCAGCGATAGAGCGGGTTGCCCCAGAGCTGGCCGGTGGCGCTGAAGTAGTCGGGCGGCACGCCGGCCACCACCGTGGGCTGCCCCTCCTCGTCGAAGTAGAAGACCTCCGGGTGGGCCCAGGCGTCGGCGCTGTCGTAGGCCACGAAGATCGGAATGTCGCCGATGATGCGCACGCCGGCCGCGTTGGCGTAGGCCTTCAGCTCCCGCCACTGGCGGAAGAACTGCCACTGCAGGTACTTGTGGACCTTGATGGGCTCGGCCAGTTCCCGGCGCCAGAACGCCAGGGCCGCCGGCTGGCGCGTGCGGATGTCCAAGGGCCATGAGCTCCAGGCAGCGCCGCCGTGGGCGTCCTTCAGCGCCATGAACAGGGCGTAGTCCTCCAGCCAGCCCGCCTTCTCCGCGCAGAAGGCCTCGAACTCCCGGCGCAGCTTCCCGTCGGCGTGGTCCATGAAGCGGTAGAAGGAGCGCTTAAGCAGCGGAATCTTCCAGTGGATCACCCAGCCGTAGTCCACCCGGTCCTGCGGGAAGGGCGGGAGGTCGGAGAAATCGCTCCAGCACAAAAGCCCATCGCCGATCAGCTTCTCCGGGTCTATCAGCAGCGGGTTGCCCGCAAAGGCGGAGAAGCACTGGTACGGGGAGTCCCCGTAGCCCGTGGGCCCCAGGGGAAGCACCTGCCAAAGGGACTGTCCGGCGCCCTTGAGGAAGTCCACGAACCGATAGGCCGCATCTCCCAAGTCGCCGATGCCATAGCGGCCGGGGAAGGAGGTCGGATGCAACAAGATGCCAGCCGAGCGGGTGAAAGCCATAGGGGTCCTTCCTAGACGTGGGGAGGGGACGGTGGGGCGCTAAACGCCAAGGGCTGCGCGATTATAACACGCGGGCCAGGCAGGGTCAACTCACCGCGGCCCGGCCCCAGCAGGCTGAGCGGCGCCCGGCCGCGCCCCAGCGGCCTTGATGGCTGCAGGAGGAGCGCAGGCGACGCGCCACCTCGCGCAGCGAAGGGGCCCTGGCGCTGCTCCGGTGGGCTTGCCTGCGGCCCTGCGGGCCCCAGAGCGACCCGTGCTCCCATCGCATCCCTGGTCCCTGCGTTGAGTTCCTGATAAAGTAGGCCATAGTTGGCAAAGGGACAAAATGGGTGTATCATAGCGCGCTGACGAACTTTTATGGACGCTGCGTCTCATCCGTTGCCTGCGCCCTCCGCAGAGCATATCCCGACATCCGGCGGCTCGCTGAGCCTGGCCGAGCTGGCCGGCCGCGCCGGCGCCCTGCTGCGCGGTCGGCGCCTAACGCTCGCCCTGGCGGAGTCGTGCACCGGGGGCCTGGTCAGCGACAGCATCACCGACGTGCCGGGCAGCTCCGACTACTTCCTGGGCGGGGTCGTGGCCTACAGCAACGCGGCCAAGCAGCGGTTGCTGGGCGTGCGCGAGGAGACGCTGGCCGCCCACGGCGCGGTCAGCGCTGCCTGCGCCGCCGAGATGGCTCAGGGCGCGCGGCGGGCCTTCGGCGCGCACGTGGCTGTGAGCATTACGGGCATCGCCGGCCCCGGCGGCGGCACCCCCGCCAAGCCGGTGGGCCTTGCGTTTCTGCACCTGTCGGCGGCCGACGCCGAGATCGGCCGGCAGGTGCTGGGCACGGGCGACCGCCGGGCCAACAAGCTGGAGTCGGCCGGCGAAGCCCTGCGCCTGTTGATCGCCTACCTGGAGCGGCGGAGCGCCCTGCCATGACCGAGGTCAGGCTCGACGAGCCGGTGGCGGTGCAGGCCCGGTTCCTGTCCAACGGCCGCGTGCGGCCCACGGCGTTCGTTCGACAGGGGCGCACCTACCGCCTGGCCGGGCTAGGCCGGCAGTGGACCGAGGAGCGGGACGACGGCGTCTGGCGGTGTTTCCTGGCGCAGACCACCGCCGGCGACACCGTAGAGCTGCGCTGGAACCAAGCGACCCACCAGTGGCGCCTAGGTCGCGCCTGGTGGCGCAGCGCGGCCGTGTGACCAACCTGAGCTCATATGACGAACGACCTCTTCTGGCCCGTCCTGGCGGCCAGCCTGGCTTGGCTGGCGCCGGCCGGCTTCACCCTGATGGCTGCAGCGGCAGCTCCGCCGGAGCGCGCCTGGCAGACCGCGCTGGCCGGCCTGGCCGCGGTCGGGCTGGCGGCCCTGGCCTTCTTCCTGGTCGGCTTCAGCCTGGCCTTCGGCGGCGTCGGCCTGGTCTATCCCGACGTGCCCGGCTTTGGCGGCCTGGTCTGGGAGTGGTCGGCGCTGGGGCCGGAGTGGGGGCCGACGTGGGGCATGGCGGGGCTGGCCGGCTGGGCGCTGACCGGCCCGGCGGCGACGCCCGAGGCCTACCTGCTGTTCGTAGCGCACCTGCCCTGGGCGGCCACGGCGACGGCCATCCCGCTGTGGGCGCTGCGCGGTCGCGCGCCGGCCGCCGTTGTCCTGTTGAGCGGGTTGCTGGTGGGTGGCCTGGCCTATCCGCTGGCCGTCAACTGGCTGTGGGGAGGTGGGTGGCTGGCCAACCTGGGCATCAACTTAAACCTGGGCCACGGCCTGGTGGACTTTGCCGGCGCCGGCCCTGTCCACCTGGTAGGCGGTGCCGTGGCTTTGGCCGGACTGTTGGCCCTGGCGCCGCGGCGAGCGCCGCGGCCGGCCGACGAGCCCGCGCCGCTGCCTCCGGCCCACCTGCCCCTGCTGGCGGCGGCCGGCGCCTTTTTCGTCTTGGCCGGCAGCGTCGGCTGGCACTTTGCCAACCCCTTGCTGCGCTTGGAGAGCCTCTTGCCGACCCGGGGGATGGCCAACGCGCTCTTGGCGGCGACAGGGGGCGTCCTGCTGCCGGCAGCCTACACCTGGTTCGTGGCCGGCCGGGTGGACCCGCTGATGGCGGCGCGCGGGCTGGCCGCCGGCTCGGTCGCCGGGCTGGCGTTGGGGCCCTTCGTGCCGCCGTGGGCCGCCCTGCTCACCGGCGCAGCGGCCGGCCTGCTGCTGCCGTTGGTGCACTACCTGGTGACCGAGACCTTGCGGGTGGCCGACGACACCGCCGTGGTGGCGGTGCACCTGTTGGGCGCGGCAGTGGGCCTGCTGGCCGTGGGGCTGTGGGCGGACGGGTTGGCCGGCGCCGGTTGGAACCAGACGGGCTCAGCCGGGTATCTGGGCGCAGTGGGCCAGGGGGTCACGGGCCTCTGGCCGGCGGCCGGCTTCACCTCGGACTGGCCGGGCCAGATGCAGGCGCAGGCGGTGGGGCTGGCGGCGCTCTTCTTGGGGCCCTTCCTGGCGGGCACGGTGGCCCTGGGAGGCGCAGCGCTGGCCGTGCAGGGCGCGCAGGGGCTCGCCCGTCGAGCCTTGCCAGGCGAGCCGGAGATGGCCGTTGGCCCAGGGGATCTGGGGGCTGCCGTGGCGCTTCCCGTCTCGACCGAGAGCAGCAGCGATGGCTAGGGCCCAGCGCGGGCGAACGACGAGGACGCAATGAGCGTACATCGGCGAGGTTTGGGGCGGCTTCTCCCTCTGGGTCTGTTGATGGCGACGTGGGTGGGTGGCGCCTGGCTGCTGGCCGGCTGCCAGGTGGTCGTTCAACCGCCCTTCACCGCGGCCTCGGCCACGCCGGCGCCCAGCCCGACGCCGGTGGTCCTCATCGCCACGCCGACCCCGTTGCCCCCGCTGCCGGATGCCGACCTGGACGCAGCCGAGCGGCGCATCGTCGAGGTCTATCGCCGGGTGGCGCCGGCAGTGGTCAACATCACCACCCAGGTGTTGCGCAGCGACTTCTTCTTTGGCGTCTACCCAGAGGAGGGCAGCGGCTCCGGCTTCGTGTTCGACCAGGCCGGCCACATCGTCACCAACTACCACGTGGTGGAGGGCGCGCGGCAGATCGTGGTGAGCTTCGGCGAGGGCGTGGAGATGCCGGCGCAGGTGGTGGGCGTGGACCCGGCCAACGACCTGGCGGTGTTGCGGGTGGAGGAGCTGCCGGAGGGGGTGCTGCCCGTGCCCCTGGGCGACTCGGACGAGCTCCAGGTGGGCCAGACGGCCATCGCCATCGGCAACCCCTTCGGCCAGTTCGAGCGCACCCTGACCGTCGGGGTGATCAGCGCGGTCAACCGCACCCTGCGGGTGGACAACGAGCGCGTGCTGCGCGGGGTGATCCAGACCGACGCGTCCATCAACCGCGGCAACTCCGGCGGGCCGCTGTTGGACAGCCGGGGCCGGCTGATCGGCGTCAACACCGCCATCTACTCGCCCACGGGCACCTCGGCGGGCGTGGGCTTCGCCGTTCCGGTGAACAAGGTGAAGCGGGTGGTGCCGGTGCTGATCGAGCGCGGGCGCTTCCCGCACCCCTGGCTGGGCATCGAGGGGCTGGGCTACGTGCTCTACCCAGAGCTGGCTGAGGCGCTGGGCCTGCCCACCTCCCAGGGCCTGCTCATCGCCCAGGCCTATCGGGACAGCCCCGCCGTGCGCGCGGGCATCCGCACTGCCACGCGCGAGGTGATCTACGGCCGGCGCCGGCTGCTGGTGGGCGGCGACGTGTTGGTGGCCATTGACGGCGTGCCGCTGCGCACCTGGGAGGACCTGGACGCCTACCTCCAGGAGCGCGCCGAGGTGGGTCAGACGGTGACCCTTACCCTCTGGCGGAATGGACGGCAGATCGAGCTGCCCGTGGTGTTGGGAGAGCAGCCGTCATGACCAGCCTGCCTACCGACCCGCGGCGGGCCGATCTGCCCGCGGCCGACGTCCAGCCGGTGAGCAGCCCCAGGATCGGGTGGCTGAACCACCGCGCCGTCCTCCGCTGGGCGCTGTTAGCGGCGGCGGCGCTGGCTTTGGCGTGGGTGGTCTTCAAGTACCGCCAGCCGCTGCTGGCCCTGGCCACGGACCAGGCGACCCTACAAGCCTGGGTGGAGCGCCTAGGACCGTGGGGTCCCCTGGGGCTGGTGGCGATCAGCGCGCTGCAGGTGGTCTTCGCCTTCGTGCCGGGCCCGGTGATCCAGGTGGTGGGCGGCTACCTGTTCGGCTGGTTCGGCGGCGCGGTCTTCGGCGTGATCGGCATGGTGTTGGGCGGCGCAATCGCCATGACCCTGTCGCGGCTGTTCGGCCGGCCGCTGGTGCAGCGGATGATCGGCGCGGAGCGGCTGGCGCGCTGGGAGCGGGTGGCGCGGCTGAACTCGCTGCCCATTTGGTTTGTCCTGATGCTGGGCCCCTTCGGCGACGTGCCGTACTACATCGCCGGGCTGACCTCGCTGCCCGTCTGGAAGATCGTGGCCGTGGCGGCCTTTGTGCGCGGGCCCTCGGTGATCGTGGCTGCGGCCATCGGCGCCGGCGTCATCCCCCGCAACTCGCCGGTGATCGTTGTGCTGCTGGCGCTGGCCGTCGCCATTATGCTGCTGGCCGTGCGCTATCAGCGGCAGATCGAAGCCTGGGTGGACCGCCACCTGCTGCAGCGGGTGGTGCCCGGGGATCCGCCCGCGGCCGGGCACGCCCTAGACCCGGCGCCGGCGGCGGACTCGCCTGAGGCCGCCCGCGATCTGTAACAGCGCAAACGGAGCAAGGCGCCTTGACTGCACAGCTTCCCAACGACCTGGAGACGATCCGCCAGCGTGAAAACCGCCTGCTCCTCCGGGTGACGGCCGCCCTGGGCTGTGTCCTGCTCCTCTGTCTGTTGGCGGCGGCCATCACCGTGGGCTTAGCCCTGATCTGGTCGCTCCAGGGCACCCTTGGGCCAGGCGGCGCCTTCTGAGAGCGCTGATCGAAACCGTAGAGCGACGAGTCTGCACTGTATGAGTACGGCAACCTCCGTTGGCCCGCTGTTGACCCCTGCCCAGCTGAGCGCTGCCATCAGCCACCTGTACCCGCGGTATGATGCGGTCACCAAAGGCCGCAGCCTACTCCAGGAGGGCAGCGTGCAGCTGGTGGGGTTCACCGGCCAGCAAGCCAACTACCTGGTCGCGGACGGCAAGCAGAGCCATCAGGTAAACATCATGGCCGCTTCGGCCGCTCAGGTGATCGTCGCCTGCTCTTGCCGATCCGTCACACCCGGCTGGGCGTGCGCCCACGTGATGGCGGCCGTGTGGCACCTGGCCGAACACCTGCAACGGCGGTTGGAGGGGGATTGGCGCTATCGCGTGGAGGTGGCCCTGGCCGCCACGCCGCCCTACAAGCCGGCCAAGGCCCAGCGGGTCAACCGCGCGGTGGTCTTGGCAGGCCTGCGCATCACCAAGAGCGGGTTAGCCTACACAGGTCAAACCTACCTCTACCAGGTGCCGGAGACAGCCTGGCGGAGGGTGAGGGAGATAGCCGACAGCGCCGAGCCGGCGCAGGCCGCCCTGCAGGTGCTGGACGAGGACGCCGCCTGGAAGCCCCTCCTCCAGCCCTACACGTTCAACACCAAGGTTGAGGTGGTCAACCTCGCCTTCGAGGCCCAGCAGTTCCTCGAGCTTTTGCGGGGCAACGTGCGGTCCAGCTACGGCTACTACTCCAGCTACCAGCCCATCGAAATCCCCTTCGCCCACCTCTCCCTGATCTTTCGGCTGAACCTGCCGATCTTCTTGATGGAGCGGGAGCGGCCCACAGCGCGGCTTGAGGTACGGGAGGAGCCGCTGACGCTCCAGGCGGCCCTGGTAGAGGAGGGAGAGACCGAGGTGCTGGAGGCCGGCGTTCGCCTGGGCGATGAGGTCTTCCGCCTGGACGACCGACGTGTGAAGCTGCTGGTGCAGGAGCAAAAGGCGTGGATCCTGGTCAAGAACGTGCTGGCGCCGGTGGCCAACGCCAACGCCCTGCAGATGCTGAACCTCTTCCCGCTGCGCATCCCCGCGGCGGAGAGCGAGGAGTTCCGCACCCGCTACTTCCAGCTCCTGAACCAGCGCATGCCCCTCGTGGGCGATCGGGTGAGGTGGGAGGTGGTGCAGGCCAAGCCGGTGCCGCGGCTCTACCTGACCAAGAACGGGGATGCGCCGCTGCGGGCCGAGCTGCGCTTCGGCTACGGCGACTACGAGGTGAAGGCTCACCCTCGCCCGCCCCGGGAGGAGAACATCACCTTGCCCGGCCAGTGGGGTGGGGTGCGAGTCGTGCGCGACACGGACGCCGAGTTTGCGGTCATCAACCTGCTCACCGATGCCCGCTATGGCCTCAAGCGCGCCGGCCCCAGCGAGCCGGGCGTCTACGAGATTCGCGCCCGCACCCACCCCCTGGACTTCCTGGTGAAGTGCATCCCGGCCCTCACCGAGGCCGGCTTCGAGATCTACGGCGACAAGAACATCGCCAAGGTCAATCGCCACCGGCCCACCGTCACCCTGAACATCACCAGCGGCATTGACTGGTTCGACGTGCAGGCGTTGGTCCACTACGGCGACCAAACCGTATCGCTGAAGGAGGTCTACAAGGCCCTGCGCCGGGGGGACCGCTACATCAAGTTGGCCGATGGCTCGGTGGGCCAGCTGCCGGAGGAGTGGCTGGAGCGCTATCGCCACCTCTTCGCCCTGGCCGAGGAAACCGCCGACGGGCTGCGGGTGAAGGACCTGCAGGTTTCGCTGCTGGACGAGCTGCTGGCCGAGGCGGAGACCCGAAACATCGCGCCGGAGTTCCACGCCAAGCGGGAGCGGCTGAAGGGCTTCGCCGGCATCGCCGAGCAGCCGTTGCCCGCCGGCTTCACAGGCGAGCTGCGCCCGTACCAGAAGGCGGGCTACGACTGGCTGCACTTCCTGCACGAGTACGGCTTCGGCGGCATCCTGGCCGACGACATGGGGCTGGGCAAGACGATACAGGCCCTGGCCTTCCTGCAGTCGCTGAAGGAGCGAGGCCAGCTGCCGCGGCCGGCCCTGCTGGTGGTGCCCAAGAGCCTGCTGGTCAACTGGCAGCGGGAGGCCGCCCGCTTCGCGCCCGAGCTGCGGGTCCTGGAGTTCATGGGCAACTTCCGCAAGAAGGACTATGCCCGCTTCGACCAGGCCGACCTGGTGATCACCACCTACGGCACCATGCTGCGGGACATCGAGTTCCTGCAGGGCTATCGCTTCGCCTACGCGATCCTGGACGAGTCGCAGGCCGTGAAGAACCCCCTGGCCAAGAGCAGCAAGGCCGTGCGCCTGCTCCAGGCCGACCACCGCCTGTGCCTCACCGGCACGCCGGTGGAGAACAACACCTTCGAGCTCTGGTCGCAGTTCGCCTTCCTCAACCCAGGCCTGCTGGGCAGCCTGGAGTACTTCAAGGACCACTTCGCCTCGGACATCGAGCGCCGCGACGAGGCGGCCCAGCCCGCCGCCCAGCTCCTGCGCCGGCTGACCTACCCCTTCATCCTGCGTCGCACCAAGGAGCAGGTGGCGCCGGAGCTGCCCCCGCGCACCGAGCGCGTCATCTACATTGACCTCGAGCCGGCGCAGCGCAAGCTCTACCATCAGACGCGCGATTACTATCGCGGTCTGCTGCTAGGCCTCCTCGAACAGCAGCAGGAGATCAACGACATCCGCTTCAAGATCTTGGAGGGACTGCTGCGCATGCGCCAGGTGTGCATCCACCCGCAGCTGGTAGAGCCGACCTACCATGGGCCCTCGGCCAAGTTCGAGATCGTGCTGGAGACCCTGGAGACCCTTCAGGCCGAGGGGCACAAGGCGCTGGTCTTCTCCCAGTTCGTGCAGTCGCTGGCCTTGCTGCGCCGGGAGATGGACGCGCGCCACATGGCCTACGCCTACCTGGACGGCCAAACCCAGAACCGCCAGGCGCAGGTGGACCGCTTCCAGCAGGACCCCACAGTGCCCTTCTTCTTGATCAGCCTGAAGGCGGGCGGCCTCGGGCTGAACCTGACCGCAGCGGACTACGTGCTGCACCTGGACCCCTGGTGGAACCCGGCGGTGGAGATGCAGGCCTCCGACCGCGCCCACCGCATCGGCCAGGAGAAGCCGGTGTTCATCTACAAGTTCATCGCCCGCGACACGGTGGAGGAGAAGATCCTTCAGCTACAAGCCCGCAAGCGAGAGCTGGTGGAGCAGCTCATCGCCGAGGAGGGCAGCTTCTTCAAGTCCCTGACCAGCGAGGACATCAAGGTGCTCTTCTCGTGAGCGTCTAGTCTGGATGAAGCCTGACTGATTGTCCTAGCAGCCGAAGCTAGACTGAAGACCGGCGTCGGCTGCTACGTCTCTTGGGCCGCGACGCCAACGACCTATCCTCACGGAGAGCAAACAATGGCAGAGAGCAAGCTCCAAGTTGGCGACATGGCGCCCGACTTCGCCCTGGTCAGCGACACCGGCGAGACGGTCAGGCTGTCCGACTTCCGCGGCAAGCGGGTGGTCCTTTACTTCTACCCCAAGGACGACACCAGCGGCTGCACCACCCAGGCCTGCGGCTTCCGCGATGCCTACCCGCAGATCGAGGAGCGGAACGCCGTGGTGCTGGGCGTGAGCCCTGACGGCGTGGCTTCGCACCAGAAGTTCAAGGCCAAGCATGGCCTGCCCTTCACCTTGCTGGTGGACGAGGACCACAGCGTGGCTGAGGCCTATGGCGTTTGGGGCGAGAAGAGCATGTACGGCAAGAAGTACATGGGCATCACCCGCAGCCACTTCGTCATTGACGAGGAGGGCCGGCTGGTGGACGTGCAGGTCAAGGTGAGCCCAACGGACAGCGTCCAAAAGGCGCTGCAGGCCCTCCAGGCATAGTCAGGCGCGACAGTCGGCAGCTTTGGAGAGCTGCTAGCTGGCTTGTAAGGATCGCACCATCCTCTCACCGTCAGGCTGCCTTGGCCCCTGGCGGTGAACTTTTTTCGGCGAAAGCCAAGCTATGCTTCCCGACCCCTCCTCGCCTCCTCCTGCACAGCCGAAAGCCGACCGTTCCCGGGCTCCGTGGCTTCTGGTCGGCCTGCTGGCGGCCCTAGCCCTGTTCGGCCTGTGCGCCACGGCTGCGCTGACCGCGGCCGCCGTGTGGCTGCGGGGCAACGCCCAGGTCTCGACGCCGGCCGACAGGGCGGTGGACACGGCTGTTACAGCCGAGCCCCCGGCGCCGGCTCCCACCCCGGCCGTTGCCGCAGCCGTTAACCGCATCGTGCTGGTGGATCCGGAGGGCCGGCTGGCCACCGTGGCCCCCGACGGCAGCGACCTGCGGACCCTGACGCCCGCCGGCCCCCGCTTCCAGTTCCCGGCCTGGTCCCCCGACGCCGGCCGAGTGGCAGCTACCGGCGGCGACGACGAGCGCGGCCTGGTGGTGGTCGTGGCCGACCGGCCCGGCGCCGCGCCGACAACCCTCTACGAGAGCGCGCTGCGCCCTCCCTTTTACCTCTACTGGTCGCCTGACGGCCGCCGGATCAGTTTTCTGGCCAACGAGCCCTCGGGCGCCCTGCGGCCCGGCATCGCCCTGCACCTGGTGCCCGCCGACGGCGGCGCCGAGAGCCGGATTGTGCAGACCGGCCAGCCCTTCTACTGGCAGTGGACGGCGGACAGCAGCCGGCTCTTCATCCATGTGGGCGGCGCAGGCCGAGACGCTCGCCTGGCCTTCGTGGCGGCCGACGGCCAGGTAGTGCAGGAAGGGTTGGCCATCCCTGGCTTCTTCCAAGCGCCGGGGATCTCGCCCAACGGCCGCTGGCTCAGCTTCGCCGAGGCCACCGACGCCGGCTCCCAGGTGGTGGCGCTGCGGCCGGCCGATGGCCAGCGGCGCACCGCCCCGCACCGCGGCCTGGCTGCCATGAGCTGGAGCCCTGCGGCCGACCTGCTGGCCTTCACCAGCCCCACCGCAGACAGCGCCTCCTTCTTCGGGCCCTTGCGCCTGCTGGACGTGGAGACCGGGTCTGTGGACACCCTGGTCAACGACACGGTGTTCTGCTTCTTCTGGTCGCCGGACGGCCGCGCCATCGCCTACCTGACCCGCGACGACGGCCGTCGAGGGCCGCAAGTGGGCCGTTCAAAGGATTTCATCAGCGATGCCCAACCGCAGGGCCACCCGCCGATTCGCCTGCGCCTGTCGCTGGTGGACGTTGCGTCCGGCCAGGTGCGCACCCTGACCACCTTCCAGCCTACCGCCGTGTTCATCACCCAGTTCATCCCCTTCTTCGACCAGTACGCTCTCAGCCATCGGCTGTGGTCTCCGGCCGGCGACGCGCTGGTGTTGCCCATGGTGGACGACCAAGGACAGGAGGGCATTTACGTGGTGTCGGCCTCCGGGGACGCGGCCGGTGAACGTCGCCGCGTGGCGGACGGAAGCATGGCCTTCTGGAGCCCGCGCTGAGACGGGATCGCTCCATGCTGCTTCGTCGCACCTGGGCCGTGGCGCGCAAGGAGCTGCGCCACATCGCCCGCAACCGCCTCTCCCTCTTCCTGGTCACCCTGTCGCCGGCGCTGCTGCTCTTCCTGCTGGCCTACGTCTTCGCCTTCAACGTGGACACCGCCGACCTGGCCGTGTGGGACCTGAGCCGCACCTCGGCCAGCCGGCACTTCGTGGCTGCCCTCACCGGCGGGGAACACCTGCGGCTGGCTGCGCAGGCGACGAGCTACGACGAGATTGACCGCCTGTTGGTGGCCGGCACAGTGGACGCTGCCCTGGTCCTCCCGCCGGACTTCGCCGCGCGGCTGGGCCAGCCCCTGCAGCTCCAGATCGTGCTGGACGGCAGCAACCCCATCATCGCCAACCAGATCCTGGGGATCATCGGCCGCGCCGCTGCGGCCGCCATCGCCGACCTGCAGCCGGCGGGCGTCTTGGCGCCGCCCACCTTCGAGGTGCGCAGCCGCGTGTGGTACAACGAGGAATTGAAGAGCCAGGTGAGCATGGTGCCCGGGCTGATGGGCATCGTGCTCTCCCTGCCCGCCCTGGCCCTCAGCCTCAGCCTGACGCGGGAGAAGGAGCTGGGCACCTTGGAGGGGCTGATGGCGACGCCTCTGGAGGGCGTGGCCTACCTGTTGGGCAAGACTGCGGCCTACGTGGTCACCGGCTTGGTGGGCCTGTTGGCGAGCTGGCTGGTGGCCGTCGGCTGGTTCCGGGTGCCCTTTCGGGGCGACCTGGGGTTGCTGGTGTTGCTCACCGCGGCCTACTTCCTGGCCACCTGCGGCGTGAGCCTGTTGATCGCCAGCCGCATCCGCAGCCAGCAGGCCGCCATGCTCCTGGTGATGCTCATCTTCTTCGTGCCTAGCTTCTTCCTGGCGGGGCTGATTGACCCGATTGACCGCACGTCGCCCACGTCGGTGGCTCTGGCCATCCCCCTGCCCGCCACCCACTACATCGCCATCGCGCGCGGGCAGTTCCTCAAGGGCATCGGCCTGGAGGTGCTGGGCGCCGCAGCGCTGACCCTGCTGCTCATGGGCCTGCTGGCCCTGCTGATCAGCACCCTGGCCTTCCGCAAGCGCCTGGCCTAGGCGTTCTGGGGGCTCCCATGTTGCTGCGCACCTGGCAGGTGGTCGTCAAAGAGCTGTTGCATCTGCGCCGGGATCGGGTGCTTACCCTGTTCCTCTTCCTCTTTCCCACCCTGCAGCTGGTGCTGGTGGCGCAGACCGCGGGCGCGGCGGTGGGCAACCTCCCCCTGGCCGTTTGGGACCAGGACCACAGCGCGCTCAGCCGCCGCGTGGTGCAGGCCCTGGACAACACCCCGGAGCTCACCCTCGCCTACCGGCCGGCGTCCATGGCCGAGGTGCGCAGCCTGCTGGACCGCGGCCTGGCCGCTGTGGCCGTGATCATCCCGCCGGGGTTCGCGGCCGATCTGCTGAACCCCTCCGGCTCGCCAGCGGTTCAGGTGTTGGTGGACGGCTCCAACGTCTCGGCCGGCAGCGCGGCCCTGGCCGCAGCCGAGGGCGCCGTGGAGGACGCGGTGCGGCGCTACCTGGCGACCGCTGCGGCCCTCCCATACCCTGCGGCAGCGCCGGCGGACCTTCGGCCCCTGGTGCGCTTCAACCCGGAGCTCAACGGCAAGTTCGTGGCCATCCCCGGCCTGCTGGCGTTTGTGGTGTACCAGGTGGCCATTGTGGTGGCGGCGGTGACCATCGTGCGCGAGCGGGAGTTGGGCACCCTGGAGCAGCTGGCCGTCTCGCCCGTGCGGGGCGTGGAGATCCTGACAGGCAAGGCCATTCCGGCCATCGGCGTGGCCATGCTCAACTTTGCAGTGCTGCTGGCCGTGGTGACCCGGGTGTTCCACATCCCCATGCGCGGCTCGTTGCCCCTGTTGGTCGGCCTCACCGCCCTCTTCGTGACGGCCGAGGTCGGCGTGGGGCTCATGGTGTCGTCCCTCTCGCGCACGCAGCAACAGGCGGTGTTGCTGGTGTTTCCCCTGGCCATGGTGGACCTAGCCCTCTCCGGCTACCTGGTGCCGGTGGAGAGCATGCCCGCCGGCCTGCGAGCCCTCTCGCTCTTCTCGCCCCTGCGCCACTACATGCGCATCCTCAAGGACATCATGCTCAAGGCCGCCGACCTGAGCACCCTGTGGCCGAGCGCGCTGGCCCTGGCAGCCTTGGCGCTGGTCGTCGGCCTGTTGGCGCTGCGCAACGTGGCCCGCAACTTCGAGTAGGCGGCATGGATTCCGATGTCGTCATCCAAGCGGAGCGCTTGACCCGCCGCTTCGGCCCGGTGACAGCCGTGAACGAGCTGAGCCTGGCCGTGCGCCGCGGGGAGATCTTCGGCCTGGTGGGCCCCGACGGCGCCGGCAAGACCACGGCCATCCGCATGTTGGCCGGGGTGATGGCGCCCACCGGCGGCCGCGCGGCCGTGGCCGGCTTCGACACCGTGCGCCAGGCCGAGGCGGTCAAGCGCCGCATCGGCTACATGGCTCAGCAGTTCAGCCTCTACGGCGACCTGAGCGTGCAGGAGAACCTCGACTTCTACGCCGACCTCTTCGGCGTGCGCGGGGCCGAGCGCCGCCAGCGCAGCCAACGGCTGCTGCGCTTCGCCCGCTTGGAGGCCTTTACTGACCGCCGCGCCGCCGCCCTCTCCGGCGGCATGAAGAAGAAGCTGGCCCTGGCCTGCGCCCTGATCCATCAGCCGGAGGTGCTCTTCCTGGACGAGCCCACCACCGGCGTGGACCCCGTCAGTCGCCGCGAGTTCTGGGACATCCTGGCCGAGCTCCACGTGGCCGGGGTCACCATCCTAGTAAGCACGCCCTACATGGACGAGGCGGAGCGCTGCTCGCGCGTGGGGCTGATGTATGCCGGCCGCCTGTTGGTGTGCGACACGCCGGACGCGCTGCGGGCCTCCATCCCCGGCCATCTGCTGGCCTTCCGGCCACAGCCGCTGGACGCGGCCGGCGGTCCATCTGGCAGCAGCATCGGCCTGATCCGCCGGGCGGAGACGGTGGCCGTCGGCCTGCCCGGCGTGCTGGAGGTTCAGGCCTACGGCGACCTGGTGCACGTCTTCGTGGACGACGCCGAGCGCCGCGGGCCGGAGCTGGCCGCCGCGCTGGCCACACACGGCGTCCAGGCGGCCGACCTGCGCCGCGTCCAGCCGCGCATGGAGCAGGCCTTCACCTGGCTGATCCGCCACCTATGAGCACTCGTCCTCCTGACCCCGCCATCGAGGCCCACCAACTGACCAAGAAGTTCGGCGACTTCACGGCCGTGGACCAGGTGAGCTTCGCCGTGCCGCGCGGCTGCGTCTTCGGCTTCCTGGGCCCCAACGGCGCCGGCAAGACCACCACCATCCGCATGTTGTTGGGCCTGGTGAAGCCCACGGCCGGCTCGGCCCGCATCCTGGGCTTCGACGTGGTCCGCCAAATCCACGACGTGCGGCGCCGCATCGGCTACATGAGCCAGAAGTTCAGCCTCTACGACGACCTCACCGTGGCCGAGAACCTCAGCTTCTACGGCGGCGCCTACGGCCTGCGCGGGGCACGCCTGCGTCGGCGCAAGGCCGCGGTGCTGGCGATGGCCGGCCTGCAAGGCCGGGAGAACGAGCTTACCAGGAACTTGGCCGGCGGCTGGAAGCAGCGGCTGGCCTTGGGCGCGGCCATCCTGCACGAGCCGGAGGTGCTGTTCCTGGACGAGCCCACCGCCGGCGTGGACCCCGTGGCGCGGCGCAGCTTTTGGGACGTGCTCTACCGCCTGGCGGAGGCGGGCACCACCGTCCTGGTCACGACCCACTACATGGACGAGGCGGAGCAGTGCCAGCAGCTGGTGTTCATCCAGGGTGGCCGGCTGGTGGCCAGCGGCTCGCCTCAGGAGATCAAGGCGACCCAGATGCCCGGCCACGTGCTGGAGCTGGCCTGCGACCGGCCCGACGTGGCCATGGCCGTGTTGCGCCAGATGCCGGAGCTGGAGGAAGTGGCCCTCTACGGCGCGCTGATCCACGCAGTGACGCAGGACCCCGGCCGCGACGGCCCGCGCGTTCGGGCGCGGCTGGCCGAGGCCGGCGTGCAGGTGATGGCCCTGGACCGCGTGGCGCCCTCGTTGGAGGACGTGTTCATCGCCAAGGTGCGCCGCGGCTAGCGCTCCCGCAGCGACGATCGGCGGAGTTTGATTTTTCACGGCGCCGGCCTCTTTGGCGCCGTGAAGTGCCCGGGTAGCCGGGACACTGCACCAATGACGAAAAAAACATCGCTTCTCCTTCCTCTGTTCCTCCTGTTAGTCGCCGGTGGGCTGGCTGCCTGCCGCGCCAACCTGCCCCCTCCGTTGGCCGACCTGGGGCCGGCAGCCGGCGCCGCGACGGCCGCCGCGCTGCGCGCCACCGGCATGGTCGAGGCGGAGCACGTGACCGTCTCCAGCGAGCTCACCGGCCGCGTCGTCCAGCTCCTGGTGGCCGAGGGCGACACTGTCGAGGCCGGCCAGGCGCTGGCCGTGTTGGACGACCGCGTGCTGCGGGCCCAAGCGGTCCAGGCGGACGCCGCAGTGGCCCGCGCCCAGGCGCAGCTCCAGCTGGTGTTGAGCGGCGCGCGGCCGGAGGAGCTGGCCCACGCCCGCGCGCGCGTGGCTCACGCCGAGGCAGCGGCCGAGGCTGCGCGGCTGGGCTGGGAAGACGCGCAGCGGCTGCGGGACAACCGCCAGGAGCTGGAGCTAAAGCTCATCGAGGCGGAGACAGCGGCGGCCGCCGCCCAACACCGCGCCGCCGCCGCCCGGCTGGCCGCCGAGGCCGCCGACCTGGAGCGGGACCTCTGGGGCCGCGTCACCGAGCTGCTGGCCCAGGGCGTGGAGGTGACCCTGCCCATCGGCGGCACCGTGCGCGTGGACGCGCCCGCCGAGCGCGACCGCGCCAACACCCAGTGGAACCTGGCCGGCCAGCGGGCCTGGGAGGCGTGGCAGGCCGCCTATGCCGCCGAGGAGGCTGCCCGCGCGGCCCAGACCGCCCTGGCCGACCTGCGCCGCCAGGCCGAACGGCCTATCGCCGAGACCGCGGCCGTCCACCAGGCCGAGGCCGCCTATCGCCAGGCCCTGGCCGCCGTGGAGCAGGCGCGGGCTGCCCTCCAGGCTCTGGAGGAAGGCGCCACTGCCCAGCAGATCGAGCTGGCGCGGCAGGCGTTGGCCCAAGCCCAGGCGGCGCGCGCCGCCCTGGACGTCCCCTTGAGCAAGGCGCGAGTGACAGCCCCTGCCTCCGGCTTGATCAGCGCGCTGGCCGTGCGCGAGGGGGAGGTCGCCGCTGCCGGCAGGCCCCTTCTGCAGATCGTCCGGCTGGACCCGGTCACCCTCACCGTGTACGTGCCGGAGGCAGACCTTGGGCGGGTCTGGATCGGCCAGCCCGTGCGGGTCACCGTCAACTCCTTCCCCGGCCGGACCTTCCGGGGGACTGTGACGGCCATCGCCGATCGGGCCGAGTTCACCCCCAAGAGCGTGCAAAGCGCTCAGGCGCGGCTCAGCACCGTGTTCGCCGTGGAGATCACCCTGCCCAACCCCGACGGGGCGCTCAAGCCCGGCATGCCCGCCGATGCCCTGTTCCAGGAGGCCGCGCCATGAAAAAGCTCCTCGCCGTTGCGCTGACCGCGCTGCTGCTGGGTGCCGCGGCCCTGGTGATCGGCCTGCAGGCGGCGCCCCAGGCCACGCAGGCCGCATGGACGGCCTTGGGCTTGCCCCCTGCGCCCCTGGAGCAGGCCTCGCGGCTGCTGTCGGCCGAGCCCCCGTCTACGCCCCCGCCCGCTGGGATCGTCCTGGCCGCGGGCACCGTGGAGGCGGAGGAGGTGACCGTGGCGGCCGAGACGGCGGGGCGTGTGGTGGCCGTGCTGGTCTCCGAGGGAGAGGCGGTGACGGCCGGCCAGCCGCTGGTGCAGCTGGACGATAGCTTGTTGCGGGCGCGGCTGGTTGAAGCCGACCGGGCGGTGGAAATGGCCCGCGCCAACCTGGCGGTGGTTCAGGCTGAGCCGCAGCCCGCCCACGTGGCAGCCGCCCGCGCCCAGGTGAGCCAGGCCCAAGCCGCCTTGGCGGGCGCACAGCAGGCCCTGGCCGACGCCCAGGCCGCGCTGGAGAGCCCCTTGGCGCTGGAGGCCCAGATCAACAGCGCCGCGGCCCGCGTGGCCCTGCTGCGCCGCCAAGTGGAGCAGGCGCGCGCCCAGCAGGCGGCCGCGGCAGTCCTGCGCCAGGCAGCGGCCCGCGACAGCAGCGACCAGGGCAAGACCCAGGCGGCCATGTACGAGAAGCAGGAGGCAGCCGCGGCCCAGCAGGTTGCCGCCGCCCAGGCTGAGCTGCAGGGCGCCCAGCGCGCCCTGGCGTACCTGCGCCGGATGCGGGAGGCGCCGCTGGCGCTGGAGGTGCAGGTGCGGGCGGCCGAGCAGGCAGTGGCGGTGGCCGAGGCGGCTCTGGCAGTCGCCCAGGCCGAGCTGGCGCTGGTGGAGGCCGGCCCGCGGCCTGAGGCGGTGGCAGTGGCCGAGGCGCAGGTGGCCGAGGCTGAGGCAGCCCGTGGGGTGCTGGAGGCCCAGCTCGCCCAGACTGTCCTCTACAGCCCGCTGGACGGCGTGGTCACCCAGGTGGCGGTGCGCAGCGGCGAGATGGCCGCGCCGGCCAGCCCGCTGCTGAAGGTGAGCCGGCTGGACCGGGTCACCGTTACCGCCTACGTGCCCGAGGCGGAGATCGGTCGGGTGCGGGTGGGCCAGCCGGCGCGCGTGCGCGTGGACGCCCATCCCGGTCGCGCCTTTCTGGGCGCGGTTACCTACATCTCCCCCCGCGCTCAGTTCACCCCGCGCAGCGTGCAGACCGCCGAGGAGCGGGCCAAGACCGTGTTCGCCGTGCGCATCACCCTGTCCAACCCCGACCAAGCCCTTAAGCCGGGCATGCCTGCCGACGTGGAGATCGGCCCGTAGGGTTTGCGCCTTTCCGGCCCGCCGGTTACAATCGCGCGCTGTGCAGCCCAAAGGACCATCCATGCGGAACCTCAGCCGTGCCTGTCGAGTCTTAAATAATCGGGAAACAGCGCGGGCCCCCAGCACCTCATCATGGCCGTGAACCCCGTGAACGGCGCTTGGGACTTCTCTTTCGCCGTCGGCGGATTGACCATCGCCCTAGCGTCCGACGACCGCCCCTTGCTCGAGGCCTTGGCCAGGCGGTATGAGCCGTGGCTGGTAGAGGGGCCGTCGCTCTGCCGGGTGCAGGTTCGCTGCGGGCAGGGGCAGCGCATGCCCAACCGACCCAGCCCTGCAGCCTCCTTCGACCAGGGCCGCGCGTGCCATCTCCGGGCCCCCGGCTACCACGGCGTGATCGCCGCCGACGGCTGCAGCGGAACCTTGGAGCTGGCCGTCGCCGACGAGGCCGACGCCGACTACTTCCTGCGCGCGGTGCTGGCAGTGTTAGCCTTCGAGGCAGGCGGCCTGCTGGTGCATGCGGCCGGCTTCCTGCGCCGCGGCCGGGCCGTGCTGTTGACCGGCCGCTCTGGCATCGGCAAGTCCACCTCGGTGCGGGTGTCGGCCGGCCTGCCCGACACTGTGGCCCTGGGCGACGACCTGATCCTGTTGATGCCGACGGCCGACGGCTGGTGGGCCCACGGCACTCCGTTCTGGAACCCGGAGGCGCCGGCTGCGCTGCGCATCGGCCAGACCGCCTCAGGGCCGTTGGCGGGCCTCTTTCGGCTGGCCCAGGACCGCCGGGACTGGGTCCAGCCGCTGAGCGCGGGGCAGCTGGTGGCCGGGCTCATGAGCGACCTGCCCATCGTGCCGCTGGATACGGTCCGCGCGTCCCAGGCCTTTGCGCTGTTGGCCCGCCTGGCGCGGACGGTGGCGACAGGCCAGCTGCACTTTCGGCCAACGCCTGACTTTTGGAGCGTGCTCGATGAGTTCATCCTTTCCTCTGTCCCTGTCCAGCCGCATCAGGCGCCGCAGTGATGTCGTCTCGGACGTGGTCGGCGGGGAGGCCGTGTTGGTCTCCCCGAAGCAGGCGCGGGTGCGCATGCTCAACGAGACGGGCAGCCTCATCTGGCGTCTGGCGGACGGCGCCACGACCCTACAGCAGATGGCCGAGGCCCTTGCTGCCGAGTACGCCGTCACCGTAGAGGACTGTTCCCCCGATGTCGTCGCCTTCGCCCAAGAGCTCCTGGCGGCCGGCGTTGTGGAGCTGGTGAACGATTGACGAGGCCGGCGCGACGAGAGGATTGACCCTATGCGACGAGAGCGCCGAACCCATCAGGGATGGCTACCAACGGCCGTCCGGTGGACCGCGGCGGCGGTGTTGGCGCTGACCCTGCTCCCCGGCGGGGCGGCCAACGCTGCGCCGGCCACGACAATGCCGGCCGAGCCGCGCGTCGCTAACGTGGGCTGTCCCTTTGTGGTGGTGCCCTTCTGTCTGAAGCTGATCGTGGCCGAGGACGGGTTGGTGCGGGTTACAACTGCCGACCTCCAGGGAGCGGGATGGAACGTGCAGACGGTGGACCCGCGCTCCTTCAGCCTGAGCAGCCAGGGCCGCGCCGTTGCCCTGCGGCTGCAGGACGGCGGCGACGGCCGCTTGGACCCCGGCGATTTCGTGGAGTTCTACGGCCAGCGCTTCCGCGGGACGCAGATGGATGAGAAGTACACCGACGACAACGTGTACTGGCTGGCGGCCGGCGGCTCGGCCGGCCCGCGCATGGCCGTGGTGGATGCGACGCCGGGGTCTGCGCCGGATGCGCCTGCCAGCTTCTGGACCACCCACCACGCCGAGGAGAACCACCACTGGTTCACCCACAACGTGCTGGGGTGGCCCACGCAGGACACGTGGTGGTGGACCAACATGTACGTCTCCGGCCCGCGCTCGGTAACCCCCTGGCAACTGCCCACGGTGCTGCCGGCCCCTGCCTCGGAGGTGTACACCGCGACCCTGCAGATCGAGGTGGCCCCGCGGCGCCAGTACGGCGCGCATCGCTTCCAGGTCTTCCTCAACGACGCCGCCGGCCAGCCCCTGCTGGACGACACCTTCTTCGGCCATGTCCCGCGCGTGGCCCAGGTGGACTTCCCCGGCAGCCTGCTGCGCAACGGCGAGAACGTCGTCCTGATCCACATCTTCAATCAGCCCTCCGGCAAGACGGTCGCAGAGGCCGGCGCTGCGGCGGCGATGCGCCCCCCGTGGGTGGACGAGGCGCTGAACGCGCTGCAGGGCGGGCCACCTGAGAAGGCTGCCGACGGCACCTTCGAGTGGATGTATGCGAACTACTACACGGTGCGCTACCGCCGGCTCTACCGGGCTGTGAACGACGAGATCGTGTTCTCGGCCGACCAGCCGGGGACACAGATCTTCACGCTGCACGGCTTCACCGACCGCAACGTGCGCGTCTACGACATCACCAACCCCCTGCGGCCGGCGCGGCTCGGCGGGGTCCAGGTGACCCCAGCCGGCGACGGCACCTTCCGGGCGCGCCTACAGGTGACGGCGGAGGCCGACAGCCGGTATCTGGCCCTCACCGAGGCCAAAGCCAAGCGGCCAAAGCGGGTTGAGGCGCCGCTGGCCTCTGCCGTTCGCTCTCCCAACAACGGCGCCGACTGGATCATCATCACCCACGCTGACTTCCTGCCTCAGGCTCGGCGGCTGGCGGCCTATCGGGCGGCCCAGGATGGCTTCCGCACGGCGGTGGTCAACGTGGCCGAGCTGTACGAGCAGTTCAACCACGGCATCTTCCACCCCGAGGCTATCCGCCGCTTCGTCGCCTTCGCCGTGCAGGCGTGGCAGCCGCCGGCGCCGCAGTACATCGTGCTCCTGGGCGACGGCAACTGGAACTTCAAGGGCTACGGCACGGCCACCTATGGCCAGCCCGATCCCAACTGGATCCCGCCCTATCTGGTATGGGAGGACCCGTGGCAAGGAGAGGTACCCAGCGACAACGCTTTCGTCAACCTGGACGACGACCCCCTGCCCGAGCTAGCCATCGGCCGTCTACCGGCCCGCTCCCTGGCTGAAGCTACCACCTTGGTGGACAAGATCATTGCCTACGAGGCCCAGCGGCGCAGCGCGACCCCCTGGCGCCAGCGCATGTTCTACGTCACCGACAACAGCGACAGCTCCGGCGACTATCCCTCCGTGGCCGAGAACGTCATTCGCACGGCGCTGCCGCCGTATGTCGAGCCCGTGCGCAACTACCTGGGGGTCACCTTCCCCATAGATCAGGTCGCACGGGCCACCGACTTCTTGGTGGACCAGGTGAACGCCGGCGTTTCTGTGCTGACCTACATGGGTCACGGCTCGGTCAACTGGTGGGCCGTCGAGGGCCTGTGGAACACCAGCTACACCTCGCGGCTGAGCAACGCCGATCGCCTGCCGCTGGTGGTCACCTTGAACTGCTTGGACGGCTACTTCGTCCACGGCAACCCCGGCCTGCAGTCCGTGGCCGAAGAGATGTTGCGCCATCCCGGCGGCGGTTCCGTGGCGGCCTGGTCGCCCACCGGCCTAGGCACGACGTACATCGAAAACATCCTGAACATGGGGCTGTTGGAAGCCTTTTTTCAGCTAGACATTCGACGGATCGGCCCGGCCACCATGCATGCCAAGGCTCATCTCTACAACATCATCGGCGACAGCACGCCGTACGAGACGGCGCTGCTGCACACCATGACCGTCTTCGGCGACCCTGCGCTCAGGCTCAGCCTGCCCACATGGCGGGTGCGGTTGCCGGTGGCCATGAGGGGCGTCACCCCACCGAAGGCGACGCAGCCCTAGCGCACGCAGCGCGCCACAGCCCCAGCAGAGCGGCTACGCGCCGCCTGCCCTCAACGGCGACAGAAAGTCCATAGACCATGTCCTTTGTCTTTGTTCCCTCTCGACGCTTGCGATCCCTGAGCGCCGTGGTGGCTGCTTTTTGGCTGGCGGCCGCTGTGGCCATGCCAGCCTTCGCCGCAACCCAGCCGCCCAACGCCATCACGCTGCTCTACTTCCGCGCCACGCCGCGGCCTGACAGCGTGTATCTCAAGTGGGAGACCGGGGCAGAGGTTGACCACGGCGGCTTCCTTCTCTATCGCAGCACCGTGCGCCAGGACCCCAACCGCGGCGTCCGCCTGGCCGACTTCCCCCCGCGCGGGGACGTGGGCGGCGCCGTGTACGAGTACACCGACACCAGCGTCACCCCAGGCACAACCTACTACTACAGCTTGGTGGCTGTGGACGTGCGCGGCAACGAGGTGACCTACTTCACCGATCCGCCGGGCGTGACGCCGGGGCAGCCCACCGCCACGCCCACCCCCACCGCCACGCCTGTCCCGACGGCCACGCCCACAGCTACGGCAGTCCCGGCCACGCCAACGCCGCTGCCCACGGCCACGCCCGTGCCGACGACGGCGGCCGGCGCCTCCGGCAGCGAGGGCCAGGCTCCCACGGCCACGCCTGTGGCGCCGCCGACGCCCACCAGCCCGGCCCCGGCCGTGCCGCCGCCTCCCGCGCCGACCCCTGTTCCTCCGCCCCCTGCGGCCGGCGTTACCCCTGCGCCGACGCAGCCCGTCGTCGTTCAGCCCCCTGCGCCTCCCGCAGCCGACACGCCGCCCAGCGCGCCGGCCGCCCCTGCACCCGCGGTGGAGACGCCCACTGAACCTCCGGCGGTGGACACCCCTGAGCCGACGCCTGTGGTGCCGCCGGAGAGCGCTTCTCCTTCGCCGCCCGACGCTGCCCCGGCTCAACCGGTCGCTCCTCCTGCCGAGCAGCCCGGCCAGCCCCAAGCGCTGACCCAGGCCCCCACGCCCACGCCGGCCGCAGTAGCCCAGGTGCCGGCTCGCCAGCCGCGCGCGACCCCACGGCCCGGCGAGGGCAGCTCGAGCGCGGGTGGGGCGCGCGCCCTGGTGGCGGTGGTGGCGGCCGTGGCCCTGGGGGCGGCTGCCCTGTTGATCGCGCTGATCGTCGTCCTTTGGCTGCGCACACGGGGCGCTCAGGAGCCATGACCCGGTCCGCTCGCCTCCTGTGGGGGTTGGTCGCGGCGACGGCCGGGCTGGCTGCCCTGATGTTTTTCGTTCTGCGCCAGCCTCCCAGCGGCGCAACGCAGGCGCCTGAGGCCGCTCTGCCTCTGAAGGTGGTCACGGAGCAAGCCGGGCTGACGGCCATCACGGCCGAGGACCTGCGGCGAGCCGGCCTGGACCCCGACCAGGTGCCGCCGGAGCAGTGGCAGCTACGCCGCGAGGATCGGGTGGTGCCGCTGTTGCCCCTGGGGCAAGGCAGGGGCCTGCGGTTGGTGTTCTACGCAACGCCTAGCGACAACCTCTACAGCCCGCAGCAGGTGTACTGGCTCGAGGCGGCGCCCGAGGGAGGAGCGCGGCCGGAGGTTCGCCCGCTGGACCTGGAGCCGGCCGCGGCTCAGGCCGTGATCACCGGCACGCTGTGGGTGGACTGGCAGCGTCAGTACAACTCCCGGCTACCCGAAGACCCCGAGGACGTTCGCCCGCCCCATGCGGCCCGCCCGCTGCCCAACCGCTGGGTTGGGGACGCGCTCTTCGGCGGCCGCGAGCTCAGCCTGCCCTTCTCGGCGCCCGATCTGGCGCCGGGGCCGGCCCAGCTGCATTTGCGCCTGTGGGCCAACACGGCCTCGCCCGCCTTCAACCCCGACCATCGGGTCAAGGTGCTGCTCAACGGCCAGGAGGTGGCTGAGGGCGTCCACGACGGCCAGGGCTTCTGGTCCATCGTGGCCGACGTGCCTGCCGGCCTGCTGCAGCCGGGGGAGAACACCTTGCTGCTGCGCGCGCCGGGGGACACCGGCGCCCGCGTGGAGCAGGACAACCCGGCCTGGATGAAGCTCACCTATCCCCGCGCGCTGACCGCACAGAACGGCAGCCTCGAGCTGGACTATCGCGGCGGCGGAGTCGCGGTGGCGGGCCTTCCGCCGCGCGAGACGGTGCTGGTGTGGGACGTGACGGAGCCCGACCGGCCGCTGCACCTGGCCTCCGAGGAGCCGCTGCGGAGCGACGCCCGCGGCCGCTTGGCTTTTGCCTATCCGGCGGAGGCCGGGGGAGAGCAGCGCCTGGCGGTGGCAGCGGTGTCGGCGCTGTTGCGACCGGCGCTGATCGCCGCCCCACAGCCGGAGAGCCTGGCGAGCCTGCCGGGCGCGGACTACCTGCTGATCGGTCCCACCGACCTGCTGGCGGCCGCGCAGCCCCTGCTGGAGCGACGCCAGGCCCAAGGGCTGACGCCGCTGGCCGTCAACGTGGAGGCCGTCTACGAGCAGTTCGGCGCGGGCCGCCGCGGGCCGGAGGCGATCCGCGCCTTCCTGCGCCATGCGGTGGAGACTTGGGCGCTTCCCCCGCGCTTTGTGGTGCTGGTCGGCGACGCCAGCTACGATCCCAGGGGCTACACCGGCGAGGCAGCGCGCACTGCAGACCGCGTGCCGACCTGCCTGGTGGACACCTACTTCGTGGGGGAGACGGCCAGCGACCACTGCTACGCCGACCTGGACGACGACCTGGCGCCGGAGCTGGCCGTGGGCCGCCTGCCGGCGCGCTCGGCCGACCAAGTGCAGGCCTTCGCAGCCAAGCTCGTCGCCTACGAGCAGACGCCCGCCGACGCCGACTGGCTGCGTCGCGCCTTACTGGTGGCCGACAAGGAGGCGGAGTTCCTGAATGCCTCCCAACGCATTGCCGAGGAGGCCTTGCAGCCGGCCGGCTACCAGACCCAGCTGCTGGACCTAGCCGACCCGGCCTACGCCCAGCCGGCCGACGCGCGCCAGACGCTGCTGGCCGCGCTGGACGCCGGCGTTGGCCTGATCAACTACTCCGGCCACGGCAGCCCGCGCTGGTGGGCCAGTGAGCTGCTGAGCAGCGAGGACGCCCTCGGCCTGCGCAACCGCGAGCGCCTTCCCCTCGTCACGGCCATGACTTGCCTCACGGGCTACTTCCACCACCCCACCACCCTCTCCCTGTCGGAGGCGCTGTTGTGGGCGGAAGGGGGCGCCGCGGCCGCCTTCATGCCCTCCAGCGAGGGGGTGACGGTGGAGCAGCTGCCGGTGGCCCTCAGCTTTTACCAGCACCTGTTGAGCGGCCGGTACACTACCCTGGGGGAGGCCATCCGAGACACCAAGCGCGACCTGGTGCAGGCCAACGCCACCAACGCCGACATGATCCACACCTTCAACCTGCTGGGGGATCCGGCCATGCGGCTGCCCTTTGTGCCGTGAGCGCAGCGTTTGTCCCGCGCGACGGCTTGGCAGCATGGCGCGATGTGTAGATAATGCATCTGTACCTCAGCGGAAAAAGAAGGAACTTTCATGGAGCTGCGAGAATACGTAAACCTGCTGCGCAAGTGGCTGTGGTTGATCCTGGTAACGACGGTTTCGGCAGCCATCATCGCTTTCTTCGTCAGCCGTGGCCAGACGCCCATCTACCAGGCCACGGCTACCGTGTTGATCAACCAAGCGCGGTCGCCCGTTCGGGGCACGGAGTACGCCGACATCCTCACCAGCGAGCGGGTGGCCCGCACCTACGCGGAGCTGCTCAAGGGGTGGCCTGTGCTGGAGGAAGCCGTGCGCAAGATGGGCTTCACCCAGGAGTTTCGTGAGCTGCAAAAGGCCTACCAGCTCAGCGTCAGCATCACCCCCATCCGCGACACGCAGCTGATCAACCTCCAGGTGCAGGCCAACGACCCAGCCTTGGCGGCCGAGCTGGCCAACACCCTCCCCGAGGTGTTCAAGGGGGTCAACCAGGCACGGCAGCGGGAGCGCTTCGAGACCACCCGCAAGGAGCTGCAGGCGGAGCTGGCTGCGGTGGAGAAGGATATCGTCGCCACCCAGGAGGCGATCGCCCAGCTTTCCGAGTCGCAGTCGGCCGAGGACAAGGCGCAGGTGAGCCGCCTGCAGAGCGCGCTCAGGCGCTACGAGGCCACCTACAACTCCCTGCTGAACAGCCTGGCCGAGCTGCGGCTCACCGAGGCGCAGGCCACCGACAACGTGGTCCTGGCCACCCCTGCCCAGCCGCCCAAGAACCCGGTGCGGCCGCGCGTGCTGTTCAACACGCTGTTGGCGGCCATCGTCGGCGCCATGTTGGCGGTGGGCGTGGCGTTTTTGATCGAGTACCTGGACGACACCGTCAAGACCCCCGACGACGTGCGGGCCGTCAGCGGCCTGCCCACCTTGGCCGCTGTGGTGGAGCTTGAGGCGGACACGCCGCAACAGCGCCTGGTGGCTTTGACTGCCCCGCGCTCGCCTGAGGCGGAAGCGTATCGGGTGTTGCGCACCAACCTGCAGTTCTCGTCGCTGGACAAACCGCTGCGCGCTCTGATGGTCACCAGCGCCGGGCCCGGCGAAGGGAAGAGCACCACGGCCACGAACCTGGCGGTGGTGTTTGCCCAGGCCGGCTCGCGCGTGCTGCTGGTGGACGCCGACCTGCGCCGGCCCAGCATCCACAGGCTGCTCCAGGTGCCCAACAACACGGGTCTCACCACGGCTCTGCTGCAGGTGGGCAACCGGCCGGAGGACTTCGTGCAGGCCACGGCCCAGCAGAACCTCTCGGCCTTGACCACGGGCCCCATCCCCCCGAACCCGGCCGAGCTGTTGGGTTCGGCCCGCATGCACGACCTGCTCACCCATCTGAAAGAGCGCTACGACCTCGTGGTGGTGGACAGCCCGCCGGTGTTGGCCGTGGCCGACGCCACCATCCTCTCCAACCAGGCGGACGGGGTGTTGATGGTGGTCAGTGCAGGCGAGACCCGGTTCGAGATGCTGGCGCAGGCTCTGGAGCGCCTCACGGGCGTGGGGTCCCGGCCGTTGGGCGTGGTGCTGAACAAGCTGACGCCGGACAGCGGCGGCTCGTACTACTACTACTACTACGCCAGCCAATACCACAGCGGCGATGGGGCCGACGGCGGCGCTGCTCCGCCCTCGGCCGGCAACGGGAAGCTGCGCCGGCTGCGCTCGCCCAAGCCCAGCGGTCAGGCTACCACCTAGGCGGGCCGCCCGGCTGCCTCTATGCTGCGCTCCCTTGGACTTTGGCTAGAGCGGCTGCGGCCCCTGTGGGTTGGAGCCGCTCTGCTGACTCTGGTGGCGGCCGAGGCGCGCTACGCTCCGGTAGGCATGGCCGCGTTGGCCGTGCTGTGGGCGTGGTCCGGCGTGAGCACTGGGCGATGGCTGGGCCTCTCGCCCTTGGCCCTTCCCTGGCTGATCTGGCTGGCCATGGTGCCGGTGACGCTGTGGGCGACGGCAGCGCCGGAGCTCACCCGGGAGGCGCTGGCCGCCCTGGCCGCCCAGGGGATCGCTTTTTGGGCCATGAGCACGTGGACGCGCAACGACCAGCGGATGCAGTGGGCGTGGGGCGGGTTGATGCTGGCTGCCCTGGCTCTCAGCGGCCTCTCCCTCTTCTGGCTGGAGTGGAGCGGACGGCTCTTCGCCGTGCCTGCTGCCATCCGCAGCTTGGCCGGTGGGCCGGGGCCGCTCCAGGGCGAGGTAGTGAACAAGAACGTGATGGCCGGCGTGTTGGTGGGGCTGTGGCCGCTGGCCCTGGCGTGGGCGGCGACGCCATGGGAGCGCGGACGGCTGGGGCGACAGGCGGCCGGGGCGGCGGTGGCAGCCGCCGTGCTGGCGGTGCTGGTGCTTTCCCAGTCGCGCGGGGCTTGGCTGGCGGCGGCGGGCAGCCTCTTCCTGTTGGCAGCTATGCGCTGGCCCCGGCTCTGGTGGGCGGCGCCCATCGCCCTGGCCGCCGGCCTGGCGCTGTTGGTGCGCGGCGGCGTCGCAGCGGTGATGCAGAGCGACGCGCTGGGGGGCCTGGACGGCCGGCTGGAGCTCTGGTCCCGAGCCCTCTACGCATTGCAGGACTTCGCCTTCACCGGCATCGGCATGGGAGCCTTTCGCCGGGTGATCCCCCTTCTTTACCCCTACTTTGTCTTCGAGCCGACGGCCGACATCAACCACGCCCACAACCTGTGGCTACAGGTCGGCGTGGACCTGGGGATGCCGGGGCTGGTCGCCTTTCTCAGCATGGGTTTGGCTACGGCGGCGCTGCTGTGGCACGCCTTGGCCCGTGGCCCGGCGGGGGTCCAGCCGCGGCGGTGGTTTTTGCGCGGGGCGGTGGCCGGCCTGACCGCTGCGCTGATCCACGGCATCCTGGACGTGGTGACGTGGAACACGCGGCCGGCCTTTCTGGTGTGGGCCGTGTGGGGCGCGGCGGTGGGCATGGCCGCGTGGACGGTGGAACAACAGGCCGTCGCCGGGCTGAGCGACCGCTCGGCGTCAGCAGCACAGGAGGCGTAACCCTGAACTCAACAGAGATCGCTCACAAGATCGTGGACCTGATGGAGGAGAAGCAGGCGCGGGAGATCGTCCTGCTGGACGTGCGCAAGGCGCCCGCCGGCGCGCTGGCCGACTACTTCGTCATCTGCACCAGCGACAGCGTCCGCCAGACCGAGGCGATCCTGGAGGCGGTGGCCATCGGCCTGCGCAAGGAGGGCGTGCTGCCCATGCGCAACCCGGAGGGCAGCGCCGACGCCGGCTGGATCCTGCTGGACTACCTGGACGTGGTGGCCCACGTCTTCGACGCCCCCACGCGACGCTTCTATCGGCTGGAAGAGCTGTGGAAGGATGCGCAGGTGGTGTTGAAGATGCAGTGAGCGCGCTTGGACCGCAGAGAACGCCGCGGCGCAGCGCCCACGGTAGACGCTGCGCCGCGGCGGTGGTCGGCGCACTTAGGCCTCGTAGATCCAAGGGTCAATGGCCCGGCGATAGCTGAGCAGCTCGCCCTCGCTGAACCAGAGGGCCAGCTCCTGCGCCGCCGTCTCCGGTCCATCGGAGCCGTGCACCAGGTTGAAGCCGATGTCCATGGCGAAGTCGGCGCGAATGGTGCCGGCCGCAGCCTTGGCAGGGGAGGTAGCGCCCATGGTGGCGCGCGTGATCTCGATGGCGTTGTTTCCCTCCAGCGCCATCACCACCACCGGGCCCGAGGTGATGAACTTGATGAGGCCGGGGAAGAAGGGCTTGCCCTCGTGTACGGCGTAGTGCTGCCGGGCCAGCGCCTCGCTGACCTGCATCATCTTCATGCCGACGATGCGCAGCCCGCGGCGCTCCAGTCGGCTGATGATCTCGCCGATCAGCCCGCGCTGCACGGCGTCCGGTTTGATGATCACCAATGTACGTTCCATGCTTTCTCCTCGTGGAAGGGGGAATGGTCTAGGGGCTAGCTCAGCCCGTGCGCCCGGCGGACGTGCGCCAGGACGTCGTCCGCGCGGCGCGAGGGCCACGGGCAGGGGCCCAAGGGATCGCTGATGGCGTCGCTGACCCCGCTGAGCTGGCGTAGGGTGTTCAAGATGCAGTGGGCCAACACTTGGAGGTGGTAGCCGCCCTCCAGGGTGAACACCAAGCGGCCGTCGCAGGTCTCGTCGGCCAGCGCCATCAGCCGCTCCACCAGGTCGGCGTAGCCGGGGATGGTGAGCTGCATGCCGGCCAGGGGGTCGTTCCAGTGCGCGTCGAAGCCGGCCGACACCAGGATCAGCTCCGGCCCGAAGCGGCGGGCGATGGGCAGCAGCACCTGGTCGAAGGCCTCGGCGTAGCCCTCGTCCCCGACGCCGGCCGGGAAGGGCACGTTCACCGTAGCGCCCGCGCCGGGGCCGTGGCCGATCTCCCGCCAGTGGCCGGTGCCCGGGTAGAAGGGATATTGGTGGGTGTTGAAGACGAGCACGGTGGGGTCGCTGTAGAAGGCGTCCTGGGTGCCGTTGCCGTGGTGCACGTCGAAGTCCACGATCAGCACCCGCGCCACGCCGTGCTCCGCCTGGGCGAAGCGCGCTGCCACGGCCACGTTGTTGTACAGGCAGAAGCCCATGCCGCGGTCCGGGGTGGCGTGGTGGCCGGGCGGCCGCACCAGGGCGAAGCCGTTGCGGGCTCGTCCGGTCAACACGGCGTCTACCACCTGGCACAGGCCGCCGGCCGCCAGCCGCGCCGCCTGCTCCGAGTCCCGGGCCACGTAGGTGTCGGCGTCCAGGTGGGCCTCCAGCGCCGCCGCGCGCGCCACGTTCTCTAGGTGGCGCCGGGTGTGCACCCGCAGGAGCTGCTCGTCGCTGGCCGGCAGCGAGGGAACGGCCAACAGGGAGGACAGGATGCCGTCCTCCTCCAGCAGGCGCCAGGCGCCGGCCAGCCGCTGGCGGTTTTCCGGGTGGCCGTCCAGGTGGTGGCGCAGGTTGAAGGGGTCGTAGCAGTAGGCTGTTGGCAAGGTCGCGGTCATGGCCCACCTCCGGTGTCGAAGGACAAAAAGGCTGGAAGGGCCGGCGCCTTCCAGCCTTTTCGCCTGCTGCGCTTCCTCTCAGACGATGGCTTCCGGCTCGCGCTTGCTGGCGCGAATAGCCAGCCACACGGTGGCCAACAGCGCGATGGCCACCACAGCGATCACGATGTCTTGCGTCGTGCCGGCGCCGCGGTAGGTGACAATGATGGGGGCCACGATCAGGCTAACCAGGTTGATCACCTTGATCATGGGGTTGAGGGCGGGGCCTGCAGTGTCCTTCAGCGGATCGCCCACGGTGTCCCCCACCACGCTGGCCTTGTGTCGGTCCGAGCCCTTGCCGATGTTGTTGGCCGGGTCCTTGGGCTCGTCCTCGATCAGCTTCTTGGCGTTGTCCCAGGCGCCGCCGGCGTCCGCCATGAAGACCGCCAGGAGCTGGCCGGAGAGGATCACGCCGGCCAGGAAGCCGCCCAGCGCCTCGACCTGGAGCAGCAGGCCCAGGGCGATGGGCGTGGCGATGGCCAGCCAGGCGAGGTTGATCAGCTCCTTCTGCGCCGCGATGGTGGTGATGGAGACGGGGCGGGCGTAGTCGGGCTTGACCTTGCCCTCCATGACGCCGGGGATCTTGAACTGGCGGCGCACCTCCTTGACGATCTGGCTGGCCGCGCGCGACACGGCCCGGATGGCCAGGCTGGAGAACATCCAGGGCACGGCGCCGCCGATCAGGAAGCCCACGAACACCAGCGGCACGGAGACGCGAATGCCGGCGCTCAGGGCTGTGGGGTCAATGCGGCCCACGTCGGTGATGTAGGACCCGAAGAGGGAGACCGCGGCGATGACGGCCGAGCCGATGGCGATCCCCTTGGTGATGGCCTTGGTGGTGTTGCCCACCGCGTCCAGGTCGGCCATGATCTGCCGCGCCTCCGGCGGCAGGCCGGCCATCTCGCCGATGCCGTTGGCGTTGTCGGCGATGGGGCCGAAGCTGTCCATGGCCACGTTGTTGCCGGTGAGGGTCAACATGCCGATGCCGGTGAGGGCCACGCCGTACAGCACGAAGGCGAACTCCTCCGCCGGGCTCTGCCCCACGCCGCTGTAGATCAGGATGGAGGCCAGGATGGCGCCGGCGATAACCACGATCGCCCACACAGTGGCCTCCATGCCGGCGGCCATGCCGGACAGGATGGTGGTGGCCGGGCCCGTGTCGGTGGACTTCTTGATCTCCTTCACCGGCGCGGTGTGGGTGCCGGTGAAGTAGTCGGTCAGGCGGTCAATCACGATAGCCAGGAGCACGCCGGCGGCAGTGGTCAGGAAGGGGCGCCACCAGCCGCCCGGCACCTCGCGCATGTAGAAGAAGGCGACGATGAAGAAGAGTACGGTGGAGATGGCCGCCGACGTCAGGAAGCCTCGAAAGATGGCCGCCATAGCGTCGCCCGACATGCCCGGCTCCGACTTCACCAAGTAGGTGCCGACGATGGAGGAGAGCACGCCGATGCCGCGCACCAGGAGGGGGTAGATCAGCCACTCGTTGTGCCCGGTGATGGTGCGCAGGGCCAGGCCCAGGATCAGCGCCGAGACGATGGTGACCTCGTAGCTCTCAAAGATGTCGGCGGCCATGCCGGCGCAGTCGCCCACGTTGTCGCCCACCAGGTCCGCGATCACGGCCGCGTTGCGAGGGTCGTCCTCCGGCAGGTCGGCTTCCACCTTGCCCACCAGGTCTGCGCCCACGTCCGCGGCCTTGGTGTAGATGCCGCCGCCCACGCGCATGAAGAGGGCCAGCAGCGTGCCGCCGAAGCCGAAGCCCAGCAGCGCGTCGGGCGCCGCCACGCCGAAGATGATGAAGATGATGGTGCCGCCGAACAGGCCCAGGCCGTCGGTGAGCATGCCGGTGATGGTGCCGGCGCGGTAGGCGATGCGCAGAGCGCCGTTGAAGCTGGTCTTGGAGGCCTCGGCCACCCGCACGTTGGCCTGCACCGCCATGCGCATGCCGATCTGGCCCACCAACAGGCTGAACACCGCGCCCATCACGAAGGCGCCCGCCCGCCCCAGGCCAACGATGAGCTGAACCTGGGAGCGAGAAAGGCCGTGAAAGCGTTCCAGGGCCTCCGGGGTGGGCGGGACGATGTAGACGCTGAGGAACAGCGCCAGCGTGAGAAGGGCGATCAGAGGTAGAATGGAGCGCAGCTGCCGGCCCAAATAGGCGTCGGCGCCGATGCGAATGGCGTCCCAGACCTCGACCATCTCCGGCGTGCCCTTCGGATGCTGCAGCACCTGGCGGCGCAGAAAGATGGCGTAGAGAAGACCAAGGATGGCCGTGGCCAGCACCAGCCAGACGGCAACCGTTTCGAACAGGGTGAGTTCCATCGTTGACATAACGTCTGTGTTTACCTCCCAACAGAGATTGCAGATTACGTCCTGACCTAACGGAGGCGACAAGCCCTACGGCCGCAAGGCACTAAAAAAGAGCCTCTGCGAGGGACGTTGCAGAAGGCTCTTTGCGGCATCAGAGGCTTGCGCTGGCAGCGGGCGGCTGGGCGATGCCCTGTACGCCAGGCCTCGGCTGTGCAGACAAGCATCAAGGTGTCGTATCAGAGCGACCCCAGCGGCGCCCTCAGCGATTGCGGATTATAGCGCAAGCAAATTGAGAAGTCAAACACAAAGAGCGCAATTGACACACGGTCAGAAAGCAAGCATAATACGACCAGCGAAGTCCTGCCCCTGCGAGCGAGCCATGAGCATCACCGCGATCACCCATCAGCGTCTCACGTGGGTCAACATCGTCAACCCCACTCAGGAGGACGTGGCCTATCTGCGCAAGCACTACAACTTCCACCCTCTGGACCTGGAGGACGTGTTGAGCCAGAACGAGCGTCCCAAGATAGACGAGTACGACGACTACCTGTTCATCGTGATGCATTTCCCGGTCTTCGACCCGCAGCGGCAGCTCACGCGCTCCTGTGAGGTGGACTTCTTCATCGGCGCCGGCTATCTGATCACCATTCACGACGGCCAGCTCAAGCCGCTGAACCGGCTGTTCGAGGCCTGTCACGACGACGGGGTGGCGCGGGCGAAGCACATGGGCCGCGGGGCCGGCCGCCTGCTGTACTCCATCCTCGACAGCATGGTGGACTACAACTTCGCCATCCTGCGCAAGGTGGACGCCAAGATCAAGGCCATCGAGGAGAACATGTTCACCGAGGACATGCGCACCATTGTGCAGAGCATCTCCTTGATCCGCCGCGACATCATCGCCCTGCGCCGGGTGGTGAAGCCGCAGATCGCCATCGTCAGCAACCTGGAGCGCAAGGACCGCCCCTTTATCCAGGAGGAGCTGGACGTCTACTTCGGCGACATCGTGGACGGCTTCTCGCGGGCCTGGGACATCCTGGAGGACTACCGGGAGGTGATCGAGGGCCTCAGCGCCACGTCCGACTCGGTGACCTCCTACCGCATCAACGACGTGATCCGGGTGTTGACGGTGATCTCCGTGATCATGCTGCCGCTGACGGTGATCACGGGGGTGTACGGCATGAACCTGGAGTGGCTGCCGGCGGCCGACACGATCTACGGCTTCTTCATCGTCGTGGGCTTCATGGTGCTGGTGGCAGGGGGAATGCTGTTGTACTTCCGGCTGCGGGGGTTTATCTGAGCGGGTCTCATGGCTGAGCACGGCACAGGTTACGGTGGGCGCCTGGGGGCGCCTGCTCCGCGACCGATGAGGGCACGCATCCCCCTATGAGCCCCGCCCGCCACGCCCTTTCCCCGCCGATCCTGGTCGAGGACGCTGCCGGCTTGGCTGCGCTGCTGGAGCAGAGCCGTCGCGCGCTGGCCGTGGCCGTGGACACCGAGGCCAACAGCCTGTACGCGTACTACCCGCGCGTCTGCCTGATCCAGCTGTCCCTGCCCGGCGCGGATTTCATCGTGGACCCCCTGGCCGTGGACCCAGCGCCGCTGGCGGACCTGTTCGCCGATCCGGCCCTGCGCAAGATCTTCCACGCCGCCGAGAACGACATCCTAGGGCTGAAGCGCGACTTCGGCTTTCGCTTCGCCAACCTGTTCGACACGATGTTGGCCGCGCGCATCCTGGGCTGGCGGGAGGTCGGTCTGAGCAGCATCCTGGTCCGACACTTCGGCGTCAAGCTGGACAAGCGCATGCAGCGCACAGACTGGGGCCAGCGGCCGCTGCGGCCGGAGCAGCTCTCCTACGCCCAGCTCGACACCCACTTCTTGATCCCCCTGGCGGCGCTGCAGGAGGAGGAGCTGCGCCGCCGCGGGCGTTGGGCGGAGGCCGCCGAGGCCTTTGCCCGGCTGCCCGACCTGGAGGCCGTGCCCAAGGCCTTCGACGCGGAGAATTTCCGGCGCATCGGCGGCGCTCGTGACCTCACCCCCCGACAGCAGGCAGTGCTGCGAGAGCTCTACATCTTCCGGGAGGAGGAGGCGCGCCGGCTGGACCGGCCTCCCTTCAAGCTGTTCAGCGAGGCCCTGCTGGTGGCCCTGGCCACCGAGCAGCCCACGACCTTGGAACAGCTTGCCCGGACTCCAGGGGTGACCGAGCAGGTGCTGCGCCACTGGGGCCAGGGCCTGCTGGCGGCCATCGAGCGGGGCCGCCGGGCATCCCCGCCCAGGCCACCGGCACGCGAGGGCAACGGCAGCGGCCGGCCCGATCCCCAAACCCAGGCCCGCTACGAGGCCCTCCGCCGGTGGCGCGCCGCGCAGGCCGCCGCCCGCGGGGTGGACGTGGACGTGGTCCTCACCAACCAAACCCTGATGGCCATCGCCCAAGAGGCCCCCCGCACCGTGGAGGAGCTGGAAGCCCTGCAGCTGCTGGGGCCTGCCAAGCTGCAGGAGTACGGAGCAGAGATCGTGAGAGCGCTCTGGCCGCAGAGGCTGTAGGGGGGCCGCCGCGGCAGGCCCCGCAACCGAGAGCCCCGAAGGAGGAACGGGGGAGGGGAAGCGCAGGCTAGGGGGTCACGGTGATCGTGGCCTGCCGCGCGTCTTTGACATCGTTGCCCTGCGCAACGACGACCAGCGTCTGCGCGCCGGCTGCTAAGCCGCGCAGCCGTAGGGGCACCAGGGCCACCTCGTTGGCCGGCACGGTGATGCGGTCGGCCGCCAGCTGCGCAGCGATTCCCGGCGAGGTCTGCCCGGTCAGCGACACCGCCAGGGGCTGCGCGCTGTAGTTGAAGATCTGAACCCCGACGATGGTTTCCTGGCCCACGGCCAGCTGAGAGGTCGGCAGGTCCAGGCCCAGGAAGAAGGGCTGGAACACCCGCAGGGGCGCCACCGCGCTGCCCAGCCGGCCGCTGCGGTCCACGGCCAGCGCCGTGATGCGCCAGGTGGTGATGGCGTCCCCCGTGGGGAGGCTCAGCTGCAGGCGGCCGTCCGGACCGGTGATGGCCTGGGGGTTCCAGTAGAGGGTCTGCGGGAAGCGTTCCCGCACGATGGGCAGCTGCGCCAGCGCATCGGGATCGGCGGGCTCAGGCGAGCGACGCCCAAGGCCAAAGGCCTCCAGGCCGATGACCGGCGCCGGCAGGGCCGGCTCGACGGCGGCCGCCGGCGCGGGCGGCGTTGGGAGCGGCGTGGCGGTCGGCTGCGGCGTGGGGAGGGACGTGGCCGTCGGCTCGAGGGTCGGCGCAGGAACGGCCGTGGGGGACGGCGTCTCGCCGGCGGCCGCGTGCGCCAGGGCGCGCTCCGGTGTCGGCTCGGCGGTGGCCTCCGGCTCGGCCGTCTCGGTGGGCGTCGGGGTTTCCGCCTCCACCGGCAGCGTCGGCGTGATCTCGGCCGCCGCCGTAACGGTGACCCCAGGGGCGGCCGCCATGGCTAGGGTGTCGGTGACCACGGCCAGCGCCTGGACCTCGGCGGTTTCCTCGACGGCGGCTGCAGCAACGGTCGCCTCAGCCTCCGGCTGGGCGGGCGCCATCACGGCCTCGACCGGGGCTCCCGGCGTCTCCTCGCCGGCGACCCTCGCCTCCTCTGCGGGCGGCGCAGCCGCCTGGGGGGCCATCTCGGGCGCCTCCTGCGCCGTGCTCTCGGCCGCCTGCTCGGCGACCATCGGGCTGACGCCGCCGGGGCGCAACGGCGCGGCGCAGCCGGCCAGCAGGCTCCCAGGCAGGCCGCCGGCCACGGGCGCCGTGACCTGCTCCATCAGGCGACCGCCGGCGCCGCCGACAACGGGCAGCGACAGCGCTAGCAGGACCAGCAGCAGCGCTATTGCCAGCGCCATGGCGCCAACAGACCGTCGGCCTTCCAGGCGCAGGCCCCAGCCCAACAGCAGCCAGCTGACTACGGCGGCCCCAAAGGCGATCCCCAGAGCCGCCACCCAGGCCGAGGACAGCTCGCCGCCCTGCCCGGCGGCGTAGGCCAGCAGCCCCAACCCCACGCCGAAGGCCAGGGTCAGCAGCACGGCGTACTGCGCGCGGCCGTCCCCGCGGCGCCAGGCGTAAGCGCCCAGCGCCGCCAAGGCCAGCAGCCAGAGGCCGCCGCTGACGACCAGCGCCGCCCAGGCTGCCGCCCCCGACAGCCTGCCGAGAAGAGCGGCCAACCCCGCTCCTACGACGCTGAGGACCAGCAGCGTAGCCAGGCTGCGGGCGGCGGCCCGGCCCAAGAGGCCCTCGCGGCGCAGGCCGGCCAGCACGACCAGGCTCAGGGCTGCGGCTGCGGCGATGGACGCCAGGCCAAGGCCGAGGCTAAGGCGGCTAAAGGCTGCCACCCGGGCGCGGTTCACCTGGGACGGCGTCTCCGTGTCAACCGCCTGCACGGCCAGGGTGTAGGGCTGGCCGGTGTAAGCTGCCCAACTGGCGCGGGCGATCTGCTGCTGCGCCTGCTCGAGGCTGGACGCGGCCGCCACACCCGCCTCGCGCAGCGCCTCGTCCAACAGGAAGTAGGCGCGCGCGAAGCCGGGCTGGTAGTCCCGCTGGGCAAAGGTCGCCTCGTTGACCACCGCCAGGCCCAGGGCAGCCTCCACCGGCCGGCCGTCGGCCGCCGATTGCACCTGCGCCGAGAGGATGGCCTCCTCGCCGGGGCGGTACTCGGGTCGGTCGGTGGCCAGCTCTACCCGCAGCGCCTCCGGCGCATCCACGACGATGACCCGGCTGTCCCGCAGCGCGCGGCTGTCGCTGCCCACCGCGTAGGCGTTGAGCTCCAGGGTGCCCGCCAGCTCTGGCGTGAGGTCCAGGGCGAAGGTGGCCTTGCCGTCCTGCACCGGGGCCGACTGGGTGAGCACCAGCTGGCCGGCCTTGATCACGTCCAGGAAGACGGCGCTGGCCGGGCCGGCCGACAGCGCCTCGACGGCTGCAGTGTCGCCCACGGCGTAGATCGCCCGGTCGGTGCGCAGGAGGAGCACCTCGCGCGCCCGGTCCAGCGGCAGGGTCAGCTCAGCGCGGGCCTCGCGGCCGGCAGCGTCGGCGGCGGTGATGCGCAGGGTGCGGGCGCCGACGTCGCCCTGCCGCGGGGTGTAGCGCACCTCGGCGATGCCGGCGGCAGAGGTGACCACGGGCATGGGGGCGGCGTCGCCGATCTGCACCTGCAGCGTGGCCGCAGTGGGCTGGCCGTCGGGATAGCTGGTGAGGATGAAGAGCAGGTTCTCGACCCCGCTGCGCAGGGTGCCGCCCTCCGGCACGGCGGCGATGAGGATGGGCTGGCGGGCCAGGGCCAGCTTCTGCCAGCCGAACTCGCTCTGGCCGAGGCTGTCCACCACCGTCGCCTCTAGGTCCAGGGCCAGGGTGGTCTCCGGCTCGCCGGGCTGCCGGGCGGCAAAGAACGCAGCCGGCAGCTCGGGCAGCTCTACCCGGAAGGAGAAGCGCCCCGCGGCGTCGGTGCGGCCTGTGACCTCCCGGCGGACGACCACCGGGTCGGCGGCATCGGCGGCCTCGCGCGGGCGGCTCACCAGCACCCGCAGGGTGACGGCGGCGTCGGCCACCGGCCGGCCGAAGAAGTAGGCAGCGTCCACCGTGCCCGCCACAGCCTGGCCGGACAGGTAGAAGGGCTGGTCGGCCCGCACGTCCACGCGGAACGCCGGCAGGTCGGCCTGGCTCACTTGCACCGTGCGCTCGGAGACGGTGTCGCCCAGGACGGCCCGCAGCCGGTAGGCGCCCTCCGGGGCGTCGGCGGCCAGCGCAAGGTCCACGGCCGCAATGCCGAAGTCGGAGGCTCGCACCTCCTGGCCGAGCAGGGCGGCTCCCTGGGGATCGAAGGCCTCGAAGCGGACGAGCGCATCGGCCGCCGGCCGTTGGTCTACGGCGCCCAGGGCCAGGGTGCGCAGGTGCACCGTCTCGCCGGGCCGGTAGACCGGGCGGTCGCTGCTGAGCAGGAGGCGGTAGGTGCGGGCCAGGCGGATCGGCGCGGTCACCTCGGCGGCACCCAGGTCGCTGTCGGCCTCCACCACCAGCTCAGCGTCCCCCTGCCACTCCTCTGGCACGCGGAACTGCACAGGGAGGGAGCCAGTGGCGTCGGTGTTGCCGGCGAAGACCGTTCGGGCCAGGCCGGCCTGGCGCAGGCTGACATCTACCCGGGCGTTGGCGAGGGGTTGGCCGCTGGCGTTGTCGCGCACGGCCACGCGCACGGCCGCGGTGGACCCCGGCGTGAAGGTGCTCTGGCCCAGCACCAGCAGCTCCTGGGCGCCGGCCTGGTAGGGCAGCCGGGACGCGTTGAGGGTGAGCACCACGAAGAAGAGGGCCATGGCGGGGATGGCGGCCTGGGTCAGCGGACGGAGGAGGCTGCGCAGGCCGAGCTGGAGGGCCTGCCACCAGCCCGGCTGCGGGCCGCGCGACGCCTGGCGCGCGCGCTCGGCAGCCAGCGCGCTGCGGATGCGCTGTTCCGCTGCGGGCGCCAGCCGCGTGGTTGCGTAAGCGGCCGCTATCGTGCGCGTCAGGCCGGCCTGCAAGCTTTGCAGCTCGTCCAGAGCGGCGCGGCAGGCCGCACAGCGGGCCAGATGCGCCTCGACGGACTGCACCTCCGCCGGGCTCAGCTCACCGTCCAGGTAAGCCAGCAGGTGTTCTTCGACGTGGGCCATGTAGCACGTGAATGGAGGGCGCCGGACGGTCCATGTCCACCCTTGCGGTCAGCTCGCCAAGAGCAGCAGGAGCAGCGTGGGCAAGGAGCGGGCAGGGGCCAGATCGGGCGCTTCCGCCAAAAGGATCTCCTTGAGCTTCTTGTGGGCGTTGAAGAGGCGCGACTTGACGGTGCCAACGCTGATGTTGAGGGCCTCCGCGATCTCCTCGTAGGAGAGCTCGTGGCCGTAGCGCAGCAGCACCACCTCGCGGTGGACGTCGCCCAGCCGGTTCACCGCGCGCCAGAGCCGGGCTCGCTCCTCCCCGCGCAGCGCCAGCGTCTCGGGGTCGGCGTCCACCTGGCCGGTGAGGGCTCCGTCCGACGCCTCGCCCTCCACCTCCAGCCGCTCCAGCTTCTCCTCCATCTCGTCCCAGTCCGCGGAGGGGAGGGTCTTGCGGCGGAGGCGGGTCTTGCAGCGGTTGACGGTGACGCGGTAGAGCCAGGTCTCGAAGCGGGCGGCGCCCTCGACGTCGTAGCGCTGGAGGCCGCGCATGACGTCAATGAAGGCCTCCTGGGTGGCTTCCTCGGCGGCGTCGCTGTTGCGCAGGGTCATGAAGGCGATGCGGTACACGTAGTCCTTGTAGCGCTCGAACAGCGCGTCGAACGCGGCCGACTGGCCGGCTTGATAGCGCCGGATCAACTCGTCGGTGGAGAGGCCGACGGGCTTAGGCTTGCTGCGGGCTGCGGCTACGTCCGAGGGCACCGGTGCGTACCTCTGTGCCTGGCGATTACATGCGAAAGGAGGGGGATTTGTTCGCGCCGGTGCAAGTGTAGCGTTTTGGGAGGAGGGTGTCAAGTGCGGGGTGGGAAGAGGGGAAGGGAAGAAAGATAGGAGAAGAGGGGGCTGCCGGAAGTAAGCGGTCAAGCGGTCTCCCTTGTCGGATCAAGATTTGCCTCGCACGGTTCACTGTTTACCGTTCACCGGTCACCGATAACTGATCACCGCTCACCGATCGCCGCCTCAAGCAGCTCCACCATGCGCGCCACGCGGTGGTCCCACGTGTTGGCTGCCGCGAAGGCCTGGCGCCGGGCGGCGCGGTCCGGGTCGTCGGCCTCGGCCAGGGCCGCCTCCACGGCGGCGATGAAGCTCTCGGCGTCGGTCTGGCCGGCCGGACGACCAGGCTCCGGCCACTGCCCTGCGGCGATGTGGACGAGGTCGCCGAACTGAGCCAGCTCCGGCAGCGCCGTGCCCACCACGGGCTTGCCCACGGCCAGGTACTCGTAGGCCTTGAGGGGGTTGACGTGGCGGGTCTGTTCGGTCAAGCGGTAGGGGATCAGGCCCACGTCGCAGGCTGCGATCACGGCCGGGGCGTCCTCCGGCGGCACCGGGCCCAGGAAGTGGACGTTGGGCAGGCTGCGCAGCTGCGCCAGCTCTTCAGGGTCCAGGCCATAGCCCAGGGGGCCCACCAGGGCCACGGTCCAGGCGGGACGGCGGCGAGCGGCCTCGGCCAGCAGGGCCAGGTCCACCTTGGCGTTGATGCCGCCCACCACGCCCAGGATGGGCGGGGGCAGGTGGGCGAGCAGGGGCGACGGCCGGGCCCCGCGAAAGGCCTCGAAGTCCACCGCGTTGGGCAAGTAGTAGGTGTGCGGGTTGAGGGGCCGCCGCGCCTCCACCAGGCTTTGGGCGGTGCAGAAGACCAGGTCGGCGCGGGCGGTGAGCCGGCGGTCCAGCTCCCGTTGGCGCTCCGCCTGGGCGGGCGACAGGTTGGGATAGGCGCTGTACTCGTCCACTACGTGGTAGACCACCAGGCTGGGGCGCAGGCGGTCAATCCACTCCTGCCTGCCGGGGCGGAAGAGCCAGAGGATCGGTGAACGGTGAGCGGCGCGCGGCGAACAGTGCTCGGCCGTCGGTGACCGATCACCGATCACCGACAACTGATCACTGGATTGTAGCCAGCGCAGCGCAGATTGGAGGCGACGATGGCGCAGCGCAGCGGTGACGGCGCCGAGCAGGGGCGCGCCGGTGACGGGGGCCAGGGGAGACCAAGAGAACCGGTAGAGGCCGGGGGCGAGGCTGGTGAGCTTTGGCTGGGTGAGGGGCGGCGCCTGGCCGCGGCGCAGAGCCTGCAGCAGGGGGCGCAGGTAGGGCTCCTCGCTGACGTAGAGCACCGGCGTCAGCCGCGCCAGCCGCCGCGCGATCTGCGGCTTGTCCTGCCACAGCGCGGTGGGCGGGTCGGGGGTGAAGAAGAGGATGGGCGGGAGGGAGGTCAAAGGCCGGTCCTCGGACAAGGCTTCTGGGCCGATTGTAGCACGGGGGGAAGCGGGGCACAACACCGGGGACGGTGACTTAGGGCGGGGGACGGCCTATCGGCTCAGCGACGAGCAGGTCGCGCTCGTTGGCACAACACCGGGGACGGTGACTTGGGGCGGGGGACCCTCGTCGGCTGCAGGGCTGGGGCGACCGCTGGGCCGCGCGGCGACCATCGGCTTTTGGTGGCCCGTGCTGTGCTTGTGATATAATCTCGCCGAGACAGACGTGGTGCGGGAGCATTGAACTGCGGGCAGTTGGGTTACAGCGATCTACTGACACATCTGGGCTAGGAAATCGGTTGCAACCTCGGTTGGGGCAGCGGAGGCTACACCTATGCGCCTTGCGTTGTGGTTGGTCCTGGTGTTCGTTGCAAGCCTTCTGCTTTGGATCTTGATCCCGGACCTGTGGCCGTTGTGGATTGCCCTGGGGCCGACGGTGGCCGTGCTTGTACTGGGCTTGAATATCGCATTAGAGCTGAACGGGGGCTACAGGATCCCCTTTTACCTAGCCCTGTTCGTGTGGTTGGGGATTGTCTCCGCGGCCATGTTCTACGGGCAGGCAGATAGGCTGCTGGCGGCGGGGCTGTTACCCGCCTTCGCCGTCCCCTTGCTCGGCTCCGGGGCTTCTCTGCCGGCGCGGGTTCTGTCGTCGTTGGTAGGGGGGATTTGGATCGCTGCGCTGGCTACGGGCGCTGTCCTGTTGGGCATGACCCTGTTGGACTATCAGCGCCTGCGGCCCACCACCGACCAGAAGCGTTTCGGAACCCTCGGTAGAGCCTTTCGCCGGGCGTTGGCGCTGGTGCCGGCGGAATGGGAGCTGCGGGCTGGCAAGCTGGAGGTGGTGCGGGCGCCTAGATCACCCCACCGGGAGCGCATGGGCCCCGGTGAGCTTCACGTGCAACAGGGGCACCTGGCCATCTTGGAGCGGGACGGTGTGATCTCGGGGCTCAAGGGAACGGGCATCCATTGGGTGCGCCCCATGGAGCGCATCGCCATGTGTGTTCCGCTGTACCGTCGGTCGGCCCAGGTGAAGCTGGATGACGTCGCCACCAAGGACGGCGTGACGATCGAGAGCATAGAGCTGACCATCCTCCACGGCCTCACTTTCGAGGGGGGTCAGCGGCCGGTCGAAAACGGCGAGTTCCCCTACGACGAGGAGATCATCAAGAAGAAGGTGTGGAACGCCAGCGGCTCCGACTGGAGCGAGGCGGTCGTGGCCATTGCCGGCCGCGAGGCGCGCAAGCTCCTGCGCAAGCACAGCCTGAAAGAGCTACTGACGATGGACAGGTTGCAGTTAGACGATCTGAAGGCCGAGCTCGCACGGGAGATCAACCAGGTGACGCAGGAGTACCTGGGCGTCCGCGTGACCGTCACTGGGATCGGGCGGGTGTGCGTGTCCCCCGCAGTGGTCCAGGGCCTGACGGAGCTTGTACTTTCAGACTTCCAACGGGAGATTGCTTATAACCAGGCCCTGTTGCAAGGAAAAACCATGGAGGAGTTGGCTCACTATCGTCGCAACGCCTTCATGCTCCTGTACGGCGCGCTGCACGACGCGGCCGAGGAGCACCCCGACGTGGCCCAGCTGCTGAAGATGGCCTTGCTGGAGCGCCTGGAGCGGGTGGACTGGGCGGACAGCGCGGGGGAGGGAGGTGGCCGGCGCAACGGGCTAGACAACTTGCTGAAGCTGGTCGCCCTGGACGTGCTTAGGATGTTGCCCGACCGGCCGGAGGAGGAGGGACGCCGGGAGTCTAGTGACGACCGTTCCCCTCCGACAGCAGGCGCCCAGGGGTCATAGCGTAGGCCTGCCGGGCGGCACCGTTGGGGCGGGGAAGGTTAACCTCGATGCCGAGGCTGGTGGCGGTGGCGGCGAGAGCGGTGAGGAAGCCCTGTTGGAAGGCGTCGCTCTGATCGGGGGCGTAGTGGGCAGCCAACTGGCGACACGCCAGCTCCACACCACGAAGCACGTTCTCGATGTCCTTGACATGCCAAACCGACTGAGCCATGGTTCGCTGATCACTCCACTTCCAGGGCTGTTGTGGGGACGTGGCCGATGGACCACGCTGGTCGGGAGCCCTGCGCAGCCAGAGTCGACGAGCTCCCGTCAACACGCATAAGCTGCAAGAAAAGATCGAAAGGGCGGCGGCGGTAAATGAAATCCGAGCAGAACATGTGTTCTACTCACCGCGCTTGCTCGCATTATATCTCTTTCGCGCGAAAATGCAACTTCGCGCCCCCCGGTATGTTGAGTGGGGTGAACGCTCAAGCGGTCGTCCGCCGAGCCCCTTCTGCGGCAGGGCGCCGTCTTGGTAACCCCCGTTGGGTAGAGCAGATGG